>DATABZ010000153.1:0-6543 GCA_036259315.1 Gemmatimonadales bacterium | reverse complement strand
CGGTGCCAGGCCCTTGTCGGCGGACATCACCATCCCATTTCAGGCTTAGCTTCTCGGGTGGTGTGTTTGGCTGTTTCACCATAGAGACACGGAGGGCACCGAGGACACGGAGACAGCAACAACAGATTTGTGTGTCTCCGTGCCCTCGGTGCCCTCCGTGTCTCTGTGGTGAAACAGCCAAACACACCACCCGAGAGGCTAAGCCTGAAATGGGATGGTGATGTCCGCCGACAAGGGCCTGGCACCGAGGAGAGCAGCGCTCAACGTCCTGACCCAGGTGCGCGCCGGCCGGCCGCTGGATGCGGCGCTCGACGGCGCGCTGCGGAAGCTGGAGGATGACGACCGCCGGCTGGCGCACGAGATGGCCGCCGGCGTCCTGCGCCGGAAGCAGGCGCTGGATGCGCGGCTCGCGGCCCTGGTGACCCGCGACTGGGCCAAGGTCCCGCCTCGGCTGCAGGACCTGCTCCGGCTCGGCGCGTACCAGCTGGTCGCACTCGACCGGGTACCCGCGCACGCGGCGGTGGACACGACGGTCTCGCTGGCCCGCGAGGAAGGCGGACCCCGCGCCGGAGGGTTCGTCAATGCCGTGCTGCGCCGCCTGGGCGCGCAGCCCGAGTCGATGGCAGGGCCGGAGTGGCAGCCGGAGCAGGAGACGATGGACGCGGCCGGGCTCGCCGGGCGCCACTCGCACCCGGAATGGCTGGTGGAGCGGTGGCTCTCGCGATTCGACCTCGAGGAGACCCGGCGGCTCCTCGAGTGGAACGACCGTCGGCCGCTGCTCGTGCTCCAGCCCGCGAGAGAGAGTGCCGCGGAGCTGCAGCGCCGCTGGATCGCGGCCGGGATCACGGCCGAGCCCGCGGCCTACGGCGCGGGCCTCGTGACCGACCGCCGCCGGCCCGACGAGCTGCCCGGTTTCGCGGAGGGCGCGTTCGTGGTGCAGGACCCGGCCCAGGCGCTGCTTGCGTGGTACGCCGATCTGCCGGCGGGCGCCACGGTGTACGACGCGGCCGCTTCGCCGGGCGGCAAGACCATCGCCCTCGGTCGCGAGGCCGCCGTGGTCGTCGCCGCCGACGTCAGCGGGCTCCGCGTGCGCCGGCTGGCGCAGAACCTTCGGCGCGCCGGCACCGGGCGCGAGCACCCGGTCGTGGCCGACGCACGCCACCCGCCCGTGCGGCCGGTGAGCGCGGTGCTGCTCGACGCGCCCTGTCTCGGCACCGGCACCTTCGCCAGGCACCCGGATGCGCGCTCGCGGGTGACGCCCGAGGCACTGGAGCGGCTCGCCGCGAAACAGGGAGAGCTGTTGGACTGCGTTGCGGAGGTGGTCGCGCCCGGCGGCCTCCTGGTCTATTCCACCTGCTCGCTCGAGCCGGAGGAGAACGAGCTGCAGGTCGAGCGGTTCCTCGCCCGTCATCCCGACTTCAAACGGGAGCCGAGCGAGACGTTCCCTGCGGCCCTGATGTCGGAGAGAGGCGACATGACGATCCTGCCCCAGCGGCACGAGATGGACGGCGCGTACGCCGCCAGGCTGCGCCGGTCGTGAGGATTCGGCGGCACACCGGCGGCGGCTTCGGCCGGAGCGAGGTGGTGGAGATCGACGCCACCGAACCCGAGGAGACCACCAGCGAACCGACGGCACCCGCGGCCGACCCGTGGCGCCGCTTCGCCCGGGACATGGGACTCGTCGCGCTCACCGCGCTGCTCGGCTACGTGATCTCCGCCTACTGGGTCTCGCCGGGCGCGGTCTTCGCCTCCGAGCACGCGGTGCCGCGCGTGCTCGAGCTGCCCGCGGACGATGCGCGGGAGCGCCTGACCGATCTCGGCTTCCGCGTTCGGGTGGAGGGGGAGCGCCCCAACCCGGTCATCCCTCGAGGCGCGGTCGTGTGGCAGGATCCGCCGCCGGAGACGGTCGTTCCCCCGAACACCGCCGTGCAGCTGGTGCTGAGCGGTGGCCCCGCACCGGTCACCGTGCCCGATGTCGTGGGACTGTCGCTCTCCTACGCCGAGGCCATCATCGAGGCCGCCGGGCTCAAGCTCGGCCGGG
Organism: Gemmatimonadales bacterium; assembly: GCA_036259315.1. Classification (GTDB taxonomy): domain Bacteria; phylum Gemmatimonadota; class Gemmatimonadetes; order Gemmatimonadales; family GWC2-71-9; genus CAVVWJ01. Next base: position 4,502 of record DATABZ010000153.1, on the reverse strand, counting down.
TGGATCGGGTGACCGCGGGCCAGGAGGCGGACGTCGTGCTCTCGGTCCGGCCCCCACCCGGCAACGGGCGGCAGCCGGGCTCGACCGTGGAGCTGCTGGTGAGCGCCGGACCGGGAGGAGAGCGGTGACCGTGCGAATCGCGCCGAGCGTGTTGAGCGCCGACCTGGGACACCTGCGGGAGCAGGTGGCACGCGCCGTCGAGGGCGGCGCGGAGTGGATCCACGTGGACGTGATGGACGGGCATTTCGTGCCCAACCTCACGTTCGGCGCGCCCATCATCCGCGCGCTGCGCCGGATCACCGACCGGCCCCTCGACGTCCACCTCATGGTCCGCCACCCGGAGCACTACATCACCGAGTACGCCGAGGCCGGCGCCAACGTGTTCACCTTCCACCCCGAGGCGACGGTGCACGTCCAGCGCCACCTCGCGGCGGTGCGCGAGCACGGGATGCTCGCGGGCCTGGCGCTCGATCCGTCCACGCCGCTCGGCTTCGCCGAAGAGGTGATCGACGATCTCGACCTGGTGCTCGTCATGTCGGTGAACCCGGGGTACGGCGGCCAGTCGTACCTGCCGGCCGCCACCGAGAAGATCCGGCGGGTCCGCGCCCTGCTCGACCGGAGCGGCTCCCGCGCGGCGCTCGAGGTGGACGGCGGCATTACCACTGAGACCATCGCCGAGGCCTGGATGGCCGGTGCCGACACCTTCGTGGCCGGCACGGCCGTCTTCGGCTCGGTCGACCCCGCGCAGGCCGTGCGCGACCTCCAGCGGCGCTGCGCCGTTCTCGCCTGAGGTGCCCGTGTCGAAGCAGTGGATGATGGTCGGCGTCATCGTCGGGGGGATCGCCCTCGGCGCCGCGGCGCTGACCTGGGTCACGCCGGACGCCGGCGTCGAGATCAACCGCGAGGCGCCGAACTTCCGGGTGGTGGACCTCGCCACCCGCGACACGGTGTCGCTGGAGGACTACCGCGGCTCCGTCACGCTGGTGAACATCTGGGCCACCTGGTGCCTGCCCTGCCGCGAGGAGATGCCTTCGATGCAGGCCCTCTACGATTCCCTGGGCACCCGTGGCTTCAGGATCGCGGCGATCAGCATCGACGAGGGCAGCCCCGAGGACGTCGTGGCGTTCGCCCAGGATCTGGGTCTCACCTTCGACATCCTGCACGACCGCAGCGGCAGCGTCGAGCGGCTCTATCAGACCACAGGAGTGCCGGAAAGCTTTCTGCTCGACCGCCGCGGGGTCCTGGTGAAGCGGGTGATCGGCGCGCACGACTGGAGCTCCCCCGCCAACCGGAGCACCGTGGAGCGCCTCTTGGCCCAGCCCGAGGGCTAGCGTGACGGGCTGGATCCTCGGCATCGAGACATCCTGCGACGAGACCTCCGCGGCGGTGATCCGCGCCGAAGGCGGCGTGGGCTCGGTCGCGGGCCACGTGATCCTGTCCCAGGACGTGCATCGCGTGTTCGGCGGCGTCGTGCCGGAGCTGGCGAGCCGCGCGCACGTCAAGGCGATAGGACCTGTGGTGGATCGGGCGCTCGCCGACGCCGGGGTCGGGCTCTCGCAGCTCGACGGCGTGGCGGTCACCGCGGGCCCCGGGCTGGTCGGCGCGCTCCTGGTGGGCGTGACCTACGGCAAGACCCTAGCCTTCAGCCTCGACCGCCCCCTCCTCGGCGTGAACCATCTCGAAGGCCATCTCTTCGCGCCCTCCCTCGAGGACCCCGACCTCGCGCCGCCCTTCGTCGCGCTCCTGGTGAGCGGAGGGCACACGATGCTGCTCGACGTGCCCGCGTGGGGCGAGTATCGCCTGCTGGGACAGACGCTCGACGACGCGGCGGGCGAGGCGTTCGACAAGGTGGCGAAGCTCCTGGGACTCGGATATCCGGGGGGACCGGTCATCGAGCGACTGGCGAAGGAGGGCCGGCCGGGACGCTACGCCTTTCCGCGCCCGATGCTCCAGGAGCTCGATCGCGGGGGACCCAACCGATACGCCTTCTCGTTCAGCGGCCTCAAGACCGCGGTGCTCCGCGCCGTCCGGGCGGGAGCCGATCCGGCGAAGCCGGCCGAGCCGCCGCCGGAGAGTGAGCGGCCCGATCTGGCTCGGGGGTTTCAGGATGCCGCCATCGACGTGCTTACCGCGAAGACGGCGCACGCGGTCGAGGAGCTCGGCTACTCGACGGCGATGATCGGCGGAGGAGTCGCGTGCAATCGCACGCTGGCCGCGCGGCTCGGCGAGCGGCTGGCGGGACGAGCCAGGGTCAGCGTAGCTTCCCCCCGGCTCAACACCGACAACGCGGCGATGATTGCCGCGGCGGGCGCCTGGCGACTGGCCCGCGGCGAGCGCAGCGGCTGGGACCTCGAGCCGCGCGACGACCTCCCCCTGCCCGGCCTGACTCCGGCCGCCGAGACGCCCTGAATGACGGTCTATCCCTTCGTGTTCCAGCTCGGGCCGGTCGAGATCACCGGCTACGGCATCATGATGATGGTGGGCTTCCTGATGGGCGGGTGGCTCATCGCGCTCGAGCTGAAGCGGCGGCGACTGGCGGAGGAGTACGCGGCCGACATGGTCGCGGCGGCGGTCATCGGGGGCATCGTCGGGGCCAAGCTCTGGTACGTCGCAGTCACGCAGGACGCCGACGCGCTCTTCTCGCGGGGCGGGCTGGTCTGGTACGGCGGGTTCATCGGCGGTACCGCGGCGGTCATCCTCAATGGCTGGCGACTCGGGGTTCCGCTCCGCTGGACCATGCAGCTGGTGGCGCCCGCGCTTCCCGCCGCGTACGCACTGGGCCGGATCGGTTGTTTTCTGGTGAACGACGATTACGGCCGCCCCACGGATCTCCCCTGGGCGGTCAAGTTCCCGCAGGGTCTCCCACCGTCGACGGCCGCGAGCATGGAGCAGCTGTTCGGCATACCCGTGCCGCCGGGCACCGACCCCTCCACGGTTCTGGCGGTGCACCCGACCCAGATTTACGAGGCGATCATCATGCTCGCCGCGTTCATGCTTCTGTGGTCGCTCCGCAAGGGCACCTGGGCCATCGGCTGGATCTTCGGGCTGTACCTGGTGATCGCCGGTTTGGAACGATTCTTCATCGAGATCCTTCGTGCCAAGGACGACAGGTTCCTGGGCCCGTTCACGCTCGCGCAGCTGACCAGTGTGATCCTGATCGGAATCGGGGCGTGGCTGATGATGAAGCTGCGGGATCGTCCCAGCCCGGAGCCCGGGACCTATCTCACGACCGGCAAGAAGGCTGCATAGTCAGAAATTTGACAGTTGGCTAAGTTGCTGCTGCTGACTGGTTTGGATGATGAGCGCGGGATTCCGTATAGATCCTGGGGGGAGATCCCAGCGCGGGAAGTGCGAGCCATTTTTGGTAACTGTAACCTGTGCAACGACTTGCCATTTTTTGCACTACTGGCACCGCCCTTGCTTAAAGAGAAGGCAGAGAAGCCCACGGGCTTCGCCGGAAAAAGTGGTAGGTCGAAGAAGGGTGAAGCGGGCACTTCGGCTCGACTTCGTAAACTCAGGGGGCGATCTACCACTTGCTTACACGAACGGCCCACCGAAAGTCGGTGGGCCGTTCGTTCTTTTCCGGCCGGCTCAGTCGAGCGCCAGCCCCGACGCCCCCACGATCAGCCCGTCCGCATCCCCCCAGACGCGATCGCCCGGAGTGAAGGTGATCCCGGCGAAGGAGACCGGAACCCCCTGCTCCCCGACCCCGCTCTTCGCCGGAGGCCGCGGGCTGGCGGCGAGCGCCTTGACCCCCAACGCGGCCGCCGCGATCTCGTCGCTGTCGCGGACGCAGCCGTTCACCACGATGCCGCTCCACCCATTGGCTGAGGCGAGCGCCGCGAGCCGTCCACCGACCAGGGCGCAGCGGCGGGAGCCACGGCCGTCCACGACCAGCACCCTGCCGCGTCCCTCGCCCTCCAGTATTCTGCGCACCAGCGCGTTGTCCTCGAACACCCGCACCGTCTCGATCTCGCCGCCGAAAGTCTCACGTCCACCGAAGTCGCGGAACAGCGGCTCGGCTACGGCGACCTGATCGCCGAAACGGTCGCAGAGGTCGGAGGTGAGGCTCACGCCACCGCCTCGCCCGAGCGGCGCCGCTCCGCGGCCATTGCGCGACGGGGCTCCACGAGAAAGGTCCACAGCAGCGCCACGACCGCCAGCCCGACCAGCACGCCCTGCGCGGTGAGCGTCTCGGCGGTGGGATAGAGGCCGAGCGCCGGGACTCTCGGCACTCCGCCGACGGGCGTCATCGGGACGAACCCGCCTTCCTGGAGCTCGGCGATACCGGTGCCCGCGAACACGAATGCCATGTAGTACAGGAAGGCGCTGGTGACCGCGAAGAACGGCTTGAGCGGCAGCCGGACGCCGAACCGGTTCACCGCCAGGTAGACGAGCACCAGGATCAGACCGCCGGCCGCCATCCCGCCCACCACCGGGGTGAGTGCCGCGGTCGGGCCTGCCGAAATGAAGAGCGCCTTGTAGAAGAGCACCGTCTCGAA
>DATABZ010000152.1:0-2735 GCA_036259315.1 Gemmatimonadales bacterium | reverse complement strand
TTCCTCGCGGCCCGCCCCAACTTCATCCGGCTCATCGAGCGCGAGGCGCTCGGCGGGGGTCCCGAGCACGACGAGCTGGGCCACATCTCCGCCGGCCAGGAGGCGCTGGCCGCCATCAGCGCGGAGCTGGGCCTCGAGGACTCGCACTCGGGCGAGGCCGCCCAGCTGCTGCTCAGCATCATCGCGCTCTGCTGGTTCCACCTGATTCACGCCCGCACCGTCGCGCCCGCCGTGGGCGTGGCGCTGGAGGACGCCCAGGACCTCGAGCGGCGCCGGCGCCACGTAGTCGGTCTCGTGCTCCACGGCGTCGCCGGACTCGAGCGCTCCCTTAGTCCAACCCTCACCCGGTCTTCCGATCATGACTGACCTCCTCGTCCCACCCAGCGAGAAGCCGACCGTACCCCTCGCCTCGGAGCAGGAGGCTCGCGAGGTCGCGGAGGCCGCGCGCGAGAAGGAGTGGCAGGCGCCGAGCTTCGTGCGGTCCATGTTCGAGGGCTCGTTCCGGCTGGACCTGGTGCATCCCTTCCCGCAGCCGGACCCTGCCGATCTCGAGCGGGCGCGCCCCTTCATGGAGCGGCTCGAGCGGTTCATGCGGGAGCGGGTGGACAGCGACATGATCGACCGCGAGGGCAAGATCCCCAGCTACATCGTCCGTGGCCTGGGCGAGATCGGGGCCTTCGGCATCAAGATTCCGACCGAGTACGGCGGGCTCGGCCTGAGCCAGTACAGCTATACCCGTGCGATCGGCCTCGTCACCAGCCAGGACGGCAACCTGACGGCGCTCCTCTCCGCGGCGCAGTCCATCGGCGTGCCGACGCCGCTCAAGCTCTTCGGCACCCCGGAGCAGAAGCAGCGCTACCTGCCGCGTCTCGCCAGGGGCGCGGTCTCGGCCTTCGCACTGACCGAGAACCACGTGGGCTCGGACCCCGCCGGCCTCGCTACGACCGCCGTGCTGTCGGAAGACGGCTCCCACTACGTGCTCAACGGGGAGAAGCTCTGGTGCACCAACGGCACCATCGCGGAGATGATGGTCGTGATGGCACGCACCGGACAGAAGCGGATCACCGCCTTCATCGTGGAGACCGACTGGCCCGGCGTGCAGGTGGTGCAGCGGCTCCACTTCATGGGGCTCAAGGCGATCGAGAACGGCATCATTCGGTTCACCAACGTGCGGGTGCCGGTGGAGAACGTGCTCTGGGGCGAGGGCAAGGGGCTCAAGCTCGCGCTCATCACGCTCAACACCGGGCGGCTCACCCTGCCCGCCTCCGCCGTGGCCGGATCCAAGCGCGCGCTGGAGATCTCGCGACGCTGGGCCGCGGAGCGGGTGCAGTGGGGCGCGCCGGTGGGCAAGCACGATGCGATCGCCCAGAAGCTCGGTCGCATGGCGGCGGAGATCTTCGCGATGGAGGCGGTCTCCGACCTGGCCTCGCTCCTCGCCGATCGCGGCGACGCCGACATCCGGCTCGAGGCCGCGATGGCCAAGATGTGGAACACCGAGATCGGGTGGCGTCTCATCGACGACGCGCTCCAGATCAAGGGGGGCCGCGGCTACGAGACGGCGGACAGCCTCAGGAGCCGCGGCGAGCGGCCCGATCCGATCGAGCGGATGATGCGCGACTACCGCATCAATCTCATCTTCGAGGGCTCCAGCGAGATCATGCGGCTCTTCATCGCCCGGGAGGCGGTGGACACCCACCTGCGCGTGGCGGGCGACATCATCGACCCCAAGGCGCCCATGGGGAAGAAGATCAAGGCCGCCCTCCGATCGGGGGTGTACTACGCCTGGTGGTATCCGAAGCTCTTCCTCGGCTGGAGCCGCGCGCCACGCTACGGCGAGTTCGGCAGGCTGGCGGGGCACGTGCGCTTCGTGGACCGCTCGACCCGGCGGCTGGCTCGGACACTGTTCCACTGCATGATCCGCTTCGGGCCCCGCCTGGAGAAGCGCCAGGCGGTGCTGGGGCGGCTGGTGGAGATCGGCGCCGAGCTGCTGGCGATGACCGCCGCGTGCGCGCGCGCGAGGGCGATGACCTCGGGCGGACGGGCGGACGGGCCGACAGGCGCACCGGCGGACGATCGGGCCGGGCCGGGGCCGGTAGACCTGGCGGACCTCTTCTGCCGGCACGCCCGGCGAAGGGTGGAAGAGCGGTTCCGGGCCGTGTTCGACAACGACGACGTGGCGACGTACCGGGTGGCCCAACAGGTGCTCGCCGGCGAGCACGGCTGGCTCGAGCGTGGGATGGTGAAGACTCCGGAGGAGGGCTAGGATTCGGCCATGGCTTTCGCAGAAGGCAGGACCATCCCGTTCGTGGGCCCCGAGTCGGTGGACGTCGCGGTGTTGGAGACGTTCGAGTACAGGGGCCCCGACCAGGAGATTGTGACCGAGACCCGGGAGTTCAGCCCGGTGTGCCCGTACAGCGGCCTGCCGGACTTCGCGACGCTCCGAATCACCTATGTGCCCTCGGACCGCTGCATCGAGCTCAAGAGTCTCAAGTACTACGTCACCAGCTATCGCAACGTGGGCATCTTCCAGGAGCACGCCACGGCGAAGATCGCGGAGGATCTTCAACGGGTGCTGGGTGCGAAGCGCCTGGTGGTGACGACGATCTACAACACGCGAGGCGGGTTCGACACGACCTGCACGGTGGAGCTGCGAGACAGGAAGGCGTAGCGGCAGCGGCTACGGGCAGCAGCTCATCCCGAGCGCAGTGAGGGGCCTGCTCACCCGGCTTCGAAGC
>DATABZ010000151.1:0-6967 GCA_036259315.1 Gemmatimonadales bacterium | reverse complement strand
GCGCGCCAGGTGCTCCAGAGTCTCCGCCGGCACGTTCTCGAACTCCGTCGTCACGGCCGCGCACTCGGTCGCGAGCCGCTCGAGTGCATCGGCGTCGGCGTACGGGGCGCGCAGGTGCACCTCCGCCACCTGGCCCGCGGGACTGGCGGGGTCGGGGTCCAGCACCATCGTACGATATCCCATCGTTCTCGCCTGAAGCACGAACATCCGACCCAGCTGCCCGCCGCCCAGCACGCCCAACGTGGCTCCCGGCAGAATCACGCCCGCTCTCCCGGCAGCTGGAGGTCGAGCACGCGGCGGGTCTGTTCCCGTCGCAGCCGCTCGAGCCGTCCCGCGAGGTCGGAATCGCTCAGCGCCAGCACGGCAGCCGCGCACAGGGCGGCGTTCTGCGCCCCTGCCGCGCCGATGGCGAAGGTGGCGACTGGGATGCCCGCGGGCATCTGGACGATCGAGAGCAGCGAGTCGAGCCCCTGGAGGTGCTTGCTGGGAACCGGGACGCCGAAGATCGGCAGCGCGGTCTTGGAGGCCAGCATGCCCGGCAGGTGGGCCGCCCCGCCGGCGCCCGCGATGATGCAGCGGAGCCCCCGGCCGGCCGCCTCCTCGGCGTACCGGAAGAGCAGGTCCGGGGTGCGATGGGCCGACACCACGCGGGTCTCGAACGGCACGCCCAGCTCCTCCAGCCGCCTCGCGGCGTGCTGCATCGTCTCCCAATCGGAGTCGCTCCCCATCACCACGCCCACGACGGGCTCGGCCATGATCTCCTCGGGTCTCGGCTGGAAGGAAAGAACGTCGCGCACCCCACCGCAGGCAAGCGGCGGTCAGCGGTCACGGTGCGCCACGCGCGGGCGGCCTACGTTCGCCTCAGCCCTTGGTCAGGAGACGAGAATGAGCGAACAACCCAACCCCCGGCCGGCGGAGCGGAGCGCGGCCGACCTGAGCCCCGCCGAGCTGCTGGTCCGGGCGGTGCTCGACCATCGCACGGTGACGCTGGTCTACGAGGGACTGCGGCGTGTGGTCGAGCCGCACCTGATCGGCATCCACGAAGCCGGGGAGCCGATGGTGGCCGCCTTTCAGACCGGCGGCTTCAGCCACTCCGGCGACCTGCCCGGCTGGCGGACGTTCATCACCACGAAAGTCGAGTCGGTGGACCTGCGGGACGAGACCTTCACGCCCCGGTCGGACTGCGACCGGATGGCGGAAGGCATGGTGGAGGTGTTCGCTCGGAGCTGACGCTCAGACGGTCGCCCGGGTGCGGTCCATCGTTCCCCGCTCGGCGAGCGCCGCCTGCGCGGCGGCGAGCCGGGCGATGGGGACCCGGAACGGCGAGCAGCTCACGTAGTTCATCCCCAGGCGGTCGCAGAACCCCACGGCACCCGGCTCGCCGCCGTGCTCGCCGCAGATCCCCAGCTTGAGATCGTTGCGGGTCCGCCGGCCGAGCTCGCAGGCCATCTGGATCAGCTTGCCGACACCGGCCTGGTCCAGCACCTGGAAGGGGTCGGTCTCGACGACTCCGTGCTCCAGGTAGTAGGGAAGGAAGCGGCCCGCGTCGTCGCGGCTCAGACCCCACGTGGTCTGGGTGAGGTCGTTGGTGCCGAAGGAGAAGAACTGCGCCTCGCGGGCCAGCTCGTCGGCGGTGACGCAGGCGCGCGGCAGCTCGATCATCGTGCCCAGGAGGAACGGCACCGTGATCTGGCGCTCGCGGAACACCTCCTCGGCAACCTGCCGAACGATGAACGCCTGCTTGCGGAACTCCACGACACTCGCGGTGAGCGGGATCATCACCTCGGGCATCACCCGGCCCTTCCGCGCGGCGACGGTGCAGGCCGCCTCGAAGATGGCCCGCACCTGCATCGCCGTGATCTCGGGGTAGAGGATCCCGAGCCGACACCCGCGGAGCCCCAGCATGGGGTTTACCTCCTGGAGCCGGTGCACCAGGGCCTGGAGCTCCTCTGACGGCATCTCCAGCTCGGCGGCCAGGGCGTCTATCTCCCCGGCATCGTGCGGCAGGAACTCGTGCAGCGGCGGGTCGAGGAGCCGGATGGTGACCGGATACCCCTCCATCGCCCGGAAAATCGCCTCGAAGTCGGCGCGCTGCATCGGCAGCAGCTTGGCCAGGGCGCGCTCGCGGCCCGGCTTGTCGGCGGCGACGATCATCTCGCGCATCGCGGTGAGCCGCTCGCCGTCGAAGAACATGTGCTCCGTCCGGCAGAGCCCGATGCCTTCGGCGCCGAAGTCCCGGCCGCGGTGCGCGTCGGCGGGCGTGTCGGCGTTGACCCGGACCCGCAGCTGTCGGATGCGATCGGCCCACTGCATCAGACGGAGAAAGTTCCCGCTCGGCTCGGGAGTGATCAGCGCGGCCTGCCCGGCGTACACCCTGCCGGTCCCGCCATCCACCGTGATCCAGTCGCCTTCGGCCACACTGCGCCCGTTCACCGAGAAGCGGCCGGCCTTCTCGTCCACCTGCAGCTCCTGCGCGCCCGCTACGCAGGGCTTGCCCATGCCACGGGCCACCACCGCGGCGTGCGACGTCATCCCGCCGCGGGCGGTGAGAATGGCCTTCGCCATCACCATCCCGTGGAAGTCATCGGGCGAGGTCTCCCGCCGCACCAGGATGGCGGACTTGCCGGCGCGGCCCATCTTCTCGGCCAGGTCGGCGTCGAACACGGCGGTCCCGCAGGCGGCGCCCGGGCTGGCCGGCAGCCCGGTGGTGAGCAGGTCCAGCTTGCTCCCCGGATCTATGGTGGGGTGGAGCAGCTGGTTCAGGTCGTGGGGCGGGATGCGCGCGACGGCCTCTTCCTCCGAAATGAGCCCCTCGTCCACCATGTCGCAGGCGATCTGCACGGCGGCGTGCCCCGAGCGCTGTCCTCGGCGGGTCTGCAGCATGTACAGCACGCCGCGCTCGACGGTGAACTCCATGTCCTGGAGGTCGCGGAAGTGCCGCTCCAGGGTGCGCGCGACGCGCTCCAGCTCCTGGTAGGTGTGGGGGAGCTTCTCCTTGAGCGCCGAGATCGGCAGCGGCGTGCGGCTGCCGGAGACCACGTCCTCCCCCTGTGCGTTGAGCAGGAACTCGCCGTAGAGGGCCCGCTCGCCGGTGGACGGGTCGCGGCTGAAGGTCACCCCGGTGCCCGAGTCCTCGCCCAGGTTGCCGAAGACCATCGCCACCACGTTCACCGCGGTTCCCAGGCTGTCGGGTATGTCGTGGAGCTTGCGGTAGTCGATCGCGCGGCGCGTATTCCAGCTCTCGAACACCGCGGCGATCGCTCCCCAGAGCTGCCGCACCGGATCGTCCGGGAACTCGCGGCCGGTCTGCTCGCGGATCAGCTCCTTGAACTTCCGGACCAGCGCCTGCACCTCTTCCAGCGGGACGTCGATGTCGCGCTCCGCGCCCGAGCGGTGCCGCGTCGCCTCCAGCAGCTCCTCGAAAGGCTTCTTGGGGACGTCGAACACGACGGTGCCGTACATCTGGACGAACCGTCGGTAGGAGTCCCAGGCGAACTGCGGGTTCCCGCTCTGCCGCGCCAGCCCTTCCACCGCGGTGTCGTTGAGGCCGAGGTTGAGGATCGTCTCCATCATTCCCGGCATCGACACCGCCGCGCCGGACCGCACCGAGACGAGGAGCGGGTTCTCGCCGTCGCCGAAATGTTTCCGGGTGGCGCTCTCGAGCCGCTGGAGGGTGTTCTCGACCTCCACCCGCAGGCGCTTGGGGAACTGGTGACTCTCGAGGTAGTGGAGGCAGAGATTGCTGGCGATGGTGAAGCCGGGGGGCACGGGGATGCCGATGGTGGTCATCTCGGCGAGGCCCGCGCCCTTGCCGCCGAGGATCTCCTTCATGGCGGCGGTGCCGTCGGCGCGGCCCTGCCCGAAGAAATAGACCAGCGGCTGGGTGTACGGCCCGCTCATGCGGGGCTGGCCACGAGCGGAGAGGCGTGCCGCAGCTGCACCAGATCCTCCGGGATCGGCGTTGGATACTGGCCCGAGAAGCAGGCGTGACAGAAACCGGTGTGGCTGCCGGCGGCCTTCAGCATGCCGTCCAGCGAGAGGTAGCCCAGCGAGTCCACGCCCAGGAAGTCGCGGATCTCCTCGATCGAGTGCGTCGAGGCGATCAGCTCCTCCCGGGTCGGTGTGTCGATGCCGTAGTGGCAGGGCCCGGTGATCGGCGGCGAAGCCAGGCGCAGGTGGACCTCCCGGGCGCCCGCGGCGCGGATCATCCGGACCAGGCTCCTGCTGGTGTTGCCGCGAACCAGGCTGTCGTCCACCACCACGCACGACTTGCCGTGAATGACGTCGCGCACCGGGTTGAACTTGATCTTGACCTTCTCCACCCGGTGGTTCTGCGCCGGATTGATGAAGGTCCGGCCCACGTAGTGGTTCCGGATCAGCCCGTACTCCAGCTTGATGCCCGACACCTCGGCGAAGCCGAGCGCCATGGCGTTGGAGCTGTCGGGTACGCTGAAGACGACGTCGCCCGAGGCGGGTTGTTCCCGGGCGAGCTCCCGGCCGAGCTCGCGGCGCACCCGGTCCACCGACTCACCGAACACCGTGCTGTCCGGGCGGGCGAAGTACACCAGCTCGAACACGCAGCGGCTCACCGGCCGGGGCGAGAGCCGCGGCAGCTCGGTGACCCGCCCCTCCTCGATCCGCACGAAGTCACCCGGCTCGAGCTCGCAGGCCATCGTCGCGCCGACTAGGTCGAGCGCGCAGGTCTCCGATGCCACCACCATGCCGGAGCCCAGCCGGCCGAGCACCAGAGGGCGGAAGCCCCGGCTGTCCACCACGGCGTAGAGGGTCCGGCCCGCGGCGATCACCAGGCTGTACGCCCCCTCCACCTGCTCCAGCGCATCCCGGATCTGCCCCTCCACCGTCTCCGCCTCCGAGCGGGCGATCAGGTGCACCAGCACCTCGGTGTCCGAGGAGGTGGTGAAGATCGCCCCCTTGTCGACCAGCTCCCGCTTCAGCTCGACGGCGTTGGTGAGATTGCCGTTGTGGGCGATGGCGAGCGGACCGCAGCGGGTATTGACGCTGCAGGGTTGGGCGTTCGCCAGCACGGTGCTTCCCGTGGTCGAGTACCGCGTGTGGCCCACCGCTACGTCGCCCGGCAGCTTGTCGAGCAGCGTGTCGTTGAAATTCTCGGAGACCAGCCCCATCCCGCGGTGGGGCCGAGCGACCCCGTCCCGGTCCACCGCCACGATCCCTGCGCTCTCCTGCCCCCGGTGCTGCAGGGCATAGAGACCGAGATAGGTGAGTCGGGCCGCGTCCGGAACGCCGGAGACGCCGATGATGCCGCACATGCCGTCTATTCTCCCGCCGAGCGCTCCGCGTCGGCGTGCTGCATGCGCCGCGGGATCGCCTCGTAGTAGGTCTTTCTCAGGGACTCCAGAACCCAACTGAACACGCGAGACCCCGCGCGTAGTTCCAGGCTGGAGCCGCCGGTCCGGCCGGCGCGGAACAGGGGCACCGCGTACCGCCGGGCGAGCTCGGCCAGCTCCCCCGCGTGGGCCGGATCGGCCGACACGACGACCCGGCCGGCATCCTCGCCGTAGAGCAGGCCCTCGAGCTCGACGCCCGGGGCGTAGCCCTCCAGGTCGAGCTCCGCGCCTACCACCGCGTTGGCATATGCGTCCCCCATGGCCGCCTCGGCCAGGGTGACCAGCAGCCCGCCCTCCGAGGCGTCGTGTGCGGAGCGGAGGAGTCCCCGCTCCGCGGCCTCTACGAGGAAATCCTGGAGTCTCCGCTCCGCTTCGAGATCCACCGGCGGCGGCGCTCCGCCTACGAAGTGGCGGATCTCCGCCCAGTAGGCGGAGCCGCCCAGCTCGCCGCGGGTGGAGCCCAGGATGAGGACGTCGTCGCCCGGCTGGGCGAAGCAGCTCGCGACCCGCTGCTCCACCCGCTCCAGCAACCCGACCATGCCGACCGTCGGCGTGGGGTCCACCGCGCCCGTGGGGCTCTCGTTGTAGAAGGAGACGTTCCCGCCCGTCACCGGAGTCCCGAAGGCGCGGCAGGCGTCGGCGATGCCGCGGCACGCCTCGCGGAACTGGAAGAAGACCTCGGGCTTCTCCGGGTTGCCGAAGTTGAGGCAATCGGTGATGCCGAGCGGGCGGGCGCCGGTGCAGGCGACGTTGCGCGCCGCTTCGGCGACGGCGGCCTTGCCTCCCTCATAGGGATCGAGCGCTACCAGCCGGGCGTTGCAGTCCACGGTCACCGCCAGCCCGAACTTGGTGTGCGGGACGCGCAGCACGCCGGCATCCCCGCCCGGGTGCAGGACGGTGGAGGCCTGCACCGAGGAATCGTACTGCTCGTACACCCAACGCTTGCTGGCGATGTTGGGCGTGTCCAGCAGGAGCTCCAGTGCATCCTGGAGCTCCACCTTGGGCGGGAGCGACGGTACGGCGGAACGGCGGTACCGGGCCTCTTCGCTCTCCCGCGCCTCCGGGTGGTACACGGGGCAGTCGTCGACCAGCCGCTGGCCGGGAATCGCCGCCACGGTGAGTCCGTGGTGCTTCACCCGGAAGACGCCGTCGTCGGTCACCCGCCCGATCGGCGTGGCGGTCAGCTCCCACTTCTTGCAGACGCGCTGTACATCCGCCACTCGCTCCGGTGTGGCGACCACCAGCATCCGCTCCTGGGACTCGGAGAGCAGGATCTCGTACGGCGTCATGCCGTCCTCGCGCGTCGGTACCAGACCGGTGTCGATCTCCACGCCCACGCCGCCGCGCGCGGCCATTTCAGCGCTGGAGCTGGTGAGGCCCGCCGCGCCCATGTCCTGGATGGCGACGATGAGGTCCGACGTGATGAGCTCGAGGCTCGCCTCGAGCAGGAGCTTCTCGGAGAAGGGATCACCCACCTGCACCTGCGGCCGACGCGACTCGCTCTGCTCGGAGAGCTCCTCCGAGGCGAAGCTGGCCCCGTGAATGCCGTCGCGACCGGTCCGGGCGCCGACGGCCAGCAGCACGTTGCCCACGCCCTCGGC
>DATABZ010000150.1:0-8097 GCA_036259315.1 Gemmatimonadales bacterium | reverse complement strand
GAGGGTCAGACCCGGTACACCACCGAGATCACCGGTCGCGAGGTCATCCTGCTGAGCGGCAAGGGCGAGGGCGCGGAGTCCTTCACCCCGGCCAACAAGGTCGCCGCGGCCGCTTCGGCGCCGAAGGGCAAGGACCAGTCGTTCGAGGACTTCCCCGAGGCGCTCGACTCCGAGGACGACGACCTGCCGTTCTGAGGAGGCCGGGGTCGCGAACTGAGGGGCTGCCCGCTGCCGGGTTCGCGCTCGGGCAGTCCCGCGACCCTTCCGTTCGATACACTGCGATACCGCCGCGGCAGAGCGCGGCTACCGGTCCCGCTCACCCGGCACCAAGGGTCATGGGGAGTTGCCAGCGGCTCTCGCGTGGCGCGGTGAGCGGTCGCGTCCGGAAGCCGACGGAGCGGGTGGTGCCGACCGGATAAGCCCCGTGCTGCCAACCGCTTAACCAGACATTGCAGGCCCATGCGGCCACTGGCGTTGCTTTTGCTCGGGTTCGCCCTGAACCGTCGAGAAGTCCGTCCCTTCCGGGAGATCCCGATGCAGCGCACGATCCGTTGGTCTTGGCTGGGCGCGATGGCGCTGGCCGCTGCTCCCGCGGTGGCCACCGCACAAGACACCACCACGCAGAGCCACACCGTCCGCAAGGGCGACACGCTCTGGGATCTGGCCCGCCAGTACCGCGGCGACCCCTTCCTCTGGCCCGACATCTACCGGATGAACACCGGCGTCGTCGAGGATCCGCACTGGATCTATCCCGGTGAAGTTCTCCACCTCTCCGCCACCGAGGCGGTCGCCTCCGTGCCGGCTGAGGATACGCCGCCGCCCGCCGGTGCCGACGCTCCCATCGCCGACGAGGTGGCCGAGTCGCCTGCGGCGGATACCGATGCC
Source organism: Gemmatimonadales bacterium (assembly GCA_036259315.1). Classification (GTDB taxonomy): domain Bacteria; phylum Gemmatimonadota; class Gemmatimonadetes; order Gemmatimonadales; family GWC2-71-9; genus CAVVWJ01. Next base: position 7,212 of record DATABZ010000150.1, on the reverse strand, counting down.
GCCGATCCGACTCCGGCCAGCCTGGCCTCCCTCACCGAGCCGGGTCCGGATTCCCTGGAAACCAAGCCCCTGTTCGGCCCGCTGCCCGGCCAGACCCTGCGCGAGACGTTGCGATTCTACACCGACCGGCCGTATCGGGCGCTGCGGCGCAGCGAGTTCTACTCCTCCGGCTTCCTGACCGAGCGCCAGCAGCTCCCCTACGGCAAGGTGCATGGGACGGTCACGCCGCCACAGATCAGGGCGTCGAGCTGGAACGCCAATGCCATGCCCTACGAGGTCGTGTCGATCTCTGCCCCGAAGGGCGGCACCTATCAGGTGGGCGACAGCCTGCTGGCGGTCGTGATCGGCCAGGAGATCCGGGGCTACGGCAACGTCGTATTGCCCACGGGCATCCTCCAGGTCGTGGACACGGCGAGCGGCAGGTACCTCGCCAGCGTGGTGTCGGTCTACGGCCCCATCCGGGCCGGCCAGCGGGTGCTCCCGCTGGAGCAGTTCGGCGAGCCCGGCACCGCCAAAGCCGCCCCGGTGAGCGACGGCGTGCGCGCCACGCTCCTCGGCGGCACCGGTCGGCAGGACCTCAAGACGCCGCAGATGGTCGTGTTCCTCGACAAGGGTCGCAACCACGGCGTCGCGCCGGGCGACCTGTTCGAGATCCGTCGCCGCCCGGCGCGCCTGGACGACGGCAACATCCGGGTCGATGAGGTCATGGCGACGCTGCAGGTGGTTCACGTCCGGGATCGGTCCGCCACAGCGCGTCTGCTGAACATCATCTCGCCCGACATCCCGCCGGGCGCCGAGGCGAGGCAGGTCGCCAGGCTGCCGTAGCGTCCGCCTCCTCGAGACCGGCAACGGGGCGGGGGCTTCGGGCCTTCCGCCCCGCTGCACGTGAATGCTCGCCGTATGCTTCCTTGTCAGCCCCCGTCGCTGTAGCACCCCTTTGCGCAGACGAGCGCCCTACCGTCCGGCGGCCACACCTCTCTACATTGCGGGCTGTTTTGCGACCTCTGCCAGCCCGGACACTCCTGGAGACGACATGACGAGACGTAGCGAATGAGCGGCCGAGTTCTGGTCACCGGCGGCGCGGGGTTCATCGGCTCCCACATTGCAGAGGCCTACCTGACCGCCGGCTGGGAGGTGGTGGTCCTGGACGACCTCTCCCGCGGCCACCAGCGCAACGTCCCGTCCGGTGCCCGCTTCGTGCGGGCCGACATCCGCTCCCCCGAAGCCCGCCAGCTCCTGGCCGAGGGCGGCTTCACCGTGCTGAACCACCACGCCGCGCAGATCGACGTCCGCGTCTCGGTGGACGAGCCGGCCTTCGACGCCTCCATCAACGTCGTGGGACTGGTGAATCTGCTCGAGGGGGCGGGCGCGGGTGGGGTGAAGCGCGTCGTGTTCGCCAGCAGCGGCGGGGTGGTCTACGGCGACCCCGACGTGGTGCCGACGCCGGAGACGGCACCCAAGGCGCCGATCTCCCCGTACGGCGTCAGCAAGCTCTCGGGGGAGTACTACCTCCGGGCCCTGGCCGCGCTGCGCGGCTTCGAGGCCGTGTCCATGCGGTACGCCAACGTCTTCGGACCACGACAGGATCCCAAGTCGGAGGCCGGCGTAGTGTCGATCTTCGTCTCGCGCCTGCTGGAGAACCGGCCTCTGACCGTGTTCGGCAACGGACTGCAGACCCGCGATTACGTGTTCGTCCGCGACGTCGCCCGCGCCAACGTCCTGGCGAGCACGGCGCCCGTTCCCGCCGGCTCGAGCATCGACGACACTGCCTTCAACATCGCGACCGGAAAGCAGACCAACGTGCTCGAGCTCGCCGAGATGGTGGGCAAGGTGATGGGCCGGAAGCCCGAGGTGGAACTGGCCCCGGCGCGCCCGGGTGAGCTGTTCCGCAGCTCGCTCGACATCGGGAAGGCGGGCAGGGTTCTGCAGTGGACGCCGGAGTTCGGATTCGACGACGGGCTCCCCCAGCTGGTGGAGTGGTTTCGAAAGGAGGGTCGGTGATCCTGCAGACCGGGGGCGCGATTCCCCGCACTCCGATGGAGCTGGTGCTCACTGCCAGCCTCGAGACCAAGATCGTCCTCCTGATCACGGTGATCTTCTCCCTGGTCTCCTGGTTCATCATCGTCTTCAAGTGGTGGCAGTTCCGGCGACTCAACCGCCAGGCCGACCGCTTCTTCGCCGAGATGGAACGTACGACCCGGCTCCAGGACGCCTACCACGCGATCATAAAGCAGCCGCCGTCACCCTACAACCGGCTCTTCCGCGAGGCCATCACCTTCTACTCCGAGCTGCGTCCGGGCGCACTGAGAGAGGAGCGAGGCGCCGACCGGAGCACCCTCTCGATGACCCAGCTCGAGGCCCTGAAGATGGTGCTCGGCAAGGAGGTCGCCGCCGAGCGGGACCTGCTCGGCCACTACATCCCGTGGCTCGCCACGATCGGCTCGGTCAGCCCCCTGCTCGGCCTCCTCGGCACCACGGTCGGCATCATCAATGCGTTCACCGGCATCGCCACGCGGGGGTCGGGCAATCTGGCCGCCGTGGCGCCAGGCGTGGCCGAGGCGCTCGTGGCGACGTTCGCCGGCCTCGCGGCCGCCATTCCGGCGGTCATCGCGTACAACCTCTACGTCAACCGGATCCGGCTTTTCGCCGGTGAGCTCGAGGGCTTCGCCAACGAGCTGGTGGGCACCATGGCCCGGGAAGGACTGGTCTAGCATGGCGGGGAGCATCGGAGGGGGTCTCGGTGGTGACCGGCGCGGGGAAATGAGCTTCAACGCCGACGTCAATGTCACCTCGCTGGTGGACGTGATGATGGTGCTCCTCATCGTCTTCATGATTACGGCACCGATGATGCAAGGCGGCGTGGACGTGGAGCTTCCCAGGGCCGAGGCGAGGCCGCTGACGCCCAAGGAAGGTATGGTCGTGTCCGTCAATCGGGACGGCGGCATCTTCGTGGATCAGACCGCCGTGTCCTATCGAGATTTCAGGGTGACCTTCCGCTCGCTCGTGGCCACACGCAAGCCGAGCGGAGTGTACCTCCAGGCGGACACCCGGGTGCCCTACGGCCAGGTCGTCCGCGTCCTGGCGGTCATCCGAGGGGCGGGCGTGCAGAACGTCGGGCTCGTGGCGCAGGAGGAAGAGCCGTCGTGAACCTGCGGGCGCCGGATCGTCCGGATCCGCGCAGCAAGCTGGCCGGCATCGTTGGAACCGTGGTGGTCCATGTGGCCGCGGCGCTGTTCCTGTTCAGCCAGGTGCGGACCACCACGGCCACCCCGCCCGTCTACGCGGTGAACCTGGTGGCCGCGCCCGCCCCGACGCAGCAGAAGCGGATCGCGCGCGAGGCGGTGCCGACGCCGCCGCAGGAGAAGCCGGCGCCGGTGAAGCCCAAGCCTACGCCGCCGCCCAAGGCGCCGCCGAAGCCCGAGCCGAAGCCGCCGGCACCGGCCGAGCCCGACCGTGAGGCGCCGCCGCCCACCGCGGCGCCCGTGACGCCCGCCGAAGGGGAGACGCCCAGCACCGGCACCGACGCGGTGACGATCAAGACCCCCGGGCTCGAGTTCCCGTATCCGGAGTACCTGCGGAACATCGTGAATCAGATCTACCAGCGGTGGGACCGCGAAGGCGCGCGGGAGAACAGCTTCGCCGAGATCAGCTTCATGATCCGCCGTGACGGCTCGGTGCACGACATCCGCTTCGTCACCCGCTCCGGGAGCTTCGCCTTCGACCTGAGCGCCCAAGGCGCGATCGAGGCCGCGGGCAACGCCACCGCATTCGGGCCCCTGCCCGACGGCTGGGAGGCCGACGTCCTCCCGGTCAGTTTCTACTTCAAGCCTGCCGAGCAATGAGACCATTCCTGACTCTGCTGCTCCTCGCGTCCGCCGCCGTGCCGCTGGCCGCGCAGGATACGACCCAGTTCCGCGAGGGCGTGCGCCTCGGCCTGGAGTACTCGGGGACGCGTCCCGGTCTCGTGGTGCTGCCGGGGGCGGGCCTGGACTCGACCCGGGCCATCGTGCGGCGGGACCTCGACTACACCGACCGCTTCGAGATGGTCGGGGGCGACTTCGGAACCGATCCGGAGGGCTCCACCGACCAGGGGGGGTCGGTGAGCTACGGGATCTACAAGACGATGGGCGCCCAGCTCGGGGTGGAGCTCGTGGCGGCGGCGGGCGGGGTCACGGCGCGGCTCCACGACATCAACCTGCAGAAGGTCAGGAACGAACAGACGTTCGCGCTGCCGGCGGAGAGCGATCCCGGCTACCGGCTGGAGGTGCACCGCATGGCCGACGAGATCGCCCGCTGGGCCAGCGGCACGCCGGGCATCGCCGCGACGCGCTTCCTGTTCGTCATGAACGGCAGGGTCTACCGGGTCGACAGCGACGGCCAGGCGGCGGTCCCGCTCACGCCGGACGGCGTCACCGCGCTGTCGCCGGTGTGGTCGCCGGACGGCGGGCGCATGGCGTACACCCGGCTCGAGGCCGGCCGCGGCGGTGTGATCGTGCAGCCGCTCGCCGGCGGCGAGTCGCAGGTGGCGCCGGGCGCGCAGAGCGGGCTCAACATCACGCCCGCGTTCGCGCCGGACGGACGAACGCTCGCCTTCGCGCGCTCCGACGAGACCGGCACCGACATCTTCACCTCGAACGTGGCGGATCGCTGCTGCGCGCAGCGCTTGACCGTGGGACGCTACGCTGACAACTTGTCACCAACCTTTTCTCCAGACGGGCGACGCATCGCGTTCGTGTCCACGCGCTCGGGCCCTCCCCAGATCTACGTGATGGGCGCGAACGGCACCGACCAGGAGCTGCTGGCGCCGTTCGACTACGGCGCCACGGGTGCCTCCAACGGCCCCGAGTGGTCGCCCGACGGAGCGAGGGTGGTCTTCCACCGCGACGTTTCCCGGAGCCCCCAGATCTTCTTCGTGGATGTCGTGAGCCGGCGCGTCACCCAGCTCACCTCGTCGGGCCGCAACGAAGACCCCACGTGGGCGCCCGACGGTCGCCACATCGCGTTCATTTCCGATCGCAGCGGGCAGCGGCAGATCTGGATCATCGATACCGAAACCGGCCGAGTTCGGCAGCTCCGCACGCCGGGAGCGGCTCGACTTCCTTCGTGGTCCCGGCGGTTGGGCCGGACCGCGGTCGCCCCCAACCCATGAAACACGGAGTGATGATGCGCGCTTCTTCCCTGATGCTCCTGGCTACCGCCGTGCTCGCCGCATGCGGCGGGGGTAATCCGCCCGAGGAACCGGCGCCCGAGCCCGCCCCGGCCCCGGCGCCGCCGCCGGCCCCGCCTCCCGTCGACGACAGCGCCGAGCGCGAGCGGCTGGAGCGCGAGCGGATGGAGCGTGAGGCCGCGGAGCGGGCGCGCGCCCTGACCGCCGAGCTGGCCACCATGATCAACTTCGAGTTCGACCGGGCCGACATCCGCTCCGCCGATCAGGGAACGCTCGACCGCAAGGCCGCCGTTCTCGCGGCGAACCCCAACGTGCGGCTGCGCATCAGCGGCCACGCCGACGACCGCGGGTCCGACGAGTACAACCTCGCGCTCGGCAATCGCCGCGCCGCGGCGGCCAAGCGGTACCTGGAGAACAAGGGGATCGACGGCTCGCGCATCGAGGTGGTGTCCTACGGCGAGGAGCGGCCGCTCAACCCCGGGTCCGACGAGACCGCGTACGCCCAGAACCGCCGCGCCGAGTTCGAGATCATCGCGGGCGGCGACAACCTCGTCGCGCCGCAGTGAGTCCGGGCCGAGTGAGACCGCCACTGCTGGTCCCGGCGCTGCTCATGTGCACCGCGCTCGCCGGGTGCGTGTCGAAGGGCGACATCCAGATGGTGCAGGGCGAGGTGGCCCTGCTCCGGGCGGAGGTGGCCCGGCGCGACTCGGCCCGGGCGGCGGACCTGGACCAGGTCATCCGGCTCCAGCGCCAGGTGATGGACTCCCTCGGCGCGAGCCGCCGCGCGGTCGCCCAGCTCAAGGGGGACATCTCGACCGATCTGTACAACATCCAGCAGCAGCTGGTGCAGCTGCAGGAGCTCACGGGTCAGAGCCAGCAGCGGCTCACCGAGCTCCGCACCAGGCTGGAGGCGCGCGGGGCCCAGATGGAAACCACGTCGCCGGTACCGGGCGACACCGCGCGCCCGCTGCCGGCCGGCGGCGCCACGTCGGCGGATCAGATGTACGAGGCCTCGCTGGCGCAGCTGCGCCGCGGCAGCCTCTCGACCGCGCGGCTGGGTCTCCGCGAGATGCTGCGGCTGCATCCCACGAGCGAGCGGGCGCCCGACGCGCTCTACTTCATCGGGCAGAGCTTCGCCGCCGAGAACCCCGATTCGGCGGCCGCCTACTATCGGCAGGTGGTGGACAAGCACCCCACATCGCCGCGCGCGGCCTCCGCGCTGTACAACCTCGGCCTGCTGGCCGAGCGGCGGAAGGACACCGCGGGCGCGCGGGACGCGTACCAGCGGGTGGCGGAGAAGTACCCGCAGTCCGACGAAGCCGCCCTGGCCCGTGATCGGCTGAAGGCGCTCGGGCGCTGAGCCCGGGCGCTCGCCCACCAGCATGACCGGCGCCGCAGGAGAGATGCCGTTCCTCGATCACCTCGAGGAGCTGCGGTTGCGGATCCTGCGGTCGCTGGCCGCGGTCGTCGTCGGCTTCGGCGTGGGACTCTGGGCGGTGCAGCAGTTCCAGCTGGTGAGCGTCCTGAAGGCGCCGATCGCGCCCTACCTCCTGGACGGCAAACTCATCGTCACCAGCCCGACCGAGCCGGTGATGATCGTCTTCAAGCTCGGCTTTCTGGTCGGGCTGGTGCTCGCCTCGCCCGTCATCCTGTGGCAGCTCTGGGCCTTCCTCGCTCCCGCGCTCTACGAGCGGGAGAAGAAGGCCCTCGTGCCGTCGCTGTTCATCGGACTGGTCCTGTTCCTCACCGGCGCCGTGCTGGCGTATCTCTTCGTGGTGCCCCAGGCACTCCGGGTGCTCTTCAGCTTCCAGAGCGAGGCGATCTCGCCCTTCATCACCTACGATGCCTGGTTCGGGTTCGTGCTTCAGGTGGTGCTGGCCCTGGGCATCTCCTTCGAGCTGCCTCTGGTGATGGTGATCCTCTCCTGGCTCGGCGTGATCGGCCCGGGGGAGCTGCACCGCTTCCGCCGCTATGCCGTCGTCTGTGCCTTCATCGCCGGCGCGGTGCTGTCGCCGGGTGCCGACCTGCTGTCCATGCTGATGATG
>DATABZ010000149.1:0-17064 GCA_036259315.1 Gemmatimonadales bacterium | reverse complement strand
CGCGATTCGCGCGCTGGAGGACGCCGGCCGCATCGAGACCATGACCTCCGCGGCGACCCACGGCTTCCTCCCGCTCCTCGCGCGGGACGAGAGCATACGGCTCCAGCTGGCGGTGGGGCGCGCCGAGCACCGCCGGCTGTTCGGCAGGGTGCCGGATGGCCTGTGGCTCCCGGAGTGCGCCTACCGTCCCCGGGGACCCTGGCAGCCGTGGGGCAGCGCGCCCCGCACCAGCCAGCGCAGCGGTCTCGAGGAGCACCTGGTCGACGCGGGCTTCCGCTACTTCTTCGTGGACTCCCACCTGGCGTCGGCCGGGCGGCCCCTCGGCATCTATGGTGACCCCGGCGGCGATCCCGTGGTCCAGCGCTATGGCGAGCGCTCCGAGGGTCCGGGACACCGCTCGCCCTACGTTGCGTACGAGGTGGCGCCCTGGCGCACGGAGGGGATCGCCGCGCTGGTGAGGGACCCGCGCTCGTCCATGCAGGTCTGGAGCCGGTTCCAGGGTTATCCCGGCGACGGAGCGTACCTCGAGTTCCACAAGATGCGCTGGCCCGGCGGGCTCAAGCTGTGGCGGGTCACCGGGAGCGGCGTGGACCTGGGCGGCAAGGAGCCGTACGACCCGGGAGCCGCGCGGGCGCGGGCGCTCGTCCACGCGGAGCACTTCGCCGGTCTGCTGGGGGAGATCGCCACGAGCGAGCGGCAGCGCCGCGACGGGGTCATCGTGGCGCCGTTCGACACCGAGCTGTTCGGCCACTGGTGGTTCGAGGGCCCCGATTGGCTCGCCGCGGTCTACCGGAACGTCGCGAGAGGACCGCACGGCGTGCGGCCGGTCACCGCCACGCGACACCTCGCCGAGCATCCGGCCCGGCAGCCGATCGCGCTTCCTCCCGGCTCGTGGGGAGCCAACGGCGATTTCAGCATGTGGATCGGCGAGGAGACGGTCTGGACCTGGGAACGGCTGTGGCCGCTGGAGGAGCGCTTCTGGAGCCTGGCACCCGCCGCGCTCGAGCGGCCCGCCGCCCGGCCGGTACTCGCGCAGGCGGCCCGGGAGCTGCTCCTGGCCCAGGCGTCCGACTGGCAGTTCATCATCTCGACCGGCGCGGCGGCCGACTACGCGGAGCGCCGCTTCAGGGGCCACTGCGACGACACCGAGGAACTGCTCGCCGCGCTCGAGCCCGGAGCCGAGGAGCGGCTCGGGTCGGCTCAGGCGCGAGCCGAGGAGCTGCGCCGCCGCGATGATGTCTTTCCCGACGTGCTCTCCGCGGTAGCCGCCGCCCAGAGCGGCTCCCGGTCGCTCGCGGTCGACTGACGCTCGACTGACGCATGGACCCGCTCCGGTTCGTCTTCGGTCTCCACCTCCATCAGCCCGTCGGCAACTTCGACCACGTGTTCGCGCAGCATGTCGAGGACGTCTACCGGCCTCTGCTCGACCGGCTGGCCGGCCGCGGGTTCCTGCCGGTCGTGCTCCACCTGTCGGGCCCGCTGCTCGAGTGGCTGGAGCAGCACGAGTCCGGCTACCTGGACCGGCTCGGAGCGCTCGCCGCGGAGGGGAAGGTGGAGATCCTGCTCGCGGGCTACTACGAGCCGGTGCTCGCCGCGTTGCCCCGCGCCGACCGTGTCGAGCAGATCCGCTGGATGCACGAGGCGGTGCAGCGCCGCTTCGGGGTCGACGCCCGCGGCCTCTGGCTCACCGAACGCGTCTGGGAGCCGGAGCTGGCCGCGGATCTCGCGGATGCGGGCGTCCGCTTCGCGCTGGTGGACGACCGCCACTTCCTCGCCACCGGCTTCGCCGCCGAGCGGCTGCACGCGCCGTTCTGGACCGAGAGCGATGGGCGCCGGGTCGCGCTCTTTCCGATCGACGAGCGGCTCCGCTACCTGATTCCGTTCCGGCCGCCGGAGGAGACGGCGGACTACCTGCGGTCGCTTCGCGCCGCGGGGCACCGGCTGGCGGTGCTCGCGGACGACGGTGAGAAGTTCGGCGGCTGGCCCGGCACGAAGGCGTGGGTCTACGAGCGCGGGTGGCTCGACCGCTTCATGGATGTGATCGGCGGACTGCTCCAGGGGGGCGAGGTCCGGCTGAGTCGGCTCGACGAGGCGCTGGAGGAGGTGCCGAGCGGTGGGATCGCCTACCTGCCGACCGCCTCCTACACCGAGATGGAGAGCTGGTCACTTCCACCGGACGCCGCGCTCCGCCTCACTCGCCTGCGCCGCGATCTCGGCGCGGAGCGCCTGGCCGGGCCGGACGGCGCGCTGGTCCGCGGCGCGCACTGGCGCAACTTCCTCGTGAAGTATCCCGAGTCCAATCGGATGCACAAGAAGATGCAGGCGCTCTCGGCGCTCTGCCGCCGGCGCGGGAACCCGCCGGAGGCGCGCCGGGCCATCGGCCGGGCGCAGTGCAACGATGCCTACTGGCACGGGGTCTTCGGCGGCCTCTACCTGCCCCATCTGCGGGACGCGGTGTGGCGGGAGCTGGCGCGCGCGGAGGGCGAGCTGCGCCGGGGCAAGGGCCTGGCCTGGGAGATCCTCGACTTCGACGGCGACGGCCATCCGGAGATCTGGGTCCATTCGGAGTTCTTCTCCGCGCTGGTGAGCCCGGTCCGTGGCGCCGCCGTCGAGGAGTACACGGTGTTCGGCACCGGGATCAATTTCGCCAACGTGCTCACCCGCCGGCGTGAGGCCTACCACGATCTCGCCCTGGAGCGTGCCGCGGCCGAGGCGGGACATGGGGACGGCGGAGCCGCGAGCATCCACGAGATCGAGGAGGGCGTGCGGCTCGATGCCCGTCCTCCGCTCGACTCCGACGCGCGGGCGCTGCTGGTGGAGCGCATGCTCCCGGCATCGCTCGGCCTGGAGGAGTTCGCCCGGGGAGACTACAGCCCGGTGCTCTCGTGGGCGCGGGAGCCCTTTCACTACGCCGTGCAGCGGCGGCGAGGGGCGTTGGAGATCGCCTGTGCGGCGGGAGAGCACGGCACCCGGTTGGCCAAGCTGATCCACTTCGGCGCCGATGGCGAGATGACGGTGCGGTACGCGTGGGATCCGGGTGCCGCGCCCGGCGCGGTCTTCACCACTGAGCTCTCGATCGCAGGCCCCCTGGAGGCGGTGGGCTCACCCGCCCCGGAAGTCTGGCGGCATCCGATCGAGACGGTGGCCAAGTCCGAGCGGGGCCTCGACCGCACGCGGCAGGGTGATTCCCTGACGCTCCGCTGGCCGGCCCACCTCGGCGAAACGTCCGTCGTGCTGCGCGCTGCCGGCTGAGGGAGCGAGCCAGCGGCGCGCGCCAGGGGCGTGCGCCGCGGCGGGGATGCCGCTCAGGTCGAGGGCTGCTTCGGTCGCCCCGGCGCGATCCGCTTCTCCGCCCTGCCCTTGAGGTACGCGTATATCGCCGTCACCTGGCTCGGCTCCAGGATCTCCTTGAAGGCCGGCATGCCCCGCTCGGGACGGCCCTCCATCACGACCGTGGTGAAGGTGCCCTCTTCGGCCGTCGTCCCTCCCGGCGCCAGGCTGACCAGAAGGTTCGCCGCCACCGGGTTCGGCAGCGCGTCCTGTCCGTGGCAGCGCGCGCAGTGGACGTTGTACTGCCGCCATCCCTCGTACTCGGCGGCGCTCACCTGACCACCGCCCTCCTGAGCCGCCGCCGCGGCGACGAGCCCGCCGGTGAGGGCAACCACCAGAGACACCACTCTCGCGCGTGATCGCATCCCTGCTCAGCTCCCCTCTCGAAGTGCCGGGCGACCGGGGCCGATATCGCCCTCGCTCCGACCCTTCACGTAGGCATAGATCTGGTTGATCTTGGCGGGCTCCATCCCCAGTGCGCACCACGAGGGCATCCCCTTCTCCGGCCGCCCCGCACAGACCACCTGCGTAAACGCTTCCTGCGTGTTGATCGGCCCATTGGGCTTCAACGACATGATCAGATGCGGCGCGATGGTGGAGCCCAGCACGTCCTCCCCGTGGCACCGCGCGCAATTCAGGTTGTACTGCTTCCAGCCGTCGTACACTTCCTGCGACACCGTGTCCTTCGGCGCCTGGTGGTACGCGTCACGCAGCGGCGCGGTGGCCGTCTGAGTTCCCTCCTGCGCCGTGTCCTGAGCCGTCGCGGTGCCCGCGGTGTCCTGAGTGAGGGCGGTGTCCTGAGCGGTCGCGGTGTTCTGAGCAGCCGCCGTATCCGAGGCCTGCCCTGTCGCGGCCGTCTCCGGGCTGTCCGCGGGCTCCGGCGCTGCAGCGGCCCGCGGAGTCGGCGCGGGCTTCGGCTTGGGGGCAGCGGCCTGCGCCCGCTCCGATGGCTCCGTACCCCGCGGGGTGGGCTTGCTGGTTTCCGTCGCCTGGGCAGGCTTCGGGGCCGGGGTCGCCGTCGGCGCCGGCTTGGGCGTCCGCGGTGACGTGCCGGCAGTGTCACGGGCCGCTGCCGGTGTAGTGTCGCGCGCTCCCCCCGCGGTGCCCCCGGCGTCCGATGCCGGCGCGGTGTCGGCCGCCGTTGCGTTAGCGGCTGAAGCCGCTGTATCGGCCGCTGCCGCGGGGGCGCTATCGGCGGACGCCATGCCGGTGCCGGCGGCAGGTGCGTCCCCTCGCTCGCCTCCGCACGCGCCGATCAGCAGCAGGCCGAGCAGACCAGCCCAGCGCGCCGCCCAACGGCCGCCCGAGACCTCGTGCCAAGCAGAACCCATGGTTCTCGTCATCCTTTCCAGGTGGAAGGCTCAAGAATTGATCCTACCCTACGCCACGCTCCTCCTGCCGCGACGCGTGACCACCGTGCAGGGGTGACCTGGATCACCCGGGCTCGGCAGCAGCGCGATGCACCGGAGATTATCTTCAGCCGCATGAATACGTCCGGCAACACCACCGTGTCACTCGGCCTGGTGCAGATGCGCTGCTCCACCGATCCAGAGGCCAACCTCGAGAAGGCAATGGCCGGGGTCCGCGAGGCGGCGGCGAAGGGTGCCCAGATCGTCTGTCTCCAGGAGCTCTTCCGGAGCCAGTATTTCTGTCAGACCGAGGATCACCGCTTCTTCGACCTCGCCGAGCCGATCCCGGGGCCTTCGACGGAGCGACTCGCCGCGCTCGCAGGGGAGCTCGGGGTCGTGATCGTCGCGTCGCTGTTCGAGAAGCGAGCGGAGGGTCTGTATCACAATACAGCCGCCGTGCTCGATGCGGACGGTCGCTACCTCGGCAAGTACCGGAAGATGCACATTCCGGACGACCCCCAGTACTACGAGAAGTTCTACTTCACGCCCGGCGACCTCGGCTTCCGCACCTGGGAGACCCGGTACGGGCGAATCGGCGTGCTCGTCTGCTGGGACCAGTGGTATCCCGAGGCGGCGAGGCTCACCGCGCTGAGCGGGGCCCAGATCCTGTTCTATCCCACCGCGATCGGCTGGCTTCCCGCGGAGAAGCAGGAGCACGGGGCGCAGCAGCAGTCGGCCTGGGAAACCATCCAGCGCAGCCATGCCATCGCGAACGGCGTCTACGTGTGCGCCGTGAACCGCGTCGGCCACGAGGGAGACCCCGCCGGCGGCATCGAGTTCTGGGGTGGAAGCTTCGTGTCCGATCCGGGCGGCCGCATCCTGGTGAAGGGCGGTACCGGCGAGGAAGTGCTCACCGCAACCTGCGACCTCTCGAAGGTGGACACCAGCCGCACCCACTGGCCTTTCTTCCGGGACCGGCGGATCGACGCGTACGCGGACATAACCCGCCGGTATCTGGATTGACGGCGGAACGGCGGCACGCCGGCCTCCCCCCCGGTTTCCGCATGCCCGCCGAGTGGGAGCCGCACCGAGGTACCTGGCTCAGCTGGCCCCACAAGGAGGCCTCCTGGCCGGGAAAGTTCTCCGGCGTGCCCGCGATCTTCGCCCGGATGGTCCGGCTTCTCGCGGACCGGGAAGAGGTTCACATCAATGTCGCCGGCCCGGCCATGGAGGCCGAGGTGCGCACGCTGCTCACCGACCACGGCGTCGATACCGGCAACGTCTTCTTTCACTACCATCCTACCAACGACGCCTGGTGCCGCGATCACGGGCCGATCTTCGTGCAGCGGGAGTGCGACGGCGTGGTGGAAGAGGCGATCCTCGACTGGGGCTACAACGCGTGGGGCGGCAAGTATCCGCCCTACGACCTCGACGACGCGATCCCCACCCGGATCGCCGACGAGTGCGGCATTCCCGTGTACCACCCCGGGATGATCCTCGAGGGCGGAGCGATCGACGTGAATGGGAAGGGCACCCTGCTCACGACCGAGGCCTGTCTGCTCAATCCCAACCGCAATCCCGAGCTCGACCGCGCGTCGATCGAGGCGAGCCTGCGGGCGCACCTGGGTGTCACCAACATCCTCTGGCTGGGTGAAGGAATCGCAGGTGACGACACCGATGGCCACGTGGACGACCTGACCCGGTTCGTGGACCCGACTACCGTCGTCACGGTGGTTGAAGAGGACCCCTCGGACGAGAACTACGCGCCGCTCCAGGAGAACCTGGAGCGGCTTCGCGGGATGCGGGACCAGGACGGCCGGCCGCTCCGGATCGAGACCCTGCCGATGCCCCGGGCCATCCATCACGAGGGACAGCGGCTACCGGCCAGCTACGCGAACTTCTACATCGCGAACGGTCTCGTCTTGCTGCCCACGTACGATCCCGAGCGCGACGAGGAAGCCCGGACGACGCTCCAGCGACTGCTTCCCGGCCGCGAGGTGGTGGGCATCGATTGCACCGATCTCGTCTGGGGGCTCGGCGCCTTCCACTGCGTCACCCAGCAGTGGCCGGCCGGCGCCCGCCGCGACGGGTGATGCCCTCCGCTCAGGTCTTCTCCCAGGTTCCGACCAGAGCGGCCCGCCGCCCGCCGCAGGAATCCATGCCCACACCCGCGATGTGCAGCTCGTTTTCGGTGCGGTTGATCACGTAGCGCGCATCGGCCGTCTGGCACGGGCTGGCCGTGGTGTCGGCCTTGAAGATGAGCGTGTCGCCGCTGAAGCTGGCGCGGCCCTTCATGTCCACGCTGTCGGGCCAGCGCGGCGACGGCAGCATCAGCTCGAGGCCGCCGTTGGACGCCAGGTTCATCTTCACTTCTCCTTCCCCGTACAGATCCCGCTTCCAGGAGCCTGAGTACTTCGACCCTTCGCCCCCGCAGGCGGTGAAGGAGAGGAGCGCGAACGCCGCGAGCAGACCGGTTCCGGACATGCGGGTGATGCGGTGATTCATCTCGATACCTCCATGGAATGAAGCAAGCTCGGGTTCGTCACCAGCGGCACGGCTCCGCCCGGCAGCCAATCACGGTGGCTTGCATCCCCTGCGGGTGGCAGGGCGGGTGTTCCGTCCAGGCATGTGGGAGCAGAGACCGGCCGGGGGCCGGCCTAGGTCCATAATGAGTAGCGAGCCCCCGCTGCGCCAGTGGGGGCTCGCTACGTCCTTCTCTAAGTCACTGCCGTGGAAGTGTTTCGTCGGTCGGGATCGGCAGGGTTGGAAACACCACGTCGCCCTCGCGATCGATCGGCAGCTGGTCCAGCCGCCCGTAATGTCGGGCATCGATCCAGCGGTGGGCCCCTTCGAACATCAGGGAGTAGAGCTTGTTGTACAGCAGCTCGTCGAGCGCCTCCTCCGGTGTCCCGAGGTCCGTCAGCGGCGGCAGGTTGCCCGAGGTCTGTCGCACCGTGTTGATGTCGGGCAGGGCGGCGGTCAGGTTGTTGAGTCCGATGTTCGCCTCGGCCCGCAGAAGGATCAGCTCCTCCTTCTTGATGATCGGAATCGGCGAGGCGGGGCTCGGATAGCGGATCCAGCCGAGATCGGACGTGAGACCGTTGTTACTGGCGATCGGTCGCGGCACGATCTTGTCGAGGAATCGCTGATCCAGGCTGACCCCGTCCACCTGGAGCTGCGCCCCGGTCTCCAGGGATGGATGAGCGAAGTTCTCGCCCTGCTGCGGGTCGATGGAGAGCGGGTTGGGCGTGTCACCCGCTCCGGTGCCGTAATCCATGTACACGCCGAGATCGAGTGGCCCCGGCGCATCCACGAACGAGGCCGCCAGAGCGGTCAGGGCGCCGGCGAAGTCGTCGGTGTACACCGCCACTCGGGCCCGGAGCGCGCGATTGAACTGGATGAAGGTCGCCGGGCTGTCGAATCCGTCGAACCCTGACGGCAGCTCGAATGGAAATGCGCTGCCTCCGGCCTGGAGGTTGGCGACTGCCTCGTCCAGCAGGGCGATCACGTGCGCGAACGCGGCAGCCCGCGTCTGGAAGGGTGCCGGCGGCGCCGCCACCGAGGTATCGGTGACGATGGGTATCGAGTCCTGCGTGTGCGAGTTGAGCACCATCAGATAGTTGAGCGCCTGAATCGTCCGCACGTATCCGGCGGTCGCGCTCTGCTCCTCGGCCGAGAGCTCCGTCGCGGTGGGCACCGTAGCCAGCATGAGATTGCCCCCTCGGATCGCGGCGTACTGGTCGGCCCAGTGATCGCCCCCGAAGGGATCGCCGCCGGGATCGAGCGGTCCCAGGAGCAGCTCGGCGGTGAACCGGGGATCGGAACCGTCGAACCGCAGGACCTCGCGCCCGATGATCCCCATGTCCAGCGGGAAGTCCGCGAAATCCGTGCGGAACGCGATCAGCATACCGTTCGCGGCAACGGCCACCTCGGTCCGCGACGGGTTTTCCCCGATCGGGTCGGGGCTGTTCGGGTTGGTACTGAGATCGAAGCTGCACGCCGCCGAGGTGAGGACGCCCAGCAGGAGCAGCGAATGCCACGGTCGCATGGTCGGCCTCATGGTCAGAACCCCAGATCGATCGAGAAGAAGAAGCTGCGGCTGGGCGGGAACGGCGCCACGTCGATGTTCCGCACGATGGCCTGGTTGCCGAAGTTGCTGACCTCCGGATCCAGTCCGCGGTAGCCGGTGAAGCGCAGCAGGTTCCGCCCGCTCAGCGAGAGCCTCGCATAGCGGACCGACGAGCCGAACAGGCCCCGGGTGAAGCTCTCCGGCAGCGTGTAGGCGAGCGTCACCTCGCGCAGCTTCAAGTAGGAGCCGTCCTGCACGTAGGCGCTGGTGAACCCGGCGTTGATGCTGTCCTGCCGCGCCTGTCCGGCGGTCACGTAATCCACGCTGTTCTGGCCGGCGTCGTAGAGGTACTCGGTGAGATTGATGACGTCGCCTCCCTGTTTCCAGTCGAACAGGAACCCGAAGGTGAACCGCTTGTAGTCCAGATCGCTGGAGAAGGACATCTGGAAGTCGGGCGTCGCGTCGCCCACCTTGCCCTCGGTCCCGAAGATCTGGGTGGCCGAGCTGTCCTCCTCGATCTGGTAGGTGCCGAGCGCCAGCGCGAAGCCGCCGGTCTGATAGGTCGGCACCGACAGGCGGGTGATGACCGTGCTGTTCTTGAAGAACGTGGTCCGGAAGAGCCAGTTCAGGTCCCGCGACTGGATGGGCGACACCGTGAGCGCCGCCTCGATGCCGCGATTCCTGAGCTTGCTGTCGGAGCTGAAGATGCGGAACTCCTGCCCGGAGCTGGGCGGCAGCGTCTGCTCCAGCAGGAGGTCGGTGATCATGCGCTGGTACACCGAGACGTTCAGCTCGGCGCGGCCGCCGGCGAGCTGGGCGTCGAAGCCGGCCTCGATCTCGGTCTGACGCTCCGGCCTGATGCTCGGATCGCCGGCCCGGCTGCCGGGCAACACCCCGAAGATGCCGCCGATGGTGCCGGTGGTGTCGGGCGAGAACTTGGCGCCGAAGAGCGGCTGGTTGCCGGTCTGACCGAAGGCGCCGCGCAGCTTGATCTCGTCCAGCCCGCCGAACGGCCGGATGATCCGGTAGGACGCGGCAGCCTTGGGGTAGAAGAAGAACTTGTCGGTATCGCCGTTGCTGCTGCTGCGGTCGGCGCGGAGACCGGCGGTGAGCAGGAGCCGGCGGTCGAGCAGGAGCACCTCCTCCTGCCCGTAGATCCCGAGGTCGCGTATCGGCCGGTCGTCCTGGAGCACGCTGACGCTCGTCGCCTGGTCGGGGTTCTCTTGACCGGGCAGCAGCGTCCGCGCCAGCACCCGGGTGGCGTCGAGATCGCGGTCCTCGTACTGCACGCCCACCGAAGTGGTCGCCTCGAAGGCTTCCGAGGCGGGGCGGTAGGTGTAGTTGCCGTTGACGGCGAGGTTGAGGTTCAAATTGGAGGACTTGCTGAGCACCACCGTCCCCGGCTGGCCGTCGTTGGGCTCGTACTCCAGCTCGGGTGGGGATACGAAGTCGTTCTCCTGGTTGAAGTAGTCCACCCCGCCGATGCCGATGAGGTTGAGACTGTGGCGGGCATTCTCCAGCAGGCTCATCCGGGCGGTCAGCGTGCCGAGTGCCCGCCAGGTGTCCTCGTCGTTCTTGAGGAAGTTGAAGGTCTGGATCGGGTTGCTGCGCTCGAAGGGGTTGAGCGGAAAATCGGTGATCTCCTCGCCGGTGCCGGAGAGATCGATGAAGTTCGGCGTGAAGGGGAACACCAGGTACGGGCTGGTGCCGGCGTTGTCGTTGTTGGAGAGGCCGCGATCCGAGCGGCTGTGAATCACGTTCGTGTTCACCGACAGCTGCACCCAGTCGGCCAGCTCCTGGTCGACGTTCGCGCGGAGCGACTGCTTCTCGTACCCCGTGTTGATCGCGATGCCCTCGTCGTTCTTGATCAGGCCGGAGATGTAGTAGCGGGTCTGCTCGGTCCCGCCGCTCACGCTGGCGGAGGTCTCATAGGAGAGCGCCTCCCGGCCGTAGACCTGGTCCTCGATGTCGAACGTGCGTCCCGGCTGGAACAGCGAGGTGACGAGGGCCGTGTCGGTGTAGACCTGGAGCGCCTCGTCCAGCGAGTCGAAGGTGCGCCGGCCCAGCTCGTTCGCCCGCTGGAACATGCCGAAGCGTTGCGTGAGGCTGAACTGCGGCTTTCCGGCCTGTCCCCGCTTGGTGGTGATGATGATGACGCCGTTGGTGGCCTTGGAGCCGTAGATCGCAGCGGCGGACCCGCCCTTCAACACCTCGATCCGCTCGATGTCCTCGGGGTTAATGTCGGCGATCCGGTTCGTCGGGTTGTCCTGGTTCCGCGGGTTGCCTCCCGCCTGCGCCTGGGTCACGGCGTCCGCGCCGTTCGGAATCGCCTCATTGCTGATCACGACGCCATCCACCACGAAGAGCGGATCGCTGCCCGCGTTGATGGTGGAGACGCCCCTGAGGTTGACCTGGATGCCGCCGCCCGGCGCACCCGAGTTGGCCTGGATGAGGGCGCCCGGGATTTTGCCCTGGAGAGCGCTCTCCAGCGTGCCCGTCGGCGCGCGGGTGAGCTCGCTGCCGCTCACCGTCGCCACCGCGTTCGGCAGGTTCTGCCGCTCGATGCCCGTGGACTGGCCGGTGACGACGACCTCCTCGAGGTTGAAGATGTCCGGCTCGAGGCTCACGTCCGCCGTGGAAACCCCCGGCGGCAGGGTGTCCGTGAACGACCGGAATCCGATCGCTCGGAACACCAGCGTCAGCGTGTCGTCCGGCGCGTTGACACTGTATCGCCCGTCCGGCCCGGTCTGGGCTACGATCCGGGTGCCCTGCACCGCGATCGTCGCTTCGCCGATGCCCTGTCCGGTCTGCGCGTTCGTCACCGTGCCGCTCACCTGGCGCACCTGTGCCGCCGCGGATGGACCGAACAGGATACCGAGAGCGAGGACCATCACCCACAAACGATGTGGCATGGCGCCTCCGTCCTGCGTGTGTTCGAAAATGTCCTGCGGAGAGAAGGGATTCTGCCCGGGAGACTAGGCACTGCTTCCTGCTATGCACTGTTTTCCGAGAGACTACACTCTGTCGACACTGGCAACTTCACGCAAGCTCCCGGACGGCGGCCGGGCCCTGGGCTCGCCAGACTACCCGGCCGGCGGCCACCGTGAGCCGGCACGAGTTCGGGCGCAGGTGGTAGAGCCAGTGCTCCACGTCGGGCGCGTCGATCAGGGCGAAGTCCGCCGCCTTGCCGCGCTCCAGGGATCCCACCCGCCGTTCCAGCCCCAGAGCCCGGGCCGCGTAGAGGGTGGCGCCCTTGAGCGCTTCCGCAGGCGTCATCCGCTGGAGCGTGCACGCCAACGTCATGGCGAAGGGCAGGTGATAGCTCGGTGCGGACCCCGGGTTGAAGTCGGTGGCGACGGCCACGGCAACCCCCGCGGCGATCAACCGCCTCGCCGGCATCGGGTGCTGGTTCAGGTAGAGACTCGCCAACGGCAGACTCACCGCCACCACCCCGGCCTCGGCCATCGCCGCTATGCCCCGCTCCGACACGTGCTCCAGGTGATCGGCCGAGAGGGCGCCCACCTCCGCCGCCAGCTCGGCGCCACCCGCGGAGGTGAGCTGGTCGGCGTGCAGCCGGGCTGCGAGCCCGGCCGCTCGACCGGCGAGCAGGATCCTCCGCGCCTCCTCGATCGAGAACGCCGAGTCCTCCACGAACACGTCGCACGCGGTGGCGAGTCGCTCGGCGACCACCACCGGGATCAGCTCGTCCACCAGTAGCGCGACGTAATCGTCGCGGCGGTCGCGGTACTCGAGGGGCACCGCGTGCGCGCCGAGAAACGTGGCGACGATCCCGACAGGCTCGCTCTCGGCGAGGCGGCGGTAGATCCGGAGCAGCTCGAGCTCGTGCTCGCGGTCCAGCCCGTACCCGCTCTTCCCTTCGACAGTGGTGACGCCGAGCGCCGCCATCTCGCGCACAAAGCCGCGCGCGCGCTGAAAGAGCGCCTCCGCCCCGGCTTCGCGGGTGAGCCGGACCGTCTTGGCGATGCCGCCGCCGGCCCGGGCGATGTCGAGATAGCTGCTGCCCTCGATCCGCCGGGTGAACTCGTCCGCTCTCCAGCCACCGAAGACCAGATGGGTGTGGCAGTCCACCAGGCCAGGCACGACGGTCCCACCCTGCGCGTCCATGCGCTCCGCGCCCCAGTACTCGCGGGGCAGCTCCGGCCTCGGCCCCACCCAGCGAATGCTCGATCCCTCCCAGACCAGCACGGCATCGGGAATCGCGTGGATCTCCCCCTGCCCTCCACTGCCGGCACAGGTGGCGAGCTCGGAGATGTTCTCGATGAGTTTCATCTGGGCTTCAGCGTGCCAAGCTCAGCGACCCGTGACCGAGGGCAGATCGATCCCCCGCTCCTGCGCCGTCCTGATCGCCAGCTCGTAGCCGGCATCCGCGTGTCGCATGACGCCGGTGCCGGGATCGGCGGTGAGCACCCGCTCCAGACGACGGTCGGCGGACTCGGTGCCGTCCGCCACGGCCACCATCCCGGCGTGGATCGAGTAGCCGATACCGACCCCACCTCCGTGGTGCAGCGAGACCCAGCTCGCCCCGCAGGCGGTGTTGAGCAGCGCGTTGAGCAGCGGCCAGTCGGCGATCGCATCGGAGCCGTCGCGCATGCCCTCCGTCTCTCGGTTGGGTGAGGCGACCGAGCCGGTGTCGAGATGGTCCCGGCCGATGACGATGGGGGCAGCCACCTTCCCGTGGCGCACCAGCCAGTTGAACCTGAGCCCCATTTCGGCGCGCTCACCGTATTCGAGCCAACAGATCCGGGCGGGCAGCCCCTGGAAGCGCACCCGCTCCTGCGCCTGCCGGATCCAGCGGGCGAGCGCGTCGTTTCGGGGGAAGGTCTCCAGCACCGCCCGATCGGTGGCGGCGATGTCGGCGGGATCGCCGGAAAGCGCAGCCCAGCGGAAGGGACCCGCACCCTTGCAGAAGAGCGGACGGATGTACTCGGGCACGAACCCGGGAATGTCGAACGCCTCGCGCATCCCGCGGTGGTCGGCTACCTGCCCCCGCAGGTTGTTCCCGTAGTCGAAGACCACCGCGCCGCCTGCCTTCAGGTCGAGCATGGCGCGCACATGAGCGGTCATCGAATCCAGAACCCTGGCCTCGTAGCCGGCCGGATCGCGCCCGCGGAGCTCCGCCGCCTCGTCCAGCGAGCAACCGGCGGGGATGTACCCCAGGCGGAGGTCGTGCGCCGCGGTCTGGTCGGTCACCACATCGGGTATGACACCGCGCCGGTCGAGCTCCGGCAGCACTTCGGCGATGTTCGCCACGAGCCCCACCGAGAGCGGGCGGCGCGAGCGCCTCGCCTCATCGAGCAGCCGGAGCGCCCGGTCGAGGTCGGTCTCCAGCCGATCGCAATAGCCCGTGTCGACCCGGCGGCGGACCCGGGCCTCGTCGACCTCGACGCCGAGAAAGGCGGCGCCGTTCATGGTCGCAGCCAGTGGCTGGGCGCCGCCCATGCCGCCGAGGCCCGCGGTCACGACCAGCCGCCCCTCGAGCGACCCGCCGAAATGCTGCCGTGCGCACTCGGCGAAGGTCTCGTAGGTGCCCTGCAGAATGCCCTGGGTGCCGATGTAGATCCACGAGCCGGCGGTCATCTGCCCGTACATCGTGAGGCCCAGGGCCTCGAGCCGGCGGAACTCGTCCCAGGTGGCCCAGCGCGGCACGAGGTGGGCGTTCGCGATGAGCACGCGCGGCGCCTCGTCGTGCGTGCGGAACACGCCAACCGGCTTGCCGCTCTGCACCAAGAGCGTCTCGTCGTTCTCGAGCCGCCGGAGCGTGGTCACCAGACGCTCGTAGGCCGGCCAGTCGCGCGCCGCCTTCCCGCTGCCGCCGTACACGATCAGGTCATCCGGCCGCTCGGCGACGGCCGGATCCAGGTTGTTCATCAGCATCCGCAGCGCGGCCTCCTGGTGCCACCCCTTGCAGGACAGGGCAGACCCGGTGGGCGCGTGAATCGGCGAGAGCGAAGGGGCGAGGGTCATGAGTCGCGAGGTGTCGTTCCCGAGCAAGATCCTCCGCTTCGCCCGGGTTGACAAGCTTCCACGCCGAACGGGCGACGAGCCCGGATCGCGCGGTGCCGCGCCCCGCATCGGGCGGTGCCGCGCCCCTCGACGCGACCCCCTGCCGCTGCAACCTTTCCCCCCGACGGCCGATCCAATACCTCGCGATGACCCGAACTTGTCCAGGACCGGTGAAGCTGCGGCGCGACCAGTCTTCCAAAACCGACTCCGATGCCGTAGATGCGGCCCTGGCTGCGAGCGGGGACGCGCACGCCTTCGAGCGGCTGTACCGAGGACACATCGCCCGGATTCACAGCCTGGCTCGGCGCATGCTCAGCGATGACGAGGCCGACGAGGCCGCGCAGGACGTGTTCGTCCGGGCCTGGGAGAAGCTGGGGACGTTCCGGGGAGAGGCGGCGTTCGGCACCTGGCTGCACCGTCTGGCCATCAACGTGATCCTCGGACGGCGCGAGCGGCGCGGCATCCATCGGCAGCGCTACCTGGAGGGCGACGGGGTGCTGGACACGGTGCCGGGACGCCGCACGGGACCCGAGACCTCGATGGACATGGAGACGGCGATCGCGCGGCTCCCCGACGGCGCCCGGCAGATCTTCGTGCTGCACGATGTCGAGGGATACCGTCACGAGGAGATCGCCGAGATGCTGGGCCTGGCGGCCGGCACCTCGAAGTCCCAGCTGCACCGCGCCCGCATGGCGCTCCGCCAGCATCTGGACCGATAGGGAGACCCGATGACCGACCAGTGGACCGACCGGCTGTCCGAGTACCTGGACGACGAGCTCGCGGAGCCCGAGCGGACGGCCCTCGAGGCACACCTGGAGACCTGCGCCGCCTGCACCCAGACCCTGGGCGAGCTCCGCCGGGTGGTGAGACGAGCCCGGGTGCTGGGCGACCGCCAGCCCGCGCGCGAGCTGTGGCCCGACATCGCCGAGCGGATCGCCCTGCCGGCCGGTCGCCCGGTGCGGACCGGCCTCTCGGTTCCGGCCGGGCTCTCACGGCAGACGGGTATTCCGGCGCGACGCCGAGGCTTCACCTTCTCCCTCCCCGAGCTCCTGGCGGCGGGCATCGCGCTCGCGGTGCTCTCGGGGGGGAGCGTCTGGCTGCTGCAACCGGGTGCGGGCGGCCTGGCAGTCGAGCCAACGCCGGTCGCCTCGCAGGACGCCCCAATCACCGGAGTGCGAGCCGTCGGCACCGGCGCCGCGGCCCGGAGCTACGATGCCGCGGTGGACGACCTGGAGCGTGTCCTCGCCGAGGGGCGCGACCAGCTGGACAGCACGACCGTGCGGGTACTGGAGCACAACCTCGCGCTGATCGACCGTGCGATCGCCGATGCCCGGCGCGCGCTGGCGGCCGATTCGGCCAACCTCTATCTCAACACCCATCTGGCCGAGACCATGCGGCGCAAGGTCGACCTGCTGCGGCAGGCCGCCGCGCTGGTCGCCGCCAGCTGAAAGGACCTCGATCGTGCTCCTGCTCCTCGCCCTGCTCCAGCAGATCGATTCGACCGTTCCGGTGGAACGTGGACAGCGGCTCGAAGTCGAGGCCTACGCCGGAGAAATCGCGGTGACGACCTGGAACCGGAACACGGTCCGGGTGGAAGCCGAGCCCCCGGGTCGGTCCACGGTCGAGATCGAACGGAGCGCGACGACGCTCTCCGTGCGGACCCAGGGGCGCCGCGGCCCGCCCGGGAGCGTGGACCTGCGGATCACCGTCCCCGCGTGGATGGCACTGGACCTCTCCGGCGTGAACACCGAGATCACGGTGGCGGGGGCTCGCGCCGGGATCAGCGCGGAGACGGTGCAAGGCGACGTGCAGGTACAGGGCGGTGAGGGACTGGTCTCACTGAGCTCGGTCCAGGGGAGCGTGAGCCTGGCCGGCGCCAGGGGGCGGCTCGAGGTGCACTCCGTGAACGCCGACGTGGAGGTAAGCGCCAGCTCGGGCGAGATCACGGCCGAGACCGTCAACGGGGACGTCACCCTGAGCCGGGTGGACGCGTCGAGTGTGACCGCGACATCGCTCAACGGGGACGTGGAGTACGACGGCCCCATCCGGAACGGCGGCCGCTACACCCTCTCGACTCACAACGGCGGCATTCTCGTCACCGTCGCCGAGGGGACCAACGCGGCGGTCTCGGTGTCGACCTTCAACGGCGAGTTCGCCTCCGAGTTCCCGGTGACGCTGACGGAGACGCGGAAGGGCAAGCGGTTCGGGTTCACGCTGGGGAGCGGCAGCGCCCAGGTGACGCTGGAATCCTTCCAGGGGTCCATAGAACTCGTGCGCCCCGGATACGCCCGG
>DATABZ010000148.1:0-15670 GCA_036259315.1 Gemmatimonadales bacterium | reverse complement strand
CGCGTCCCCCCTCCCGGCCGAACCCGCGCTCCCGATAACCGGGGAACCCGCTCGCCGCATCGAACACGTTGGTGCAGTTGATCCAGACCGTGCCCGCCTTGAGCTGCGGCGCGATGTCCAGAGCCAGATTGATGTTATCGGTCCAGAGGCTCGCGGCCAGCCCGTAGCGGGTGTTGTTCGCCAGCTCCACCGCCTCGGTGGGCGTCCGGAACGTCATCAGCACCACCACCGGGCCGAAGATCTCCACCTGCGCGATCGTGGCGGCGGGCGCGACCTCGGTGAAGAGGGTCGGTGGGAAGAACCATCCGTCGCGAGGGCAGCTCCAGGACGGCTGCCACATCGTGGCCCCCTCCTCCTGCCCCTGCCGCACCAGTCCCTGGATGCGCTCCAGCTGCACCGGCGCGACGATCGCGCCCATGTCCACGGCCTTGTCGAGCGGATCGCCCAACCGGAGCGACTCCATCCGTGCCTTGAGCTTCGCCACCAGACGCTCCGCGACCCCCTCCTGCACGAGGATGCGCGACCCCGCACAGCAGACCTGCCCCTGGTTGAACCAGATCGCGTCCACCACGCCCTCCACCACGCTGTCGAGGTCGGCGTCGGGGAAGACCAGGAAGGGCGATTTCCCGCCCAGCTCGAGCGAGAGCTTCTTGCCGGTGCCCGCGGTGGCGGTGCGGATGAGTCGACCGACGTCGGTGGAGCCGGTGAACGCGATCTTGTCCACGTCCGGGTGGGCGACGAGCGCCGCCCCGGTGCGCCCGTCCCCGGTGATGATGTTCACCACACCTGGCGGCAGACCGGCCTCCTCGCACAGCTCCGCGAACCGGAGCGCGGTGAGCGACGTGAACTCGGCCGGCTTGAGCACGACCGTGTTCCCGGTCGCGAGCGCGGGCGCGATCTTCCAGGCCAGCATGAGGAGCGGGAAGTTCCAGGGAATGATCTGCCCGACGACGCCGACCGGCGCCCGTCCGGGCAGCTCCCGCTCCATGAGCTGGGCCCAGCCGGCGTGATGATAGAAGTGCCGCGCCACCAGCGGCACGTCGATGTCGCGCGACTCGCGGATCGGCTTCCCGTTGTCGAGCGACTCCAGGACCGCGAAGAGGCGGCTGTGCTTCTGGACGTGCCGGGCGAGGGCGTAGAGGTGGCGCGCGCGCGCGTGGCCGCCGATCGCCCACCAGCCGGGCTGCGCGGCGCGCGCCGCGCGCACAGCGCGATCCACGTCCGCCTCGCCCGCCTGGGTCAGAACCGCGAGCGGCTTGCCGGTGGCCGGATTCAGCGCCTCGAAGGTCTCCCGCCCCGGCTCGGTCCAGCCGCCGCCGATGAAGAGTCCGAACCGGCGGCCGTGGCTCTCGAGCCAGACGTGCGCCGGCGCCGACGCCTCGGGCGCCGGGCCGTACGCCATCGTGCTGAAGATTTCCGGAATGGATGCCATGGGTCGTCAGGCCGTGGGATGCCGGTGGGCCGCCGAGTAGCGCCCGGTGGCGAAGTGCTCCAGCTGACGCTCGATGTCCGTGAGCAGCGCGCTGGCACCGAAGCGGAACAGATCGGGCCGGAGCCAGCGGTCGCCCAGCTCCTCCTTCACCAGCACCAGCCACTCGAGCGCATCCTTGGCGGCGCGAATGCCTCCCGCCGGCTTGAGCCCGACCAGATGTCCGGTGCGCTCACGGTAGTCCCGCACCGCGCGCGCCATCACCAGTCCCACCGGCAGGGTGGCGTTGACGCTCTCCTTGCCGGTGGACGTCTTGATGAAATCGGCCCCAGCCATCATGCAGACCCGGCTGGCGCGTGCCACGTTGTGCAGCGTGCCCAGCTCGCCGGTGCCCAGGATGGTCTTGATGTGAGCGTCGCCGCAGGCCTCGCGCATCGCGCGCACCTCGTCGTACAGCGCGCGCCAGTTCTCCGTCAGCACATGCGCCCGGGTGATGACCACGTCGATCTCATCCGCCCCCGCGGACACCGAGGCGCGGATCTCGCCGATGCGCTGCTCGAAAGGCGAGAGGCCGGCCGGAAATCCGGTGGAGACCGCCGCGACCGGAATCCCGGAGCCCTCCAGGGCCTCGACCGCCGTCGGCACGAACGCGTGATACACGCAGACCGCGGCGACCCGGATCGGCAACTGCTCGGCACCCATGGCCTCGAGCAGGTCGGCCCGGACCGGTCGGCGCGCCTTGGCGCAGAGCCGCCGGACTCGGCCCGGGGTATCGTCACTCGAGAGTGTCGTGAGGTCCACGAGGGTGATGGCGCGCAGGAGCCACGCGGCCTGCCATTCCTTCTTCACCGTGCGGCGGGTGCGGAGCGTGGCGGCACGCCGCTCGACGGCGCTGCGGTTCACCCGCGCGTCCTCAACCCACTCCAGATCCAGAGGTGCGCCCGGATTCCGGAGGGTGACCGGCACATCCAGCGGGCCCGCCCGGGAGGGGGCCACCAGACCCGGCTTCGGCGTCTCCGACATGGCCTCAACATATCAGTCGGGACGAGGAGAATGCCAATGAGCCGAGGGGCCGGCCGGGGTAGGTCGCTACCCTGCCAAATCGACAGCCAGGACCATCTACCCGCAGAATTGCGCCGCACCGCGGCAGGGTTCGATCCTTCCAGGGCCGCAACACCAAGCCCTGCCACCGGCTCCGAGGTGACCGGCACCCCGGCACAACCCCCGGGGTTCCGTTGTAGTATTAAGTAGTAGCCGGTGAGCAGCAGCCGGCCGCCCGATTCCAACGTCCCACCGAAGGATCGCTGATGTCCGCTCGATCGTTGAACTGGCTCAAGTTCGGAGGCCTGGTGGCCCTGGCGTTCGCGCTCGGGCTCCTGTTCGCGGGGTTGCTGGATCTGCCGAACCGCTCGTCCGCCCAGGAGCAGGGCCGCGGAGGGGCCGCCATCGCGCAGGTCCCGACGCCCACCATTCCGGCCGCGCGGCCACTGCAGGACCTCAGCGAATCGTTCGCGGCGGTCGCCGAGCACGTGAAGCCAAGCGTCGTCTACATCCGCTCCCAGCGCACCGAGCGCGCCGCGCCTCAGCGGGTGCCCCCCGGCATGGAGCGCTTCTTCCCGCGCTTCCGCGAGCAGCCCGAGATCGAGCAGGGCAGCGGGTCAGGATTCGTGGTCTCGGCGGACGGCTACATTCTCACCAACAACCACGTGGTCGAGGGGGCGGAGCAGGTCACCGTGCGTCTGCTCGACCGGCGCGAGTTCAAGGCCAAGGTCGTGGGCGCAGACCCCAACACCGACGTCGCGGTGGTCAAGATCGACGCTACGAACCTCCCACCCATGGCCCTCGGCAACAGCGACGACGCGCGGGTGGGCGAGTTCGTGCTCGCCATCGGTAACCCCCTGGGCGAGGCGCTCACCTTCACCGTCACGTCGGGCATCGTGAGCGCCAAGGGACGGGCCCTGGCCGGCCTGCCCCGTGCGGGTCAGGGGAGCATCCAGGACTTCATTCAGACCGACGCGGCGATCAACCCGGGGAACTCGGGCGGGCCGCTGGTGAGCGTCCGCGGCGAGGTCATCGGCATCAACTCGGCCATCGCGAGCGAGACCGGGTTCTACTCCGGCTACGGGTTCGCGATCCCGATCAACCTCGCCCGCACGGTGATGAACCAGCTGATCCAGTCGGGCGAGGTGCACCGTGCCGCGCTCGGCGTGTCCATCGCCGACGTGTCGCTGGCGGACGCGGAGTACGTCGGCCTGCCCGCCATCCAGGGCGTGGTGGTGAAGGACATCCCGAGCGAGGACTCGCCGGCGGGCGCCGCGGGCATCGAAGCGGGGGACATCATCCTCTCGGTGGACGGCAAGCCGGTCGAGTACGTGGGACAGCTTCAGCAGGTCATCGGGTTCCGCAAGCCGGGCGAGGTGGTCAAGGTCGAGGTGGCCCGCAAGGGCGGCGTCCGGAAGACGTTCGACGTCAAGCTGCAGGAGCTCAACGCTGCGCCGCAGATCGCCTCCGAGAGCCGGCCCGGTGGTCCCGACCAGGCCTCGGAGGACGGCGCGGCGATGAACCGGCTCGGCATCAGCGTCGAGCCGGTGAGCCCCGACGCGGCCGTCGAGCTTCAGCTCCCGTCCGACACCAGGGGCCTGATCGTCACCAGCGTGACGCCGGGCGGCCCTGCGTGGGAGGTGCTGTTCGACGATCCGCAGCGGGGCGGCCCCGATATCATCCTCTCGGTCGAAAACAAGGCCGTGCGCAGCGAGGCCGACCTCCGCAAGGCCTTGCAGGCCGAGAAGCCGGGCAGCATCGTATCGCTCCGCGTCTACAACCCGCGGACCCAGACCCGCCGGGTGGAGCGGATCCGGCTCGGCGACGACCAGTAGCTCCAACTCTCGCACATAACCCGGGGCCGCGCACGCGGCCCCTCGTCGCTCAGGTGTCGTTCACTCCCATCCAGGAGCCGATTCGATGACCACTTCCCCTGAGACCGCCTGGATGAACCACCCCGCCATCCGGGTGCTGGTGGACCGGGCGGCGGCGCTCACGCTGGAGGAGCGGATCACGCTGGTGAAGGGCCTCGTTCCCGGCATTGCCGACGAGCTGTCGGAGGAGGAGTACGAGCGGTTCGTCACGTTCATCCGGCTCAAAGGTGAGCGCTATCACGAGGCCAAGTCGCACCCGGGCGAAGGCCGCGCCGGCCGGCACACGCCGGGCGAGCGCGAGCTCGAGGGGCGATGAGGAGAGCGAGGATCCATGGACGAGGAACGGTTCAACATTTCGCTGCGCAAGCTCCTGAAGCACTTCGGCGTCACGGCGCAGCGGGAGGTCGAGAAGGCGGTGCAGGCCGCGCTCGAGTCCGGTGCGCTGACCGGGCACGAGGTGCTCCGGGCCCGCATCGACATGAAGGTCGAAGGGCTCCCGACCGACATCGCGGTCGAGGGCCGGATCGAGCTGGCGTGACGATCCCTCACCCACGGACGGAGCGACGCATGACGCGTGGGGTGCGGTTGTGGATGGCGCTCCTGGCCCTCGGAACCGGTGCGTGCGGTGGGTCCGAGTCTGAGGAGAGCGTGGTGGCGGGCGCAGGAGGCGCCCCCTCCATCGAGCAGAAGCTCGACCAGTACACCCGGGTGCGGCTCACCGCCGATCTGAGCGGACTGAGTGAGCGCGAGCGGCGCATGATCCCCCTGCTCATCGAGGCCGCGCAGGAGATGGACACCATCTTCTGGCAGCAGGTCTACCCCGCGCGGGATTCCCTCCTGCGCCAGATCGGCGACTCCGCCACCCGCGCGTACGTCCTTCTCAACTACGGCCCGTGGGACCGGCTCGACGGCAATGCGCCGTTCGTGCCCGGCGTGGGCCCGCGCCCCGAGGGAGCCGCCTTCTACCCATCGGACATCAGCAAGGAGGAGTTCGAGCGCGCCGCGAAAGCGGCACCGGACGGCGGCCGGGCGCTCCGGAGCCTCTATACGGTGGTGCGGCGCGACTCGACCGGCGGGCTGGCAGCGGTGCCGTATCACGAGGTCTTCGCCGAGCCGTCCCGCCGCGCCGCGGCCAAGCTCCGCGAAGCGGCCAAGCTCGCCGACGATCAGGGGCTCCGTCGCTACCTGGAGCTCCGGGCCCGTGCCCTCGAGACCGACGACTACCAGCCCAGCGACCTCGCCTGGATGGATATGAAGCGCAACGCGGTGGACATGGTCATCGGCCCGATCGAGACCTACGACGATGCGCTCTTCGGCTACAAGGCGGCACACGAGGCCTACGTGCTGATCAAGGACCGGGCGTGGAGCGAGCGCCTCGCGCGCTACGCGAAGCTCCTGCCCGCGCTCCAGCGGGGCCTGCCGGTACCCGCGGCCTACAAGCGGGAGACGCCGGGCAGCGACTCCGACCTCAACGCGTACGACGCCGTGTACTACACCGGGCAGGCGAACGCTGGCTCCAAGACCATCGCCATCAACCTCCCCAACGACGAGGAGGTCCAGCTCCGAAAGGGCACTCGGCGGCTCCAGCTCAAGAACACGATGCGCGCCAAGTTCGACCGGATCCTGGTGCCGATCGGTGAAGTGCTCGTGGCCGAGGATCAGCAGGAACACATCGATTTCGACGCCTTCTTCGCCAACGTGATGTTCCACGAGGTGGCGCACGGGCTCGGGGTCAAGAACACGATCAACGGCAGGGGAACCGTGCGCGACGCGCTGAAGGAGCAGGGGGGCGCACTCGAGGAAGGCAAGGCGGACATTCTCGGGCTCTACATGATCACGCGGCTCCATGAGCAGGGCGAGCTCGCCGACGTGGACCTCGACGACAACTACGTGACCTTTCTCGCGGGGCTCTTCCGTTCGATCCGCTTCGGCGCCGCGAGCGCGCACGGCCGGGCCAACGCGGCGGAGCTCTCCTTCCTCCAGGAGCAGGGCGCGTTCACCCGCGACTCGGCGAGCGGGCGGTACCGCGTGGACTTCCCGCGGATGCGCGCCGCGGTGGATTCGATGGCGGGTCTTATCCTTCGCTTTCAGGGCGACGGGGACTACGAAGGCGTGAAGCGATTCATGACCGAGCGCGCCACCGTTCCACCGGCCCTCCAGAAGGATCTCGATCGGCTCGGCAGGGAGGCCATTCCGGTGGACATCCAGTTCGAGCAGGGGCTCGCCGCCCTCGGGATGAGCGGGAAGTGAGCCCGAGGACCAGGATCGTGGACATCGATCCGGTGAAGCGTCCGGGGGGCCGCTGGCGGTGGGTCGTGCCGATGCTGTTCCTCATCGCCGCCGGCCTCGTGCTCTGGCGCTACCTGGCACCGGTCAAGCGGCCCATGCCGCCGCGCCCGGTCGAGGTCACCGACGTGCGCTCCAGCATCGTGCAGGAGGGCGACTCGCTGCGGGTGGCGGTGAACTGGCGACTGGTGCTGCCGCGGGGGCCGGAGCTCGCGGAGTCGGCACGGGTGGAGGTCGGGGTGAACGACGGTGCGCTCTCGCAGGTGGCCACGGTGCCGGCGAACGAGCATAGCGATACCCTCTGGGTCCCCGCCCCGGCGCCCGGGCAGACTGCGGTGGGGTACTCCTGCGTCGCCGCGATGACGCGCGGGCGCCTGGCGAAGGAGAATTGCACGCCCTGGCAATTCGTGCGCCCCGCCGCCGGCCAGACGCAGGCGGACTCGGCGCCGGCAGGGCGCGACGGCAGGCCGCGCGCCGCGCGAGCACCACCGCCCAAGGTGAGCCGGATCGTGGTCCAACCCGAGGGTCTGCAGGTGGACCCGGATGTGGGGGCACGGTGTGCCGCCTGGCAGCGCCAGAACCCGGGCCGCTCGGTCTGGATCACGGTGAACCGCCAGGCCGTCCGGGAGTGCACCGGGCCCAACGGCAAGCCGACGGTTGCCCAGTTCTGCGCCTTCGCCATCCTGGCGGATGGCCGGAGGGTCAAGACGGCGAGCGCGCAGAAGGTCGAGTACTGCGATGAGCTCTTCCGCCGCTGGGTGGCGGAGCGCACCGCTTGAGGTAGTCAGCCCTTCCACCTTTGCCCCGCCTTTCCAGCTTTGTCCCACCCCCCAGACTTGCGTCCCTGGAGACTTGAGGTCGCATCGTAGTCCCCTTAAGGTAGCTTAGGGTAACTTAAGGGTCGCTATGGAGCTACTCAGCACCGAGGAAGCGGCCGGATACCTCCGGCTCAACGTCAAGCGTGTCCAGGCCCTCGCCCGTGCGGGCCGGCTGCCCGGCCGACGGGTCGGGCGAAAGTGGCTGTTCGACCGCCGCGACCTCGACCAGCTGCTGGGACTCGGCCGGGCAGCGGCGGAGTCCGCCGCCGGCCTCGACCTCAGTGCCAGGAACCAGCTCAGGGGCAGCGTCCTCTCGGTCGCGGTCGAGGGGGTGATGGCCGAGGTCCGGGTACGGATCGGGGAGCAGGAGCTGGTCTCCGTCATCACCCGGGGCTCGGCGGAGCGGCTGCAGCTGCGCCCGGGTGACGAGGTGGTCGCGGTCATCAAGTCCACCGAGATCATGATCGGGAAGGAGCCCGGCGGAACCGGCCCATGAGCTGGCGCCGAATCCTGTCAGCGCTCGCGATGCTGACGCTCGCCGCGGTCCTGTACCGGCGTGGGCGGGAGGCGGCGACCCCGGTGCTCACCATCTTCGCGGCCGCCTCGCTCGCCGAGCCTTTCGACGAGATCGCCGAGCGCTACCGCCAACTCCACCCGGGCGTGATGGTCCGCGTCAACTACGCCGGCTCACAGCAGCACGCGATCTACCTCGAGCACGGTGCCGCCGCGGACGTGTTCGCCTCCGCGGACGAGCGCTGGATGGACCGCGTGCGGCGCAGGGGGCTGGTGAGCGGCCACCCCGTGGTCTTCGCGCGCAACCGACTGGTCGCCATCATCCCGGCCTCGAACCCCGGGGACATCGATGGGCTGGAGGACTTGGGCCGCGCCGGAGGGCTCAAGCTCGTGCTCGCGGCCGACGCCGTTCCCGCGGGCCGATACGGTCGTGACGTGCTCCGCAAGCTCGCGCAGCAGCCCGGCTTTCCGGCGGACTTCGAGCGGCGCGTGCTCGCCAACGTCGTATCCGAAGAGGAGAACGTGAAGGCCGTAGTGCGCAAGGTACATCTCGGCGAAGCCGACGCTGGACTGGTCTACCGCTCCGACCTCACGCCCGGGCTCGCTTCGCGGCTCACGATGTTGGAGATCCCGCACGCTGCGAACGTCCTTGCGAGCTACCACGTGGCCCTGTTGGTCCGGGCTCGCGAGCCCGAGGCGCGCGCCTTCCTGGAGCTGCTCCTCGGCAACGAGGGACGCGCCACCCTGGTGCGGCACGGCTTCCTGCCGCCGCCCTCGCCGTGACCCTCGCAGCGCTTCTCGCCGGGCTCGCCGTCGCGGGGCTCCTCCTCCTGCTCGGCCTTCCCCTTGCCTCGGTAGTCGTGCGCGTCCCTCCCGCCGAGCTGGTGACCAGGCTGGGCGATCCGATGCTGCTCGATGCGCTGCGCCTGAGCCTCGTCACCAGCGCCTGCGCGACCCTGCTCGTGGTGCTGCTCGGGCTCCCGGTTGCCTACCTGCTGGCCACCCGGTCCTTCCCCGGCAAGCGGCTGCTCGAGGTGCTGATCGATCTCCCCATGGTGCTCCCACCGACCGTCGCCGGGCTGGCGCTGCTCCTCGCGTTCGGGCGGAGTGGCCTAACCGGCGGAGCGTTGGGCGCGCTGGGCGTCTCCATCCCGTTCACCACGCTGGCTGTCGTGCTCGCCCAGGCCTTCATCGCGGCGCCGTTCTTCATCTCCGCGGCGCGCGCCGGTCTCGGCGAAGTGGACGTCCGCTACCTCGACGCCGCCGCCACGCTCCGGTCCTCCCCCGCACACACGCTGTTCACGGTGGTGTTGCCGCTCGCGCTTCCGTCCATGCTCGCGGGAGCCGCCATGACCTGGGCGCGCGCACTCGGCGAGTTCGGGGCGACGATCACGTTCGCCGGGAACCTTCCCGGCGTGACCCAGACGATGCCGCTGGCGGTCTACGTCGCGCTCCAGCGCGACCTCGAGGCGGCCGTGGCCATGTCGGTGCTCCTCCTCGCGCTCGCCGTCGGCATCCTGCTCTCGGTGCGGCTCGCGCCCACGTGGCTCGGGCTCCTCGACCGTGCTCGAGATCGACGTCGTTAGCCGGCGGGGCGGCTTCGAGCTGCGCGCCGATTTCCGGGCGGAGCCGGGTGCCACCACCGTCATCGTGGGCGAGAGTGGGGCGGGAAAGACTTCCATCCTCAGGCTCGCCGCCGGGCTCGATCAACCCGAGCAGGGCCGCATCGCGCTCGGCGGGCGGGCCTGGGCCGACACCGGTCTGGGCGTGGCCGTCCCCGCATGGCGCCGCGACGTGGGATACATGTCGCAGGACTACGCGCTCTTCCCGCACCTCACCGTCGAGCAGAACGTCGCCTTCGGACTTCGAGCGAGAGGCGTGGCGCGCTCGGAGGCGGGCCGGCTGGTCGCCGAGGGGCTCCGCCGCACCGGCATCGCCGAGCTCGCCGGCCGGAAGCCCGCGGCGCTCTCGGGCGGCCAGCAGCAGCGGGCGGCGCTGGCCCGCGCGCTGGTGCTCGGCCCGTCCCTCCTGCTGCTCGACGAGCCGCTCGCCGCCCTGGACCTCGGCACGCGGCGGCAGGTGAGAGGTGAGCTCCGCGAGCTGCTCCGGACCCTGGGCTGCGTCACGCTCTACGTGACCCACAGCCCGCTGGAGGCGCTGCTCTTCGGCGATCGGATCGTGGTGGTGGAGGCAGGACGCGTCTCCCAGGTGGGGAGCCGCGAGGACCTGCTCCGCCATCCACGCTCGCGTTACGTGGCCGAGCTGATGGGGACCAATCTGTTCGCCGGGACCGCGGCACCCGGGCCGGGCCTGGCCACCGTGCGCACCGGCGACGGCGACATCGGGGTCACCGCTCCCGACGAGACGGGCGAGCTCTTCGTCACCGTGGACCCGACCAGGATCACCATCCATGCGGAGCCGCCGGGCGGCAGCGCGCAGAACGTCTTCGCGGGTCCCATTCTCGAGCTGGCGCCCGAGCCGCCCTCGGGCGAGCGCGTCCGAGTGATGCTCGGCACGCGCCCGCCGCTGGTGGCCGAGATCACCCGCGAAGCGCTGACGGACCTGGGGCTGCGCGAGGGCACGACCGTGTACGCCAGCTTCAAGGCGACGGGTGTCCGGACGTACCGCTGACGCGGCCGATGCGCAGCAAATTGCCTATCGCCGGTGCCGCGGGTACGTTGCCGAAATCGACCGCTGGCCGCACATGACGGAACCCGGCTCGTCGCGGCGCGACATCCCCGGAGCGGAGGAGGAATTGGTTTAGTGCGCGATGCGCTGGCGCTCCTGCTCGGCGGCGACGCCGAGCTGTTCGGCATCATCGGCCGGACGCTCGTGATCTCCGGCATGGCGACCATAGTCGCGATGCTGCTGGGCGTGCCGCTCGGCTACGCGCTGGCCCGGGGCCGGTTTCCCGGTCGCACCCTGCTTCTCGGCATGGTGAACACCGGGATGGGCATGCCGCCGGTGGTGGTCGGGCTGGTCGTCTGGCTCCTCCTCACCCGAAGCGGCCCGCTCGGCGGGTGGGACCTCATCTACACCAGGGAGGCGATGGTGATCGCGCAGTTCGTGATCGCCACGCCGCTCGTGGTGGGCTTCACCGCCGCCTCGATCCAGGCGCTGCCCGCGCAGCTTCCCGATCTCCTGGCCAGCCTGGGCGCGAGTCGGCTCCAGCAGCTCTGGATCCTGAGTCGCGAGGCGCGGCTGGGCCTGCTCGCGGCCGTGATGGCCGGGTTCGGGGCGATCGTGTCGGAGGTGGGCGCATCGATGACCGTGGGCGGCAATCTCCGGGGCAGCACCCGGGTGCTCACGACGGCGATCGTCACCGAGACGAGCCGGGGGAACCTTCCGGTGGCGCTGGCTCTCGGGTGTCTCCTGCTCGCGCTCGCGTTCGTGGTCAATCTCCTCCTGACGTTGGTGCAGCAGCGCCGCAACGCCTGAGGAGCGATAGAGGGATCGATGATGCTTCGTACGCTTCGAGCCTTTGCGGTTGCCGCCGTCGCCCTGCACGTCGGCCGCTCCGCCCTGGCCGCGCAGGATCGGGAGATCGTCCTCGCCACGACGACCAGCACCCTGGACACGGGCCTGCTCGATTCGCTCCTCCCGATGTTCGAGCGCGAGACCGGCATCGCGGTGAAGCCGATCGCGGTTGGCACCGGCGCCGCGCTCGAGATGGCGCGGCGCGGCGACGCCGACGCGGTACTGGTCCATGCTCCGGAAGTCGAGCGGGCATACGTCGAGAGCGGCGACCTCGTCGACGGGCGTCGGGTCATGTACAACGAGTTTCTGATCGTCGGGCCGACCTCGGACCCAGCGGGCGTCAGAGGCAAGGCGCCGGCCGACGCGATGAGAGCCATCGCGGCGCAGGGTTCGTTCGTGTCGCGAGGTGACGGGTCGGGCACGGAGACGAGGGAGCTGGCGCTCTGGAAGGCCGCAGACGTTACGCCCGCCTCGCTGGAGCGACGCGAGGAGACGGGCCAGGGGATGGGCGCCACCCTGCTCGTGGCGGAGCAGCGGCAGACGTACACCCTGACCGATCGGGCGACGTACCTGGCGTTCAAGGATCGCCTCACCCTGGTGCCGCTCGTCGAGGGCGACCCGATCCTCCGCAACGTGTACAGCGCCTATACCGTGAATCCGGGCAAGCACCCCGCGGCAAAGCGGGGGCCGGCACTTCGATTCGTGCGCTATCTCACCGAACCGGCGGTGCAGGAGTGGATCGGCCGCTTCGGCACCCGGCAGTGGGGTGAGCCGCTGTTTCATCCCGACGCGGCCGGGGTCGCCGCGGCTCCCTGAATGGACGTCCTGATCGAGGGCCTGCAGTTCACGCGCGACGGCCGCAGGGTGCTCGACATCGAGGCTCTGGCCTTCGGCGACGGGCTCACCACCGCGGTGTTCGGTCCCAACGGCTCGGGTAAGACTACCCTGCTCCGCCTGATCGGCGGACTCGAGCGGCCGACGGCCGGCGTGGTCCGGATCGGGGGCGCGCCGGTGACTGTCGGCCCCGCCTCGCGGCGCCACGTGGCGTTCGCCTTTCAGGAGGCGGTGTTCGTCGGGGGAAGTGTGCGCCGGAACCTGGACCTGGCCCTCCAGCTCAGGGACCTGCCCCCGGCGGAGCGGCCGGCGCGCATCGCGGAGGCGGCGCGCGAGTGCGGACTCGAGGCGGTGCTGGATCGCTCAGCGCGGGAGCTGTCGAGCGGCGAGGCGCAGCGCGCCAACCTCGCCAGGGCGCTCGCCCTCCGCGCGCCGGTTACGCTCCTCGACGAGCCGCTCACCGGCATCGACCGGGTTACGCGGGTGCAGCTCCTCGACGACCTGCCGCGCATGCTGGCGACCTTCGCCGCGACGACGATCCTGGTGACGCACGACCGGGAGGAGGCGTTCCGCCTGGCCGACCTTCTGGTGGTGCTGGTGGACGGCCGGGTCCGTGCCGCGGGCCCCAAGTCGGAGGTGTACGCGCGTCCGCCGGACCGCGCGACCGCGGAGCTGTTGGGCTACACCGTTCACCACTGCAGCGGGAGCATCATCGGCGTGCCGGCCGGCGGGTGGGCGACCGGCGACGGCGCCGCGGCCTTCGACCTGGACGTGGAGCGCGTGGTGGATATGGGCAACCATCTGCACGCGGTGGGCCGGGTGGACGGCGTACGGGTGGACGTGAGGCTGAGGCCAGGGGAACCGGTGCCGTCCGGCGGGGAGCGCATTCGGATCACGGCGCATCGGCCGGTCGGGATCGGCTAGTCGCGCCGGTTCGTGAGTCGGGCGGTGGCGTTATCTTTGGGCCACGCGAACGTGGCGGAACCGGCAGACGCGCAGGACTTAGGATCCTGTCCCGCAAGGGGTCCGGGTTCGACTCCCGGCGTTCGCATGCTCAGGGATCCCAATACTCTCTACGGTTGGAGCTCCCGCAGCCGGTGTTTTGCCGTCGCCGGGTGGTGTCCCTGCCCATGTTTGCAGGGCAACTACTGCGCACGCCGCAGCATCGGAAAGACCGGCGGCGACGATCCCACCTGCAGCGTGTCCAGCAGCTCGAACCCGTGGCGGTGATAGAGTGGGATGTTGAGCGGGTTGCTGGATTCGAGATACGCCGGCAGACGATCGCGGTCGATGATCTCCAGCGCGTGCCGGAGGAGCGCCGAGCCGAGTCCCTTCCGCTGATGAGCGGGATCGACGCCGATGAGCGGCAGGTACCAGTGCGGCTCCTGAGGATGAACGCTCCCCATCCGCTCGAATAGTCCGAGCAGGTCGGCCAACCGCTCGCCCGGTACGTGCCGCTCGAACTCGGCCATGAGGGTCTCCTCGTCCGGCTCGGCGCCCGGCGGAAGCCAGAGCGCCGCTCCCTGGAACCCCTCCACGTGGTGAGCGGTGCCGGCGGCGAACGCCCTGCCTCCAAACGCTCTCATCCCGACTGGACTGCGGGCGAGATAGGTGTGGGCATGGGGAAAGATCCAGCGGGCCAGCGGGTCGGTATCGAACGCGAGCACGATGACCGAGATCGCCTGCTCGGCTTCGGCGAGGGGCGTGGTAGCGATGGGTGTGGCGGCCAAGGGGGCTGTCGTCATCTTCGGTCTCTGCAGTTGGGGCGGCTCCGGGGCCTTCGGTCATGGAAGCGCCGGGGCACGCCAAGGGCGGCGCAAGAAGCTCCGCCCTCTAGCGTCTACCTGTATCTGTGCGTCAGCTTGGCCCGGCGATCGGCGTGGGCCTCGACCGGTTGGTCGTCGTGCCGTCGCCGAGCTGGCCTCCCGCGTTGTACCCCCAGCAGTAACCCACGTCCGCCGTCGTCTTCCCGCAGGTGAAATGCCGGCCCGCGCTCAGCTGCGCGAAATCGAGCCCACCGACAACGGCTGTCGGTACCAGACTGCCGTCCGTGGGAGTGGAGTTCACGCTTCCATCACCCAGCGCACCGTAGAAGTCTTCGCCCCAGCAGTACGCGCGGTTGTTCGTCGTTTCGCCACAGGTGTGCTGGTAGCCGGCGGTCAGCCGATCGAACGTGAGCCCGCCGGCCACCCTTCGAGGCGTGAAGCGCAGGAAGTTCTTGCCATCGCCGATCTGTCCCGACCTCCCATCCCCCCAGCAGAAAGCCTTGGAGGCCTTGGTCACCGCGCAGGTGTGAAACCGGCCCGCGGTCAGGCTGGCGTACCGCCGTGTGCCGGCAATTTGCGTGGGCACCAGGGTGAGGTCAAAGCGCGGCCCTTCGAACCCCAGCTGGCCCCACTGGTTCGCGCCCCAACAGAAGATCACGTCGCCGGTGGTGAGCCCGCAGGTGTGCCGCTCGCCCGTGGCCAGCTGCCGGAACCTACGGCTACCGGTGACAGGGGCCAGCGTCGCGCGGGAGGTCGTGGTGCCGTCGCCGAGCTGACCCCACCTGTTGTCACCCCAGCAGTAAGCGCGCCCATCGTCCCGGCCCACGGCGCAAACGTGCTCGAGGCTCGCGCTCACGGTGCGGAAGCGGCGGCTGCCACTCACCGCCTGGGGTTGCGTGCTCCCGGGCAGCGAGCCCCCCACGCTTCCCCAGCAAAACAGCCGGTCGTCCGTGGTTATCGCGCAGGTTCCGAACTCCGAGGCGTCCAGTTGGCGGAACCGGAGCGTAGTGGCCACCAGCACCGGCCGCAGCCGGGAGGTGTTCGTGCCGTCCCCCACTTGGCCGAACCCGTTCCCGCCCCAACAGTAGACCCGATTGTCGGTGTCGATCCCGCAGCTGTGACCATCACCCGTGCTCACCTGGCGGAAGGAGAGGGTAGCCGCAGCCGCGAGTTGGGCAGGCTCGGCCTCGGCGGGAGCAGTGGGTGCGTCCGCATCATCCCGGCAGCCGAGCACTACCCCGAGCAACAGCACGGGCAGGACGGCGCAACATCGCCGATATGGTGGCACAAGAAGAATGGACGGCTTCATTCGGTCCTCCTCCAGTAGTGTCGTGTTCGTACCGGATGTGCCGCCAGGGCGGCTCCAATCAGAGCCTCGAGGGTTGCGATGGTCCGTCAAGCGCCTCTCAAGTCGCTGCGCTATGGGCCATTAGGGACCGTCCCCATCCGGCACACAGACAGCATCCGTTTATCTGGTTACATGCCTGTCCTCGAAGGTCAAACCGGAGGTGCTGGCGATCAGTGGCCGGCCTCCGCTGCATCCGCCCGAGCTCTTACGCCTGTGAGACACCACGAACCTGCCTTGGAGCGAAAACTCCTCCGCCGGCCGAGCGCGTGTAGCGCCCGGCCGGC
>DATABZ010000147.1:0-32162 GCA_036259315.1 Gemmatimonadales bacterium | reverse complement strand
GTCGCTCCGCGACGACGACCCGGCCACGCTTCATGTGTACGGATTGGACGGCGGAGAGCAGCTGGCGCCGCTGTCGGAGCGGCGGCGCCAGTGGGCCGGCACCCAGCCGGCCTCCCAGGATTACGTGGTGAGCGTCGTGCCCACCGACGAGGGGGCGAGCTACGAGCTGACGATCACCCTCCGCTGACGCTCAGGCTTCACCGACGCTCACCCCGACCCGACCGTCTCGCCTCCCAGGATCGGCAGCACTTCGCCCGTGATGTAGCTGGAACAGACCGGCGCCGCGAGAAAGACGTACGCGGGTGCGATCTCCTCCGGCTGTGCCGCCCGTTTCATCGGCACATCGCTCCCGAACTTCTCCACCTTCTCGGGGTCCTGGTCCGCCGGATTGAGCGGCGTCCACACCGGTCCCGGCGCCACGGCGTTCACCCGGATGCCGCGCTCCACCAGGTTCTGCGCCAGCGACTTGGTGAACGCGTGAATGGCGCCCTTGGTCGAAGCGTAGTCCAGCAGCTGCTTGCTCCCCTGGATTCCCGTGACCGAGCCGCTGTTGATGATGGCCGCGCCGTCCTCGAGGTGAGGCAGTGCGGCCCGCGCCATGTAGAAGTACCCGTAGATGTTGGTGCGGAAGGTGCGATCGAGCTGCTCGTCGGTGATGTCCTCCAGGCCCGGCAGGTGCTCCTGGTAGGCCGCGTTGTTCACCAGGATGTCGAGTCGACCGAGCTCGCGCACCGTGGTCTCCACCGCCTCGTCGCAGAACGAGGAATCCGTCACGTCGCCCGGGATCAGGAGGGCGCGCCGGCCTTCGGCCTCCACCGCGCGGGCGGTCTCCTCCGCGTCCTCGTCCTCGCTCAGATACAGAATGGCGACGTCGGCGCCTTCACGGGCGAAGAGCACCGCCACCGCACGACCGATTCCCGAGTCGCCGCCGGTGACGATCGCGACCTTGCCCTCCAGCTTTCCGGACCCGCGATACTCCGGCGCCATGTACTCGGGCCGGGGCTCCAGGTCGGCCTCCCGGCCCGGCTTCTCCAGGCGCTGCCGAGGCTGCGGCGGCTCGGGATACTTGCGCTCGCCCGTCTGCACCGCGCCCTCCTTCTTCCCGTCTGCACCGTTGGCACGCTTGCGGCGCTGCTCGGCATCCCGCTGGAGCTTCCGATCCGACTGCGCCTTCGCCTTGCCCGCCGACGCGTTGCCGGCCTTCTTCGCCCCCGACCAGCGCGCGTCTTTCTTCTTCACCGCCACGATGTACCTCCTGAATGGTCTGACGATATGCTGGCCAGGATGATGCTCCCGCCGACGCTCCCCGGGATGTGACACCCCTCACCCGCGAGTCATCCCGCAGGCGCGCAGTGTCGGGCTGCGGCCTCGTCCGAACCCTACCATCTCGTCTCGACCTGTCACCAGCTGCGCGGACATCACCAGCCGTCCGCTACTCCTCAGGGCCGCCCGAGACTCGGGGCAGACACTACCCGCACGCAGCTGGGTAGTCGGGCGAAGCGCTCGGGATGGTTCGGTGGAGGTCGAATGATGACCCGCGGAACGACTGGAGGATGGTCGCCATGGAACGACCGGACGACGGCGCACAGGACGCCCGTGGACTAGCGTCCGGAGGTATCTCGGCCTAGCGAGTCCGGAACCTGGCTTGGCAGCGTGGTGTCCGTAGGTCGAATGCGCTCGAGCGAATCGTGCGCGCGAGCGGAGCCGGCCGAGCCGCCGGGGAGATCGTCTCCACTGGCCGCACCGCCGCTGTCGCCGGCGCGTTCACGGCACGAGGTGGTGGAGACCAGCAGCGCGATGAGCAGGAGGGGGCGAGCGGTTCCCCACATCATGCGACCTGACCTCCGCTGGGCTGGATCTGCCCTCCGCCCGCCCGGCTGTACCCGGCATCGAGCGCGATGAAATCCAGCGCCGAGGTCTCCAGATCGAGTCGCAGGAGGCGGTCGGCATCGGGCAGGTCGAGCACGGACACGGTC
The DNA here is from genome assembly GCA_036259315.1 of Gemmatimonadales bacterium. GTDB lineage: Bacteria > Gemmatimonadota > Gemmatimonadetes > Gemmatimonadales > GWC2-71-9 > CAVVWJ01. Next base: position 30,186 of record DATABZ010000147.1, on the reverse strand, counting down.
TTCATGTAGCCGCGACAGGCGTCGCAGACTTCCACCCTGCGGTAGTCGCCCTCGCCTGGAGCGTGCAGGTAGCCGAGTCGGTGGTGGTCCCGCTCCCCGCAGACGGCGCAGCGAGTGCGCGGCCAGCCCCAGGCCGCCCCGCAGCGGCCACAGAGAAGGTGACGGGCGGACTCCTTCCCTGTCGTCACCGAGAGCAGTGGGGGTGCCCCGCAGGCAGGGCAGCAGGCGCGGGCCCAGGAGATCTCCGCCAGCAGCGGACGCACCCGCTGCGAGCCGGCTCTGAGCGCCGGCCGGACGGCGTAATCCAGCAGTGCCGCGAGCGCCTCCGCGTCCACGTCCAGCCGACGCGCGACCGGCTCGAGCGCATCCCAGGCGCCGTCCATTGCGATCCGGGCGAGACCCTCCCAGTCCAGCGCGGCTCGACGCAGCCCATCGGCGAGCGGCCCCACCGCCTCGTAGCCCTCCACGCCGGCAAGTCGCTCGCCCAGGAGGGCGATCGCTTCCCGGAGCGCCCGGCCGTCGAGCAGCGGCTCTTCCACCAAGGCGGGTATCCCGTTCCGCAGCCGCTCCCTGGCGGCATCGGGCGCGGGAACATCGTGGCGCAGGGTCGCCGGCGCCGAGCTCCAGAGTTCCGCCAGGCGGCGCAGCACTTCCGCGGCGCGGGACAGCTCGGGGTCGGCCGCCAGGGGCCGATCGGCGGACGACATACTCAGCGCTCGCCCCCGCTCGGCTCACGCGGCGTGACCGAAGGATCGCTGTCGAACGTGCGCTGCTGCGACTGGGTCGGCGGGGTGTCCGGTGTAACGGCCGTCTGTCCCCGCTCGGCGGGTGTCTCGCGTCTGGCGGGGAAGGTGGCCGGTGGCACCTGCCCCCGAGCGAAGCGCTCGACCGGCGCTGGCGCCCGGCCGGGCCAGAGCGTCGTATCCGCCGCCCGCGGCTCGACCCGCCGGGCCTCGACCAGCACCTTGTTGCCCGGGTCCGCGCCCATGCCGCCATCGCGCGTGCGCTCCGCCTCCGGCGAGCACCCAGCGCCGAGCGCCGCGAGGCCGAGCACCGCGACCAGACCCGGTCCGGCGCTCAGAGCGCCCACAACGGCACCGAAGGGTACTGCGGCGACATCACCACGACGAACCGCAGGATGAGTCCGCCGATCAGCACACAGATGGCGGCGATCACCTCGCGCCGGTGCGCGTCCCAGCCACGGGGCGAGGTCCGATGGAGGATGAGCGGCACGACCACACCCAATCCCACCGCTCCGAGCCAGAAGAGAACGCCGAAGCCGCCAGTGGTAATGGGGCGCGACGTCGCACCGAGCGCGAGGACGAGTCCGACGATCAGCAGGAACTCCAGCACCATGGTGAACCGGTCCGCGCGCGCCAGCTTGGCGACCGATGGGTCGGAGTGGGTGCGTCCCCGCCGGAGCAGGAGGAGGACCAGCAGCGCGTAGGACGCCGAGGCCGCCGAGACGAGGAAGAGGCCGCCGAGGAGCTGCGCGTTCTGCCAGACCGGGATCGTCGTCGCGGTCACCAGCACCCCGGTGTACCCCGCGAGCGCAAAGCCGAAGAAGCTGCCGATCACGTTCCAGGCGGTGATCAGGGGACGGGGCAGCGACGCCGCCCACGAGGCCGTGCGCTCCGCCGGACCCCAGCGCAGCCGCCCGGAGTCGAGCAGGGCGCCCACGAAGGCCACGAAGGAGAAGAGACCGAAGATGGTGAGGATCCAGGTGCCGAGCGAGATCGGCGACCACGGCTTGAGGACCAGCTCGGGGACGTTCTCGCTCTGGAAGAGCATGTGCCAGAAGCGGAGCGGCACGCCGAGATCGAGGATCAGCAGCACGGCGCACACCAGCAGGAGCGGAAAGCTGATGAGGTATCCGAGCCGGATCGTCTCCCGGTCGCGCGGGTCGCCCAGCAGCATGAGCAGCGTGGCGATGAAATACGAGCCCGCGCAGAGCCCGCCGAAGAAGAAGTAGAGGACGATGTACCAGCCCCAGTGCGGCGGGAAGCCGTGCCCGACGACGGGCGTGGCTACCTGAGCCAGCAGGTCGGGACTCACGGGTGGCATCCGCAGGTGCTGCCGCAGCCCCCGCCGTCGGTGCGGAGGTCCGCGCGGCGGGCGCGTGCCACCTCGTTGGCGCCGTGCACCGCGCTCATGAAGGCGACCAGGTCGGTGCCCGGCGGCATCCCGCCACCCGGCGCCGGGGGTGTAGTCGGCCCGGGATCCGGCGGAGGCGAGCCCGCCATGCCGTCCATCCGCTCCTTGCGGAACGCCACCACGCTTCCTGCCGCGACAACCGCTCCGGTGAGCGCGCTGAGCGCGAGCCCCTCGGGGACGCCGGACGACGGCAGCTCCGGCTCGGCGGGCATACCATAGACCTCGGGTTTGTCCACCAGGAGGAAGAAGCAGTTGAGCCCACCGACGATCTCTTCCTTGCCATAGACATAGGCCGGCACGCCCTGCCGCTGGAGGTCGACCACGCGCTGGTCGGCCAGCGCCATCAGCTCGCTCACCTCGCCGAACCGGATCGAGTCGGTGGGACAGGCCTGGGCGCAGGCCGGCTCCATCCCGTGCTGCAGGCGGTCGTAGCACAGGGTGCACTTGTGCGCCTTGCCGTCCTCCCCCACGTCCACCACGCCGAACGGGCAGGCGGGGATGCAGGCCCGGCAGCCGTTGCACACGTCCTGCTGGATGTACACGCTGTCGAACTCGGTGCGGATGATCGCGCCCGTGGGACAGACCTCCAGGCACCCCGCCCGGACGCAGTGCTTGCAGACGTCCGACATCATCAGCCAGCGCTTGCCCTGGAGAAATCCCTCCTGCTCACGGTCCTCCGGGATCTGCTCGATGAACCGCACGTGCCGCCAGTCCAAGGCGCTGAGCCGGCCGGTGTTGTCGTAGGAATCGCCGGTGAGCTCGACCTGGCCGCCGTTGACCGCGGGGAGCTGGTTCCACTGGTGGCAGGCCGTCTGGCAGGCCTTGCAGCCGATACAGAGCGTGGTGTCGGTGTAGAAGCCCTTAGCCATGGTAGACCCCGATCGGCTGGTCCAAGGGGAACGGCGGCGGGGCGACCACGATGTCCTCCGGCCGCTCCGCCGAGGCGGCGAGCTCGATGGCGCGATCGATGTTCGCCTCCGCCGCCTGCCGCTCCCGACGTCCGACGTGGGGCACCGGCACCGCCGCTCCCTCCAGCCGGGCCTTCACCTCCTCCGCCTTTCGTCCCGCCTCCACCTGGCACATGAATACCTTACCCTCGTGGATGGTCACGTTCGGGTCGGCGACCATCGCGATCAGCTCGTTGGTGACGCCGCCGGTGACCACGCCGCGGTAGCCCCAATGGAAGGGCATGCCCACCTGGTGCACCGTGCGCCCCATGATCTGGAACGGTCGCATCCGGCGGGTGACCAGCGCCTTGCACTCGACGGCCCCGCGCGGCGTGGACACCGTCACCCAGCCGGCGTTCTCGATGCCGCGCTCCGCGGCCAGCTCGGGCGAGATCTCGACGAACAGCTCCGGCTGCAGCGACGCCAGCCACGGGAGCCACCGGGTCATCGCCCCGCTCAGGTGGTGCTCCGTGAGCCGGTAGGTGGACACCACGATGGGGAAGTTCGGGTCGCCGGGGTCGATGTACTTGTTGCCGACGACGTTGTAGGTCTTGGTGCAGGGGTTGCGCGGGTGCTTCGGGTAGAGGGCGTTGCCGCCGGGCGACTCCCAGGGCTCGTAGTGCGTCGGCAGCGGCCCATCCACCAGGCCGCTCGGCACGTAGAGCCACGCCTTGCCGTCCGGCTTCATGATGAAGGGTGCATCGCCGTCCAGCGCGTCCATCCCGCCCTTGGACCAGACACCCTTGGACGTCGGCGCCTTGGTGCTCGGAAAGTCGGGGACGTCGTACCCCACCCATTGGCCGCGCCCCTCGTCCCACCAGACATAGCGCTTCCGGTCCGACCACGGCCGGCCTTCCGGATCCGCGCTCGCGCGGTTGTACAGGATGCGGCGGTTCGCCGGCCACGCGAACCCCCAGCCCAGGGAGACATAGTCGTCGGCGACGCGGGCGGCGGCGAGGTTGACTCCCTCCTCCGGGTAGATGCCCGTGTAGATCCAGGCACCGGAGGCCGTGCTGCCGTCGTCCTTCAGGTCGCCGAACGTCTTCACGGGAACCCGATCGGCCACGGTGTACCCGTTGATCTCCTTCAGGATGCTCTCGGTGATCGGCTCGCCGTGCTCGTCCTCGGGGTAGTCCCAGGCGAGCGCCAGGAACGGGGCGTCGTTCGGGTTGGTGGAGCCCCGATACCGCTGCTTGAGGCGCTTCACCAGGTGGTGGGTGAACCAGATATCGCTGCGGCAGTCGCCGGGCGCCTCGATGCCCTTCTCGTGCCACTGCACGAGTCGCTGCGTGTTGGTGAACGAGCCGTCCATCTCCGGCACCGTGGCCGAGGGGAAGAAGAAGATCTCGGTCTGGATGGCGGAAGGATCGGCCACGTCCGGCGCCTTCCAGAACTCGGCCGTCTCGGTCAGGAAGATGTCCTTCACCACCATCCACTCGAGGCGAGCCATGCCCCCGCGCTGGTACACGGCGTTCTGCCCGCCGACCGCGGGGTTCTGCCCCAAGGCCATAAAGCCCTTGAGCACGCCGTCGTGCATCGCGATGAACATCGGCAGGTGCGAATGGTCGCCGACGTTCTTCGGGAGGAACTGGTAGCCCCACTCGTTCTCGGCGGTCGCGGCGTCGCCGTACCAGGCCTTGAGGAACGAGACCATGTACTTGCGGCCGTTGGCCCACCAGCCGGTCGTCGGCATCTCGTTGGTGAGCCAGCCCTCGAGCGTGTCGTGCTGGGGCACCTGCGCGCTCGGCGCAGTGAGGTAACCGGGGAGGAGATTGTAGAGCGTGGCGATGTCGGTCGAGCCCTGGATCGTGGCGTGGCCACGGAGCGCCAGAATGCCCCCGCCCGGCCGGCCCATGTTGCCGAGCAGCGCCTGAATGATGCCGGTGGTGCGGATGTACTGCACCCCGACCGTGTGCTGGGTCCATCCGACCGCGTAGGCGAACGCCGAGGTGCGCTCGCGCCCGGAGTTGTCGCACAGGGTCTTGGCGACCTCGAGGAACTCCGCCTCGCTGCAGCCGCAGATCTGGGACACCATCTCCGGCGTGTACCGGGCGTAGTGGCGCTTCACGATCTGGAAGACGCAGCGGGGGTGCTGGAGCGTGGGGTCCGTGCGGGGCGGCGTGCGCCGGAAATCCACGCCCGGATTGCCCTCCTTGGCGTGCGGCTGATCGGCGCTCTTCACCATCGTCGGCATGCCGGGGATCGTTCCGTCGTACGCCCACATCTGGGTGTCGTACGAGCGGGACTTCGGATCGAAGCCGGAGAAGAGCCCCTCGAGGTCCTCGGTATCCTGGTACGTCTCGGAGACGATCGTGGCGGCGTTGGTGTAGTGGAGGACGTACTCCTTGAACCAGCGCTCGTTCTGGATGATGTAGTTGACGATGCCGCCGAGGAACGCGATATCGGTGCCGGCACGAATGGGCACGTGCCGGTCGCACATGGCACCGGTTCGGGTGAACCGCGGGTCCACGTGGATCAACTTCGCGCCCCGCTCCCTCGCCTTCATCGCCCAGCGGAACCCCACCGGGTGGCACTCGGCGAAGTTCGAGCCCATGATCACGATCGCGTCGGCGTTCTGCAGGTCCTGCTGTGCCGTCGTCGCGCCGCCCCTACCGAAGCTCGCCCCCAGACCGGGGACCGTGGCGGAGTGTCATATTCGAGCCTGGTTCTCGATGAACACCCCGCCGAGCCCGCGGAACATCTTCGCCTGGAGGTAGTTCCACTCGTTGTCCATGGTGGCGCCGCCGAGGGAGCCGATGCCCAGCGTGTGGTTGAGCGTCACCTCCCGCCCGTTCACCGTGCCGCTGCGGCGGAAGGTCTCGTCCCGGGTCTTCTTGACCCGGTCCGCCACCATGTCCATGGCGCGCTCGAGCTCGATCGGCTCCCACTCGGTGCCGCCCGGCTTGCGGTAGAGGCACTGGGTGACGCGGTGGGGATTGACCGTGAGCTGATAGCTGGCCGCCCCCTTGGGACAGAGGGTGCCGCGGTTGATGGGCGACTCCGGGTTGCCCTCGACGTTGATCAGCTTGCCGTCGCGGACGTGGAGCAGGAGCCCGCAGCCCACCGCACAGTAGGGGCAGATGGAGGGTACGGCTCGGGTGCGTTCGATCTTCCACTCGAGTGGCACGGTGGCGGCGCGGGCGCGGTTCGGATCGAGGCCGAGCGCCACCAGCCCGCCGAGCGCACCGCCGGCGGTGGTCAGACCGGACTGCCGGAGAAACTGGCGCCGGGAGAGATTCATTCAGCTTGGGCCGCTTCTTGTCCCTGTTGGTTCTGCTGTCCGTGGATCTTGTGGCCGCCCGGCCAGGGCTCGCCCTTGGTCTGACTGATGGCCCAGACGTAGGCCGCGATCAGCCGGCTCTCCTCGGGCGTGAGATTCGAGGTCGCGCCGCGGGCCGGCATCGCGATGGAGGTGCGTGTAATGGGCTCGGGGATGCCCGCCTGGATCAGCGAATCGATCCGCTGCCACTCCGCCGGGATGAAGAGCAGCCCGCTGGTCAGCCCCGACCCCATGTCCGGCATCCCGCTGGCCTCCTGCCCGTGGCAGGTCTGGCAGCCTCCCTTGCCGCGAAAGAGCGAGTCTCCCTGTCGTATCATGGCTACTGTCATGCCGCTCGGCAAGCTCGGCAGCTTGGCGGGCTGTCCGTCCTCGTGGGTATCGACTCCGGTTTCGGCACCACGAGTCATCCGCGCGCCGCCCTGCTGCTGCGCCGCGAGGGGTGCGGCCCCGAGGAGGGTGAAGGTCAGCAGCCAGGCCGCGCGGCCGGTCACTGGGCCGCTCCAGCCTGACCGCCGCCCTCGCCCTTCAGGGCGAACACCAGGAGGTCGTCGTTGCGCGGCGTGTTGAGCTGGTAGTTGCCCCCCGCGGCCACCGCCACGAACTGGCGACCACCGGCCGAGTAGCTGATCGGCGGCGCGTTCACGCCGCCCTCGGCCTTGTAGGTCCAGAGCTGCTTGCCGCTCTTCGCGTCGTAGGCGAGCACCTGCTGGTCGTTCGTCCCGGTGAAGACCACGCCACCCGCGGTGGCCAGTGCCCCGCCGATCATCGGGTCCTTCACGCGGTTCCGCCACACGACCTTGCCGCTGCCCAGATCCACGGCAACGAAGAGACCGTACTGTGGCTCTCCGGTGCCCACGAAAGCCCCGCCGAGCCACATCGCGGGAGGCTTGAACGGCTCGTTCCGGACCTTGTAGAGCATGGGCTGGTGCAGCGCCAGCACGTAGAGGTACCCGGTCTCGGGGCTGAACGCCGTCGGCGACCACTCCGAGCCGCCGTTCGCGCCCGGGAGCATTCGCACGCCCTCGTGCGTGGGCTGCGCGAACATGTTGGCCTGCGGGACGAAGGCGTCGCTCCGGCGGATCGGCTTCCCGCTCTTCCGGTCGATCACATATACCCAGCCCGTCTTGCCGGCATGCGCCACCGCGGGAACGGGCGCGCCGCCGTCCTCCCCCGGCACGTCAACCAGCACCACCGGGCTCGCCGCGTCGAGGTCCCAGACGTCGTGCGGGATGGTCTGGAAGTGCCAGCGGTGCTTCCCGTCCTCGAGCCCGATCGCCACGATCGCGTCGGTGTAGAGATTGTCGCCCGGGCGGTTCGACCCATCGAGGTCGGGCGACGGGTTCCCGACCGTGAAGATCACCAGCCCCAAAGCGGTGTCGACCGCCGGCGCCTGCCACACTCCGCCACCCCCGCGTTGCCAGGAGTCCGCGGTCTTCGCGCTGTCGGCCTTCTCCTTGGCGATGTCCCGATTGAGCGACGTGCCGAACGGCGTCTTCTCGGCCCAGGTGCCCCACCATCCGCCCTCCTCGGGGCTGGGAATGGTGTAGAAGCGCCAGACCCGGTCGCCGCTCCCCGCATCGTAGGCATCGACGTAGCCGCGGATGCCGTACTCGCCCCCGCTGACGCCGATGATGACCTTGCCGTCGGCCGCCACGGGCGCGCTGTTCAGGGCGTAGCCCTTGGTGTTGTCGCCTACCCGGACGTCCCAGACCTTCTTACCGCTCTCCGCATCGAGAGCCACGAGCCGCCCGTCGAGGGCGCCCATGTACACCCGTCCGCCGTACACCGCCACGCCGCGGTTGACCGGTCCGCAGCAGTGCACCGTCGGCCCATCGTACTCGTGGGCGTACTCCCACCTCTTCTGCCCGGTAGCGGCGTCGAGGGCGACGACATGGTTGAGCGGGGTGGAGAGGTACATCACCCCGTCGATCACTACGGGGCTCGTCTCGAACGAGTGGGGGATACCCGTCTCGTACTTCCAGGCCAGCGCGAGCTGCCCGACGTTCTGGGCGGTGACCTGCCGGAGCGGTGAGTAGCGGCGATTCGTGTAGTCCCGGCCGTAGGAAGGCCACGAGCCGGAGTCCGCCATGGCCCGCCGAATCGCGGCATCGGCTTCGGCGGCGTTCACGCCGTTGTCGCCGTTACCGCCCGCAGTGCGGGAGCCTGCGGCGCCGTCCGATTGCTGCTCTCCACCACATCCGGTGGCGAGCACGGCGGCGAGCACGAGCACGAGTGGCGAGGTCAGGCGCATGTGCGACCCTAGGGCCCAGTGCACACGCTCGCTGTGACGTCGCTCACTGTCCGGAGCAGGGCGAACCGCGAGCGTGCGCCCTCGTACTACCGCTGAAGGCACCGTGCCGCTCGTGCAGCGCCGCAAGACCGCTCTCATCATCTTCGCTCTCATCGGCGCCGCCCTCCTGGGTCTCCTGCTCTACCTCAACCGGAAGCCGATCCGCGCCTGGGCATTCCGTGGCCCGGAGTACAACGCCGCCTTCGCGACCGTGGGCGGCCTGCGCCCGGGAGACGAGGTGCGATACGGCGGGCTGCCGGCAGGTCGGGTGAAGGCCATGGGCATCGATCCCGGCGACCCTTCCCACATCGTGGTGAGGTTCGGAGTGGAGGAGGACATCCCGATGCGGGCCGACGTGCGGGCGTCGGTCGTCGATGTCACCAACCCGGTGACACGCTACCTCTCGCTCAGCCCGGGCTCCCGCTCGGCGCGGCCGCTGCCGCCGGGGAGCACCGTCCCCAGCGAGGTAGGACCCACGCCCGAGCAGACGCTGGCCCACGCCACGCGGGTGCTCCAGCGGACCGACACCCTGCTCCAGGCAGCGGAGCAGCTGATGCAGAGCGACTTCTTCGCCAACATCGACCGGACGACCCGGCGGCTCGACCGGATGACGGCTGCCGTGACCCGCAGCGCCGAGCGCTGGGCGCCGGACGTGGAGCGCGCCGCCGGACGCCTGGACGAGGTGATGACACGGACCGATCACCTGCTCGCGGTGATGGATTCGACGGCTCCCGAGCTGCGTACCGCGGTGGGTGAGCTCGCCCCGCTGCTGCAGGACACCCGCCTGCTGCTCGCGGACCTGCGCCAGGGCGCGGCACAGGGCGGCGGTCTGGCCGGGCTGATGCAGGATCTCACCGTCGCCGGCGACCACCTGGCCCGGGTCAGCTCCAGGCTCGACCGGGATCCCGCGGCGCTGCTCCGGGCCCGGCGCCCTCCACCCAAGTCCGCCGGACCTCAACTTCGTGATTAAGTCGTCGCTGCTTCCCCTTACGCTCGCTGGGTCGCTCCTGGCGCTCTCGGGCTGCGTCCGCTCCCTTCCTCCGCTCGAGCGCTACCGCCTGGTGCCCATGGGGCCGGCGGCCGCCACTGGATCCGGTGCTCCGGCCCGCCCGGTCGCGCGGCACGAGACCCCCGCGGCGGCCCTCGCGACGATCCGGGTAGAGCCCTATGTCACGGAAGGAATTTACGCCGACCCGCAGATCGTCTACCGCATTGGCGAGTCGCGCTACGGCGCCTACCCCAATCGGGAGTGGGCGCTTCCGCTCTCCACCATGCTCGCCGACATGACCGCGGAGGTGCTGCGGGCGACCCCCGGGATGCGCCTGCGGGTGACCGGCAGTGCCGAAGGCGGCCGGCCCGACTTCATCTGGCGAGGCGCGGTGCACCGGTTCGAGGAGGTGAACCGGGGCGAGCAGGTGCTGACGGCCGTACACCTCGAGGGCTCGCTCCTCCGCGCGTCCGACGATTCGCTGCTCTGGCAGGGCATCGCCCGCGGCGAGCGTCCGGTGACGGGCGAGACCATGGAGGCAGTCGTAGCCGCGCTCTCCCGCCTCGGCGCGGATGCCGTGCGCTCGATGGTCCGCGACGCCGTGCCGGCGATCCGACCGCCGTGAGCGCGCGCCGGCTCGTTCTGTGGGCCGGTGCGCTCGCTTTTGCCCTCTGGGAGCTGGTGGCCGTGATCATGTGGATCGAGGCGGCTGGCGGCCTGGAGCGAGCCATCTCCTACTCCTGGTCCCGCCTGCGGGTGGACTGGCTTCTGCTCATCCTGCTGACCGACCATCTCGTCATCGCTGGAGCCGCCCTGGTATGGGTGTGGCTCGACGCCGACCGGCGCGCGTGGTCGGTGGGGGCGCGGCTCGGCTGGACGCTGCTGTTCGTGGCCCTGGGCACGCCGGCGCTCCTGGGCTATCTCGCCGAGCGCGAAACACCCCGGCCCGGCCGGTCGTAGAGCCGGGATCCGCAGACCAAAACTCCAGGAGATCTCGATGATTCCCCGATCCGGCCTGCTGCTCGTGGCGTTGGCCCTTCCGGCAGTCGTGCGGGCCCAGTCCGCCGCCGACTCGTCGGCCATTCGCGCCACGGCGCTGGACTACGTCGAGGGCTGGTACGAGGGCGACGGCGATCGCATGAGCCGCGCGCTCCATCCCGAGCTGGTGAAGCGCATCGTCGTGAGCGACACCGCCACCAAGCGGAGCGTGCTCCAGAACATGGGGGCCTCCGCCCTGGTGAACGGCGCCCGCCGCGGCTGGGGCAGGGAGACGCCTGCCGCGCGCCGGCAGAAGGACGTCACCATCTTCGACATCTTCGGCAACGCGGCGAGCGTCAAGGCGGTGATGGCCGACTGGATCGACTATCTCCAGGTCGCGAAGGTGGACGGGCGCTGGGTGATCGTGAACGTGCTCTGGGAGCGAAAGCCGGGGAGCGAGGGATGATCGGAGACGGCCCCGGGCTCGGCAGGGCAACCGGCGGGCTCGCCGCGGCTTCGGGCGCGCTCGCCCTGGCGATGGCCGTGCTCGCTCCCGCGGCAGTGGCGGGCACGGCAAGCCCCGCCGCACGGACGCGGAACCTTGCCAGCGATCCGCCGCGGAGCGCCGCCTGGCTCTCGCTCCTCCCCGACGGCGAGACCAAGCGCAAGTTCATCCTCGACTGCACCGGCTGCCACCAGTTCGACGAGAAGATCGCCCGCCCGCAGGGTGCGCCCCGCACCGAGGCGCAGTGGGTCGAGGCGGTGCACCGGATGCTCGGCTATGCCGGCGCTACGACCTCGTTCCCGGTCATCGCCGCCGACCGGAGCGCCGAGGCCACCGCCGCGTGGCTGGCGGAGCATCTCCCGGCCGGTGAAGTGGCGGACGTGCCCCTACGAGCTACCGGACGCGCCGAGGTCCGGGAGTATCCGATGCCGGTCGCCCACGACCTTCCCCACGATCTCGTGGTGGAGCCGAACGGCGACGTGCTGATCACGGGGATGTTCACCCACCGGCTGTATCGCCTGAAGCCGGGGACCGGCGCCCTGAGCGAGATTCCCATCCCGGTGGTGGCGAGCGCCAATCCTCGCGCGATCGACCGGGACTCGGTGGGACGCGCCTGGGTCGTCCTGGGTCAGCCCCAGCGGCTCGCCTCCGTCGTGGCCGACACCCAGTGGCGGAGCTGGGAGGTCGGGATGTACCCCCACAGCCTCGCCGTCGCGCCGGACGGGAAGGTCTGGTTCAACGGTCATTTCACCCGCGATCCCGAGCTGATCGGATTCGTGGATCCGGCCGGTGACTCGGTCGCCACTCACGAGGTCCCACCTCATCCCACACTGGCGAGGGAACCGGGCGGCCCGATCCCCTACGAGATCCGCGCGGCCGCGGACGGGCGCATCTGGCTCGGGGAGCTCCAGGGCAACCGGCTGATCTCGTTCACGCCCTCGACCGGGAAATTCCAGACCTACGCGATGCCGACGCCGCACAGCGGGCCGCGCCGGTTCGACGTCGACGCGAGGGGGATCCTCTGGATCCCGGCCTACTCGGCGAACCTTCTGGTCCGGCTCGATCCCGCGACGGGAAAGTTCACGGAAGTGCCCCTGCCCCTGAAGGACGCGCTGCCCTACGTCACCCGAGTCGACCCGCGTGACGGCGCCGTCTGGATCGGCACGGCCGCGGCCGACGCTCTGTTGCGTTACGAGCCCGGCTCTCGCCGCTTCGCCATCTTCCCGCTGCCGAGCCGCGGCGCGATGGTGAGGCACCTGGCCGTGGACCCGGTGAGGGGAACGGTGTGGCTGGCGTACGGCGCCTCACCGGGGATCCCGGCGAGGGTGGCCGGCGTGAGGGTGCGATAGGGACGGATGGCCACGAAGCAGGGCAGATGGCACGCATACCGGAGCAGGTCAGATACGAACTAGCGGAATAGAAATGCCGAGGGGAAACGGTGACATTCACCGCTTCCCCTCGGCATTCCCTTCTGTGGTCCCTTCCCCTGCTACTCGTCTCTGCTGTTTCGTCTGCTACTCGTCTCTTGCTGTTCCTCCCCGACTACTCGCCCAGCTTGATCCGCTCCACTCGCCGGTTCTTCGCCTGGGTGTTGTACACACGCAGGCTCACGATGTCGCCCGGCTTCATGCTCTTCAGGGCTGCCTGGAGCTCCGCCGGGGTCTTCACCGCCTTGCCCTCGACCTCCAGGATGATGTCGGGGCCTCCCCGGTCGGGATCGACCAGCTCGCCCCAGGATGGGCCACCGGCGACGACGTCGGTGACCAGCACCCCTCGATGCTCCGCGCTCAGCTCGAGCCTCGCCGCGTCCTCGCGGGTGACCGGGGCGACGGTGACGCCCAGCTTGCCCACGGAGGCGCCCGCCGCGTCGGCGTCCGCATCGTCGCCGGTCCGCCGATCCGCGGCGACGCTGGCGGGCAGTCCCTGCAGCCGAACCTTGTACGTCTTCCGCACCCCACCCTTCCGGGCGACCTCGACCTCCACGGTCTCCCCCGGCGCGCGGAAGGCGATCCGCTGCTGGAGCTGGCCGACGTACTCGACCGGCTTGCCGTCCACCGTGATGATGATGTCGCCCGGCTGGATGCCGGCCCGCTTGGCCGCGGAGGTGTCGCTGCCGTAGTCCTCGACCAGGACCCCGCGGACGTCCGGCAAGCCGACGTACGCCGCGTCGTTCGCCGAGGCGTTCCGCACCGTGATGCCGAGGACCGAGCGGCGTACCTCGCCGTGGTCGATGATCTGCTTCATGACCTGCCGGGCCAGGTTGATCGGAATCGCGAAGCCGTACCCGGAGAACATGCCGGTCCGGCTGGCGATGGCGGAATTGACGCCAAGCACCCGGCCGCTGGTGCTCACCAGCGGGCCGCCCGAGTTGCCGGGATTGATCGCGGCGTCGGTCTGGATGAAATCCTGAATGCTCCGGTCGCTCACGTTCGGCAGGGCGAGCGTCCGGCCCTTGGCGCTGATGATGCCCGAGGTCACGGTGAAGGTCAGGTTCTCGCCCAGGGGATTGCCGACGGCCAGCACCCACTCACCCACCCGCGCGGCGTCGCTGTCGCCCAGGGGCGCCGGGCTCAGGTTGGTGGCCTCGATCTTGAGGACGGCCAGATCGGTGGCCTCGTCGGTGCCCACCACCTTGGCCTTGAACTCACGTCGATCGAGCAGCCGCACGGTCACTTCATCGGAGCCGCTCACCACGTGGTCGTTGGTCAGGATGTAGCCGTCGCGGGAGACGATGAACCCCGAGCCGGATGCCTCCTGGAACTCGGGCATCTGCGGCATCCGGGGCATGAACTCCTCGAACCCGGGGGGGAGCTGAAAGCGGGGCTGCATCCCGTCCCGCTCCTGGTTGCGGCGGCCGGACTTGATGAACACCACGCTCGGCTTGACCGCCTCCGCCACCGAGGCGAAGGCCTCGCTCAGGTTCTGGAGCTCGGCGACCGCTTCCGCCGGGGGCCGCACCGCCGCGGCCTCCGCGGCTATTCGGGAATCCTGCTGCTGGGCCTCCGAGAGGCCGGGGATATTGAGCACGCCGGCCAGACCGAGGCCGGTGAGAAAGGCGAGCACTGAGCCGGCAAGAGGAAACCGCCGGAGCGAACCGCGAGGGGTCATGAGCATCTCCATCTGTTGGACGGTGGGCCCAAAGGGCCCCGACGAACCGTAAAGATGCCCGAGTGATCGCCAGCGTCGCGCTCCCACGTTTCGGTCCGCACCGACCGAAACCGAGGCTTGCCTGGGACCCGTAGTCAGGCGATCATCCGCCCCCGGGCCGGCCCGGCCCCACCACTGCTACGGAGAAGCCGATGGACCGCATGCACATAGCTCGCACCCCGCTGGCGGGGCTGGCCCTCCTTCTTGCCCTGTCGGGCTGCGGCTCCGGTCGGGCCGGGTCCGTCACCCCCGCCCCGGAGACCGGCACAGCGGGCACTGCGGCAGCCCCTACCCGGGTCATGGAAGTCCCGGTCATGGAGGCGTTCGACCAGGCGGTGGCGGAGGGGACCCGCACCCGGTCGGGTGCGCCCGGCCCGCGGTACTGGCAGCAGTGGGCGGATTACCGGTTGCAGGCGGAGCTGAACCCGGTATCCAAGCGCCTGACCGGCACGGCAGCCATCCGTTACCACAACCGGTCGCCAGATACCCTCCAGGTCGTATACGTCCAGCTGCTCCACAACATTTTCGCACCCGGCAGCCGCCACAACACCGACATCCCCTGGGCGGTGGAGGGGTACTACCTGTCCCGGGTCGCCGCCCAGGGCACGACCCTCGCCGAGGCCGAGGGTGAGCAGCCCGGGTACGAGGTGGACGGAACGATCATGCGGATCCGGCTGCCCAGGCCGCTGGTGCCGGGGAGCACGGCGGACCTCGAGTTCGGGTATCGCATCCGGATCCCGCCCGACGGAGCGCCCCGGGGCGGCCAGGATGGCGAGGTCTACTACATCAGCTACTGGTACCCCCAGATGGCAGTGTACGACGACGTCAACGGCTGGCAGATCGACCAGTACTACGGGAACGCCGAGTTCTACATGGGCTACGGGAACTACGACGTGGCTCTCACGGTGCCGGCGGGCTGGCTGGTCTCGGGCACGGGGACGCTGACCAACGCAGCGGAGGTCCTGTCCGCCCAGACCCGGGCGCGGCTCGACTCCGCCATGAGCGCGCCCGAGATCGTCCACGTCGTGGCGGCGGGAGACCGCGGGGCGGGGAAGGCCACCGCAGCCGGCACAAACGGGAAGCTCACCTGGCGCTTCCGGGCGGAGAACGTGCGCGACGTCGCCTGGGGCGCCTCGGCCAGCTACCTGTGGGACGCGACCAACGCCGAGGTCGGCGATGCCGACGGCGACGGCGGGCCCGACACCACCCGGGTGGACGCCTTCTGGCGCCCCGAGAAGCGGACCAGCCACTGGGACGAGGCGGCCCGCTACGGTCGGCACTCCGTGGAGTTCCTCTCGGAGTACCTGTGGCCCTATCCGTACCCGCACATGTCGGCGGTGGACGGGCCCAACAGCTGCGGCGGCATGGAGTACCCGATGATGACCTGCATCGGGGGCCAGTGGGACTCCCTCTCGATGTACGAGGTGATCGTCCACGAGATCGCCCACATGTGGCATCCGATGCAGGTCGGCTCCGACGAGAAGCGCTACGCCTGGATGGACGAGGGGTTCGCCCAGTTTACCCAGTCGCAGGCGATGCCCGACTTTTTCAAGGGGTACGACGACGAGGCGGAGAACCGCGAGCCCTACATCAGCCTCGCCATCATGGGCGGCGAGGTCGAGCTGATGCGGCACGGTGACCGCTACCCCAGCTACAACGCCTACGGCACCGCGAGCTACTACAAGACCGCCACGGCGCTGGTCGCCCTGCGCGGGGTGCTCGGCCGCGACACGTTCGAGCGCGCCTTCCGGGAGTACGGCCGCCGCTGGCAGTACAAGCACCCGATGCCCTGGGACTTCTTCAACACGGTGGAGGATGTCGCGGGACGGGACCTCTCCTGGTTCTGGCGGACCTGGTTCTTCGAGACCTGGAAGCTCGATCAGGCGATCGATACCGTGATCACCACCGGCGATTCGCTGGAGATCGTGGTGGAGAACCAGGAGCGAGCCCCCATGCCGGTGCACCTGGTCGTCACCCGGGCCTCGGGAGAGCCGCAGCGGGTGGAGATCCCGGTGAGCGCATGGTTCAAGAAGGAGAAGCAGGCCTCCGTGCGCGTGCCCCGGGAGCCGGCGATTCGGACGATCGAGATCGATCCCGAGCGGCAGTTCCCCGACATCGACCGGTCGGACGGGGTGTGGCCGAGATGAGGCGGAACGGCGGAACGGCGGAACCGCCCCCCGGCCCGGCGCCTCGCCGGCGGAACCGCGCCCGGCCCCGCACCGCACCGGCGGAACCCCTCCCCTCCGCGACCACCCCGCCGGCGGAACGGCGGAACGGCGGTAGGTGAACGCGACCAGCCTGGGCTAATGCAGGACTGAATACCAAGCGAGGGATCTTCTCGGCGGTGCTCGACACGGTGGAGAGGATCCCTTGCTTTCTTCGTGAGGCGGCGCCAGTCTCGGCCCGCCGTTCCGCCGTTCCGCCGTTCCGCCGTTCCGCCGTTCCGCCGTTCCGCCGTTCCGCCGTTCCGCCGTTCCGCCGTTCCGCCGTTCCGCCGTTCCGCCCGTCCGCCCGTCCGCCCGTCCGCCCGTCCGCCCGTCCGCCCGTCCGCCGCACTCCCCCGCCGCCGCGCCGCCGCTACCTTTCCCCCATGTCCCGGCTTCTGATCGTCGCCAACCGGCTTCCCGTAACGGTCCGTACCACGCCCGAGGGTGTGGAGGTCGAGCGGAGCACGGGGGGCTTGGCCACCGGGCTCTCCCGTCCCCACGAGCAGTCCGAGGGCCTCTGGATCGGCTGGTCGGGTGCCGGGGACGACCTCACCGCCGAGCAGCAAGCAGAGCTGGACCGGCAGCTGAGCGCCCAGCGCCTCGTCGCGGTGCCGCTCACGAAGGACCAGGTGTCCCGCTACTACGAGGGGTACTCCAACGGGGTGCTCTGGCCGCTCTTCCATTACCTGCTCGATCAGGTCCCCCTTCAGGTCAGCGACTGGGATGCCTACGTGGAGGCCAACGAGCTCTTCGCGGAGGTGGTGGCCGAACAGTATCGGCCGGGCGACCTGGTCTGGGTGCACGATTACCAACTCTTGCTCCTCCCGGTCCTGCTGCGGCGGCGGATTCCCGAGGCGCGGATCGGTTTCTTCCTCCACATACCCTTTCCCTCCGAGGAGCTGTTCCGCACCCTGCCCGCCAGGACTCAACTGCTGGAGGGCATGCTCGGCGCCGACCTGGTGGGTTTTCATACCCCGACTTATCTCCGCCACTTCGCTATCGCGCTTACGGACATCCTGGGCCTGACCGTCGACATCGACCGTGTGCAGCTGCCCGGCCGCGAGGTCCGGCTCGGCGTCTTCCCGATGGGCGTGGACGCGGCGCAGTTCCACGGCCTGGCGATGGACCCGGCCATCGAGGCGGAGGCGGAGGCGCTCCGCGGCGACGGAAGCGTGCGCATCCTGGTCGGCGTTGACCGGCTGGACTACACCAAGGGCATTCCCCGGCGGCTCCTCGCATTCGAGCGCATGCTGGAGACTCATCCCGAGCTGCGGGAGAAGGTGCGCCTGGTGCAGGTGGCGGTGCCGTCCCGGACCGGCGTGGAGGCCTACCAGGACTTCCGCTCGCTGGTGGACCAGCTGGTCGGACGCATCAACGGCGCCTTCGGCACGCCGCGTTGGGTGCCGGTGCATTACATCTTCCGCGGACTCTCCGCGGCGGATCTGGTGGCGCTCTACCGCGCCGCGGACGTGATGCTGGTGACTCCGCTACGGGACGGCATGAACCTCGTCGCCAAGGAGTTCATCGCCTCGCGCCCGGACGGCGACGGCGTCCTGGTCTTGAGCGAGTTCGCCGGTGCGTCGTGGGAGCTGCCCGAGGCGCTGCAGGTCAACCCGTACGACAGCGACGGGGCCGCCGAAGTCTTCTTCCGGGCGCTCTCCATGGACCAGGAGGAGCGCCGCGCGCGCCTCGCGCCGCTCCGGGAGCGGGTCGCCACCTTCGACGTTCACCGCTGGGTGTCGTCGTTCATCGAGCAGCTCGAGCGGGTGACGGAGCCGGCCGCGCGGTCCTTCTCCCCCACCGGAGGCGAGGCCGCGCTCCGGGAGGAGCTCCTCCGCTCGCTGGAGCGCAACGACGAGCTGCTGCTCCTCCTCGACTACGACGGCACCCTGGTTCCGTTCACGGCCACGCCGGAGCTGGCTCGGCCCGACGCGGCCCTGGTGAGCCTGCTGCGCGCGCTCGCGAGCCGGCCGGACACCGAGGTGCACATCGTGAGCGGCCGGAGTCGCGAGGCGCTGGAGCAGTGGGTCGGGGGACTGCCCATCTGGCTGCACGCGGAGCACGGGTTCTGGTCCCGTCCCGCCGGTCAGACCGAGTGGGCGCCGGCGGCCGACATCCACGGCTCGTGGCGCGAGCCGGTACTGGCCATCCTGCGCGACATCACCGCTCGAACGCCCGGCTCGCTCATCGAGGTGAAGGCGGTCGCCATCGCCTGGCACTACCGGCTGGCAGACCTGGAGACCGGTGCCCGTCGCGCCAACGAGCTCCGCATCCATCTCAATCAGCTCCTGAGCAACCACCCGGTCGAGATCCTGGCTGGAAACCGGGTGCTGGAGATCCGCCCCTACGGCGTCCACAAGGGCCGGATCATTCCGCCGATGGCGCCCGAGCGGGAGGCGCGCACCACCATCCTGGCGATCGGTGACGACCGCACCGACGAGGATCTCTTCACCTCCCTGCCGCCGGACGCGATCAGCGCGCGGGTGGGACCGGGTGCGACCCGCGCGCGCTTCCGGCTCGAGAGCACCGCCTCGGTGCGAGCCCTGCTCAAGCTGCTGGCGGACTCGGGGGTCCGCGAGCACCTGGTGTGAGCGATGGGCCGGCTCACGCCTCCGGTCGGCGAGCGGGACCACGTGCAGGGGCCCGCGAACGCGCGTGTGACCCTGGTGGAGTACGGCGACTTCGAGTGTCCCCACTGCGCCGAGCTCTACCCGCTGATTCAGGCGGCGCGCAAGGCGTTCGGCGGGAACCTGCGCTTCGCATTCAGGCATTTCCCCCTGCGTGCCTCCCACCCGCACGCGCTGGCCGCCGCCAGAGCCGCGGAGGCCGCGGGCGAGCAGGGGAAGTTCTGGGAGATGCACGACCGGCTCTTTCAGCGGCAGACCGAGCTGACCGATCCCGACCTGCGCCGGCACGCCGGAGAGCTGGGACTGGACATTGAGCGGTTCGCGCGCTCATTCGGGGCGCGGGAGCACGAGGTGCGGATCCGCGAAGACCTGGCGAGCGCCGCGCAGAGCGGTGCCCGCGGCACGCCGTCGCTGTTCATCAACGGCGACCTCTACGAGGGCGCGCTCGACCGCGACGAGCTGTTCGCGGCGCTCGCCCGCGCCGCCGTCGCGGTGGTCCCCTGACCTGGGAGTGACCATGGCCCGACAGACCGCGGAAGCAGCGCGCGCCGCAGCGCACGAGATCGGGCGGCTGACGGTCCTGCGGCTCACGGTGTATTACGTCGCGGTCGGCACTCTCCTGCTGTGTCTGTCGGCCCTGCTGCCGCAGGAGGCGATCGGCCCCACGCCGTCGCAGCCGCCGACCGACATGCGCGGCGCCATTGAATGGTTCCGCCGCCAGGTGGCGGTGTTCCCCAGCGGGACGCCGGTCTGGCTCGACGCATTGCTCCAGATGATCGCCGCCTTTCTGCTGGTGCTTCCCCTCGCCTTCGTCTACGTGCGTACCCGGACGCGGGTCAAGTTCGACCACTCCCTCGCGCAGACGGTGATCGTGCTGCCGATCGTGGTCACGGCCATCCTGATCGTGGTCCGCGACAGCCTCGCGCTCGCCTTCAGCCTGGCCGGCATCGTGGCCGCGGTCCGGTTCCGCAACACGCTGAAGGAGGCCGGCGACGCGGTCTACATCTTCGGCTCGATCGGGATCGGCTTCGCCGCCGGCATCCACGCCATCTCGGTGGCGGCGGTGCTCTCGGTCATGTTCGTGGTGGTCGAGCTCGCGCTCTGGAAATTCGACTTCAGTGCCGAGTTCGAGCGGACATTCGCCCGGCTGTGTCTGCCCTCGGGTGCCGATCTGGCCGGCGTGCCCGGCTCCCGAGACGAGCCCTCCGGCGAGCCCGGCGGCAACGGCGCAGGCCGGGAGGGCGCCGGGCGCGAGCGGGCCGGCGAGCGCGCCGGGCTGCTCCGGATCTACGTGGACCGGGTGGACGACGCCCGCCCGAGAGTCGAGGCCATCCTCGACCGGGGCGCCAAGCGCTGGACGCTGGAGCACATCGTCGACGGCAACGGATCTCCACTGCTCACCTACCGGGTGCGGGCGAGGAAGAGCGTCGGGCTGGACGGACTGCGCGAGCAGCTGCTGCGCGAAGGCGCCCCGCACGTGGTCGCGGCGGACACGCCCGACTCCTCATCGTGATGGAAACCGGATACCGGCCGGGCACCGATGGCGGTGAGGGGACCCGGGGCGAGGAGAGCCTGGACCCCACCGACTGGGACGAGCTCCGCGCACTCGGCCATCGGATGGTGGACGACATGATGGACTACCTCCAGGGCGTACGTGACCGCCCGGTGTGGCGCTCCGTGCCCGCCGAGACCCGCGCCGCCCTGGACGAGCCGACGCCGCGAGGCCCCACGGATCCCGCGGCGGTGTACCGCCAGTTCCGGGAGCACGTCCTTCCCTATCCCACCGGCAACATCCATCCGCGCTTCTGGGGCTGGGTCATGGGCACTGGAACGCCGCTCGCGATGCTGGCCGACATGCTCGCGTCCGGGATGAACCCGCACCTCGCCGGGTACGACCAGTCGCCCGCCCTGGTGGAGCAGCAGGTCATCCGGTGGATGGCCGAGCTGCTCGGCCTGCCCGCGGGATCGAGCGGTGTCCTGGTGAGCGGCGGCACCGTGGCCAACCTGATCGGGCTCGCCGTGGCGCGGAACGATCGCGCGGGATTCGACGTGCGCGCCGAGGGACTCCAGGGGACGGGCAGGCCGCGCCTGCTGGTCTACGGCTCTTCGGAGACGCACAGCTGGGCGAAGAAGGCCAGCGAGCTCCTGGGTCTGGGTGACCGCGCGCTCCGGCGGATCCGGGTCGACGGCGAGTATCGGGTGGACGTCGTCGCGCTCCGGGAGACGATCGCGGCGGATCGCGCGGCGGGGCACCGCCCGGTGTGCGTGATCGGCAATGCCGGCACGGTGAACACCGGCGCCACCGACGATCTCCGGGCGCTCGCCGCCCTCTCCCGTGAGGAGCGGCTCTGGTTCCACGTGGACGGGGCCTTCGGCGCCTTCGCGGCCCTCGCGCCGTCGCTCCGTACCGCCGTCGCGGGCATGGAGGAGGCGGATTCGATCGCCGTGGACCTCCACAAGTGGGGCTGGCTGCCCTTCGAGGTGGGCCTCACACTGGTGCGTCATCCCGATGCCCACCGCGCCACGTTCGCGACGGCCTCGAGCTATCTCGACGCGACGCCGCGCGGCATCGTGGCCGGCGGGCTGCCGTTCGCCGAGCTGGGCGTGCAGCTCTCGCGCGGGTTCCGGGCGCTGAAGGTGTGGATGTCGCTGAAGGCGCACGGGGCGGACGCCTGGGGCAGGCTGGTGGAGCAGAACGTCTCGCAGGCGCGCTACCTGCGCGACCGGATCGTGAGCGAGCCCCGCCTCGAGCTGCTGGCGCCGGTCCCGCTCAACGTGGTCTGCTTCCGCTACACCGCGCCCGGGCTGGACGACTCGGCGCTGAACGCGCTCAACCAGGAGATCCTGATTCGTGTGCAGGAGCGCGGCATCGCGGTGCCGTCGAGCACGGTGCTCGGCGGCCGGTTCGCGCTCCGGGTCGCGATCACCAACCACCGCAGCCGGCGGGAAGACTTCGATCTCTTCGCGGACGCGGTGCTCGCGGCAGGCGCGGAGCTGACGGCGGACTGATGCGTCTGGAGACTCTCCTCGTCCACGCGGGCCATGCGCCCGACCGCAGCACCGGTGCCGTGAGTCCTCCCATCCATCTTTCGACCAACTTCGCGCGCGAGCCCGACGGCACCCTGCCGCACGGCTTCCTCTACGCCCGGAGCGAGAATCCCACCCGCGCGGCGCTCGAAGCGGCACTGGCGCCGCTCGAAGGTGGCGCGGTGGCGCTGGCCTTCGCGTCCGGAATGGCGGCGACGACCGCGGTGCTCCAGTCGCTTCAGGCAGGCGACCACGTGATCGCGCCGAACGACGCCTACTACGGGACCGCCAAGGCGTTGCGCGAGGTGTTCGGGCGCTGGGGGCTCTCGAGCACGTTCGTGGACACGACCGATCCCGCCCAGGTGGAGCGCGCCGTCACTCCACGCACTCGGCTGATCTGGATCGAGACCCCCTCGAACCCCACGCTCGCGATCACCGACATCGCGGCGGTGTGCGCCATCGCGCGCGGGGCGCGGGCGCTCGCCGTCTGCGACAA
Organism: Gemmatimonadales bacterium; assembly: GCA_036259315.1. GTDB lineage: Bacteria > Gemmatimonadota > Gemmatimonadetes > Gemmatimonadales > GWC2-71-9 > CAVVWJ01. The sequence goes on along the minus strand of DATABZ010000147.1, from coordinate 7,540 downwards.
CACGTGGGCGACGCCGCTGCTCCAGCGTCCGCTGGAGTCGGGCGCCGACGTGGTGATGCACGCGACGACCAAATATCTCGGGGGCCATGGGGACGTCACCGGGGGCGCGCTCGTGCTTCGCGAGGACGGCGAGCTCGCCGCGCGGCTCCGGCTGGTGCAGACCGTCGGCGGCGCCGTACCCTCGCCCTTCGACTGCTGGCTGGTGCACCGGGGTCTCCGGACGCTCGCCTACCGGATGCGGGGGCACTGCGACAACGCCGAGCGGGTGGCGGCGTTCCTGTCGAGCCACCCCGCGGTCGAGGTGGTGCACTATCCAGGGCTCGCGAGCGACCCCGGTCACGAGCTGGCGCAGCGGCAGATGCGGCGGTATGGAGGGATGGTCTCGGTGCAGGTTCGCGGGGGTGCCGCGGCGGCGCTGGCCGTCGCCTCCCGGGTCGGGCTCTTCACCAGGGCCACCAGTCTGGGAGGCCCGGAAAGCCTGATCGAGCACCGCGCGTCGAGCGAGGGACCGGGCACCCGCACCCCGCCGGCCCTTCTGCGGCTCTCGATCGGCCTGGAGCACCCCGACGACCTGATCGAGGATCTCGACCAGGCGCTGTCGGGCTGATGCTACTCTCCCGCGAGCGCCGAGGGCTGGATGTGCCGGATCGCGCGCCGCGCCGCGGCCGCGACCTCGTCGTTGACTTCGTCGAACATCATCTGCTGGAGCCTGGGCACCGCGGCGGAGGCCGCCGGGCCGATCTCGCCGAGAGCCACGGTCACGGGGAACCGCACGGCGGGTATGGGGTCGTCCAGCGCCTCGATGAGCGCGGGCACCGCGGCCGCGGCCGCCGGGCCCATGCTGGCGATCTCGTACGCTGCGGCGTTCCGGACCTGGGGGGCCGGCTCCTTGAGGTCCGCGATCCACTCACTCAGCGGCCGCCCCTGGGATACGGGCTCCTTGGTTCCGGAAGCTTCGGCTTGCGCCGAGGCGCTGCCCGTCGCCAGGGCGAGTGCCAGAGTAAGTGCGCCGAGGGCGCGAGCGAGCATGGGGTCCTCCAGGGGAATGACCCGCGCTGTAGCGGGTGTATCGGACGAATCGATTGAACGAAATATAGACCTCTTCCGAGGTCGGCTCGTTCCGGCTCACTGTCGACTGGCGGCGCGCTCCATACCAGGAGATGCTTAGCAGCCTGTTCCCCCTGTCCGCCAGCCACCACCTTATTTCCGGACGGTTCCATCCCATGATCCTGCACCGTCTCGTGCTCACCACGGCCTTCGCGATCCTCCCCTCGGCCCCGTCCTCGACCGCGGCACAGGACGCCGGGCTGCCTGCCGCCTATCGCGCGGCGGCCGACAGCCTGATCCACGCCGCCACGCGCGACAGCGCCGCCTACGAACGAGTGGCCCGCCTGGTGGACGGCTTCGGCCACCGGCACGCGGGCTCGCGCAGCCTGGAGGCGGCGATCGACTGGATTCTGGCCGAGATGAAGAAGGACGGCTTGCAGAACGTGCGGGGCGAGCCGGTGCAGGTGACGCACTGGGTACGGGGTGCCGAGTCGGCGGTGCTGGTCAAGCCGCGGCTGGACACCCTCTCGTTGCTGGGGCTCGGCGGCAGCGTCGGAACGCCGAAGGCGGGGATCACCGCGCCCGTGCTGGTGGTCTCGAGCTTCGAGGAGCTGGAGCGGCGCAAGGCCGAGGCCCGCGGCAGGATCGTGCTGTTCGACGTGCCGTTCACCAACTACGGCGAGACCCGCATCTACCGTTCCGACGGCCCATCCGCGGCGGCACGGGCGGGCGCGGTGGCCTGCCTGATCCGCTCGGTCGCGTCGTTCTCGATCAACAGCCCGCACACCGGGCGCACGATCTACGACTCCACGGTCCGCCGGATTCCGGCCGCGGCGCTGAGCGTCGAGGACGCCATGATGCTGCGCCGGATGCAGGACCGCGGCGAGCAGCTGGTCCTGACGTTGAGGATGGGTGCCCGTCAGCTTCCGCCGGCCCGCTCGCGCAACGTGGTGGGCGAGCTGGTGGGTCGGGAGAAGCCGGAGGAGGTGGTGGTGCTCGGCGGCCACATCGATTCGTGGGATGTAGGACAGGGAGCGATGGACGACGCCGGCGGGTCGGTGGCCGCCTGGGAGGCCGTGCGCCTCATGCACGACCTTGGCCTGCGCCCGCGCCGCACCATACGCGTGGTGCTCTGGACCAACGAGGAGAACGGCATCGAAGGCGGAAGGGCCTACCGCGACGCGCACCGACGCGAGCTCGAGCGCCACGTGTTGGCCATGGAGTCGGACGGCGGCACCTTCCAGCCCCGAGGGTTCGCGTTCGCCGGCTCCGATTCCGCGGCCGCGCTCGTCCGGCAGGCGGCATCGCTCCTGGGCTCCGTCGGCGCCGCTTCGATCGAGCACGTGCCCGACAGCCCCGACGCCGACATCGCACCGCTGGTGGAGGAAGGTGTCCCTGGTCTCGGTCTCCTGGTGGACGGCACCCGGTACTTCTGGTATCATCACAGCGAGGGCGACACGCTCGACAAGCTCGATCCCGCCGAAGTGGCCCGCTGTGTGGCGGCCATGGCGGTGATGGCGTACGTGATTGCGGACCTGCCGGAGGGGCTGCCGCGGTCGTAAGAGGGCGGAGCGGCGGGACGGCGGGACCGCTCCCGGCCCAGCGCCCCACCGGCGGAACCGCCCCCGGCCCCGCACCGCACCGGCGGAACCCCTCCTCTCGGCGACCACGCCGCTGGCGGAACGGCGGAACGGCGGTAGGTGAACGCGACAGCTTGGGGTAATGCAGGGCTGAACACGAAGCGAGGGATCGTCTCGGCGGTGCTCGACACCGGGTGAGCGGATCCCTTGCTTTCTTCGTGAGGCGGCGCCAGCGCCGTTCCGCCGTTCCGCTATCTTTTCCCTCATGCCCCGTCCCAAGAGCATCCTCTGGGTGGACGACGAGGTCGAGAGCCTCACGTCCCACATTCTCTTCCTGGAAGAGCAGGGCTTTGCCGTGGAGACTACGGCGCACGGCGACGACGCCCTGGCGCTGCTCCAGCGCCAGCCCTACGGGGTGGTGCTGCTGGACGAGCAGATGCCCGGGCGCCGCGGGCTCGAGCTCTTCCGCGCCATCCGCACCATCGACCACGGCATGCCGGTCGTCATGGTGACCAAGAGCGAGGAGACCGAGACGCTGAAGGACGCCATCGGCGCCGACATCTCGGACTATCTCATCAAGCCGGTGAACCCGCGCCAGATCCTCTCGGTGGTGACCCGCCTGCTCGACGGGGACCGGATCCGGCAGCAACGTCTCTCGCGGGATTTCGCGACCCGCTTCCGCGACCTCGAGGCGCGGCGCGGCAGCCCGCTGACTTGGCGGGAGTGGGTCGAGCTGGTGGCGGAGCTGGCGGAGTGGGAGGTCCGCCTGGGACAGGCGGACGAGCCGGGGCTTCAGGACGCCCTCCGGACACTTCAGGAAAGCCTGCGGCAGGACTTCGCCCGCTACCTCCAGCGCAACTACGCTCGCTGGCTCCACGATGGCGAGAGCGACCGGCCCCCGCTGTCGGTGGACATCGGGGCCGAGTTCCTGCGCCCGGTGCTGGACATGCACCGGAAGGCGCTCCTGGTCGTGGTGGACTGCCTGCGGCTCGACCAGTGGGCCATGATCCGGCCGCTCATCACCGCCCGCTTCGACATCGAGACCGCCTACTACTTCTCCATCCTGCCCACGGCCACGCCCTTCGCGCGCAACGCGATCTTCAGCGGCCTGTTTCCCGCCGAGATCAAGGCGCGCTACCCGCAGTGGTGGACCGACAACGAGGAGGCGAGCCTCAACTCACACGAGGCCGAGCTCCTGACCGAACAGCTGAAGGAGCTGACCGGGCGCCAGGTGCCGGTGCACTACGAGAAGGTGTTCACCGCGGCGGACGGGGACGGACTGCTCCGCCGCCTCCCGGCGCACCTCGCGCAGGACGGGGTGACGGCACTGGTCTTCAACTTCATCGACCAGCTGACGCACGGCCGTACCGAGAACTCGACCCTGTACGAGGTGGCCCGGGACACCCCCGCGCTCCGGAACCTGACCCGGACCTGGTTCGAGCGCTCGCCGCTCTGGGACGCGCTCCGCGAGGCGGAGCGGCGCGGCGTACCCGTGCTGCTCACCACAGACCACGGGTCCATCCACTGTCACACGCCCGCCACGGTCTACGCCAAGCGGGACACCACGTCCAACCTCCGGTACAAGTTCGGCGACGACCTCCGTGCTCAGGAGCCGGATGCCGCGTTGGTGGTGGACGACCTGCCGGCGTACGGCCTCCCCGCGCGGGGACCGGGCACCCGGCTCCTCATGGCCACGGGCGACCGTTTCTTCGTCTACCCCACCAAGCTGCGGGAGTACCAGGCCCGCTACCGCGGCGCGTTCCTCCACGGCGGCGTGTCGCCCGAAGAGGTCATCCTCCCCATCGCCCTGCTCACCCCGCGCCACGCCTGACGGTGCGGACCGAGCTACGGCTGCTGAAGCTGGTGCGGCCCTACTGGGGGCTGCTGGCCGCCGGCGTCGTGGTCACGTTCCTGGCGTCCGTGCTCGACGGGTTCGTGCTGGTCGTGCTCATCCCGCTGCTCAAGAACCTGTTCGGAACCGCAGGGGATCTCAGGACGGGCTCCACCCAGCTCGAGGAGCTGGTGGACCGGATGGTTCAGCCGCTGGTCGCGGGGCTCTCGCCGGCGGAAGCCGCCGGCCGGCTGGTCGTGGTCCTGGTGCTCGGACTGCTGCTCAAGAACACCCTCTCCTACCTCTCCAGCCAGATCACGGTGCGCGCGCAGGAAGGTCTGGTGCGCGACCTCCGCACCCGGCTGTTCGACCACCTGCTCACCCTGGACCTGGGTTTCTTCCAGCGCACCCGCGCGGGCCAGGTGATCTCGGCGATGATGGCCGACGTGGACCAGACCAAGGCGGTGATCACCGCGTCACTGGTCTCGCTGTTCCAGAACCTGGTCGTGGTCCTGGTCACCCTGGCGGTGCTGAGCCAGATCTCGATGCGCCTCACCCTCTTCACCCTCGCCTTCGTGCCGCTGCTGGTGATCCTGCTCCAGCGGCTGGTCCGCCGGCTCCGCCGCCATGCCCGCGCCCGGAGCAGGGAGCGGGGCGAGGTCACCGCGACGGTCGCGGAGCGGATCGGGGCCATCCGGCTGATCCGCTCCTACGGTGAGGAGGCGCGTGAGGCCAGGGCGTTTGGCGCCCAGACCGACCGGTACCGGAAGCAGGTGATCCGCACCCAGCGGTTCTCCTCCCTCACCAGCCCGGTCACGGAGGTCTTCTCCGGGTTCCTCGTCATTCTCATCATCTGGGCCGCGACCCGGCCGGAGCTGCTCGGCCTGGAGGCGCCGCTCGCTCCGGCCACGATCATCGTCTTCCTCATGGCCGCCCTCCGGCTCACCTCGCCGCTCAAGACCATCTCCGGCTTCCCGGCCGTCATGGCCCTCGCGCTCGCGAGCGCGGAGCGGATTTTCCAGGTGCTGGACGAGCCGCCGACCGAGATGGACCGGCCCGGCGAGGGGGAGGCGAAGTTCGAGCGCGAGATCGTGTTCGACCGGGTCGGGTTCCGCTACGGTGACGGTGTGCCGGTGCTCAGCGAGGTCTCGTTCACGATCCCGAAGGGGCGTGTCGTCGCCCTGGTCGGGCCCTCCGGGGCGGGGAAGACGACGCTGGCCGACCTGCTGCCCAGGTTCCACGACCCGACCGAGGGCCGGATTCTGCTGGATGGAGTCCCCCTCACCCGGCTCCGACGACGCTCGCTGCGCGCCCTCATGGGGGTCGTGAGCCAGGACACCGTCCTGCTCAACAACACGGTGTTCGCCAACATCGCCTACGGCTCGCCCGGGGCCACCCGCGAGCAGGTCGAGGCCGCGGCGGACGCGGCGAACGCTGCGGCCTTCATCCGCCAGCTCCCCCAAGGGCTGGACACCGTGCTCGGCGAGCGGGGCACCCGGTTGAGCGGTGGCCAGCGCCAGCGGATCGCCATCGCCCGCGCGCTGCTGCGCGATCCGCCGATCCTCATCCTCGACGAGGCCACCAGCGCGCTCGACACCGAATCCGAGCGGCTGGTGCAGCAGGCGATCGATCGCCTGATGCGCGAGCGGACCGTACTGGTGATCGCGCACCGACTCGCCACCGTCCGGGACGCGGACGAGATCGTGGTGCTCGACGAGGGGCGGATCGTGCAGCGGGGCACCCACGAGGAGCTCTACCGCGCCGGCGGGCTCTACCGCCGCCTGCACGATCTTCAGTTCCGTGAGGACGACGCGACCGTGGTCGCTCGCGGAGTGTGACCCGCAAAATCGGGAGGTTGTGATCCGGCGTCCTCACGCTAGTTTCCGACTTTGCTTCGACGGTGAGCGCCGATGAACCTTTCAGTTCGACCCACGATGGAACACCTGGAGAACAACCGCGTGCTGCTCGTCGGCGCGTTCGACGAGGCGATGCACGCCCACACCGCGCTCCGCCGGCGCGCCCTCGAGCGGCTCGGCTGCAGGGTCACCTCCTTCAATCTCGTGAGTCAGGGTGGGCTGGTGAATCGCCTGCGGCGCATCGGGCTTCGCGATCGGCTGGCCAAGGCCCTGCGCCACGCCGACCCCGCGCTGGTCCTGGTGCTGGAGGGCAGCCAGCTGCCGCCCGAGCTGGTGGCCGAGCTCAAGCGCGAGAGCCGGGCACTGTGGGTCAACTGGTTCTGCGACGAGCGGCGGGGCCGGGCCGCGGTCTCCGCGCTGGCGGCATCCTACGACCTGGTCTTCGTGGCGGGCAGCTCGGTCGTGGAGGATCCCGACGAGAGCGTGGGGCTTCCGCCGATGTACTACCTTCCGCCGGGCTGTGATCCCTCGGTCCACCGGCCCATGCGCTCCCGCGACCAGTTCCGCGCCAACGTAGTCTTCGCCGGCACGGCCACGCCGCACCGGGAGCGGGTGCTCTCCGAGCTGGTGGAGTTCGGCCTCGCGGTCTGGGGCCCGGGGTGGCGCAAGACTAAGCTGCGGGACTACTGCCGCGGCGAGCTGCTGGAGCACAACGATTACATCCGCGCGTACGCGGGGGCGTCCGTGGCGGTGAACGTCCAGTGCTCGGATGCGAGCGGTGACGGCGACCCGGGCTGCAACCGCCGTCTCTTCGAGCTGGCCGCGATCGGCGTGCCCCAAGTGGTTGAAGACCGTCCCGACATCCACCGGAACTTCCGCGAGGGGTCCGAGATCCTGGTCGCGCGGTCCGCGGCGGACTTCAAGGGGCTGCTCTCCGAGGCGCTGCAGGACCGGGCCTGGTCGGAACAGGTCGCCGCGGGTGCGCGGCAGCGGGCGCTCGGCGAGCACACGTACATGCACCGGCTGGCGACGCTGCTCGGGGCGGTGGGGATCGCGGAGCCGCAGTTCGCATAGTTGGCCGCTAGTGCTGCTGTGGTCCGCTCTGCGGTCGGTGGGGCCCCCCGGAGGTCGGGCGGGGGTCCCCTCCGCGGGCCGTACCGCTGCCGACGTCGGCTCCGGGGCCCCCACCCGACCTCTGCCGCCCCGCCATTGCCTGCCGACAATGC
>DATABZ010000146.1:0-9970 GCA_036259315.1 Gemmatimonadales bacterium | reverse complement strand
GGCTCCACGAGCCGATGCCGTACCGGGTGCCGATACTGCCGCACCAGGGCCACGCGCTCGTGCTCGTCCAGGGCGATCACTCCGACGGCACCGGGATGGCGGACGTACTCCCGGGTCATCACCTCACCGTCGGGGGTCCGCACCCGGTCCTGGATGAACCGGCCCACCCCGCCCTCGGCGAGCACGGTCGAGGAGTCGACGGGCCAGGCCAGCGGGGTGTCGGCGATCTGGATCCCGGAGAGAACGATCATCAGCGACGGTCGTCCTCGACCGGAAGCCGGGTCGCGAGCCGCCGGTCCAGGGCCGCTTCCACCAGACCGCTGAACAGCGGGTGCGGTCGGGTGGGCCGGGACTTCAGCTCGGGATGGAACTGGCAGCCGATGAACCAGGCGTGGTCCGGCAGCTCGATCACCTCGACGAGGCCGCCGTCGGGTGACTGCCCCGAGAGCCGGAGGCCGTACTCCGCCAGCACGTCCCGGTAGGCGTTGTTGACCTCCCAGCGATGGCGGTGCCGCTCGCTGATCTCCCCGGTGCCGTACGCCTGCGCAGCCCGCGAGCCGGGACGCAGTCGCGCGGTGTAGGCCCCGAGCCGCATGGTGCCTCCCATGTCGGCCACCTCGCGCTGCGACTGCATCAGCGCGATCACCGGGGTCGTGCAGTCGGCGGCGAACTCGGTGCTGTTGCTCTCGGGCAGCCGGCAGACATTCCGGGCGAACTCGATGATGGCGACCTGAAGGCCGAGACAGATGCCGAAGAACGGCAGCTCGTTCTCCCTGGCCCACCGGACCGCGTTCACCATGCCCTCGATGCCGCGCTCGCCGAACCCGCCGGGCACCAGGATCCCGTCGTACCCGGCGAGCGCCTTGCCCGCCGCCGCCTGGTCCTGGAAGCGGTCGCTCGCGATCCATTCGATCTCGACCCGAGCGTCGTTCGCGATGCCGCCGTGAATCAGCGCCTCCTGCACCGACTTGTAGGCGTCGTGCAGCGCCGTGTACTTGCCCACCACCGCGATCCGCACCTTGTGCGAGGGCCGGAGGACGCGCGCGACGATCGCCTCCCACTCGGTGAGATCCGGCTCCCGGGTCTCCAACCGCAGGCGCTCGCAGACGACGCGATCCATGCCCTGGGCGTGGAAGCGGAGCGGGATCTCGTAGATCGAGCTCACGTCCGGGCTCTCGATGACGCAGTCGAAATCCACGTTGCAGAAGAGCGCGATCTTGCGCTTGATATCGGCGGAGATGGCCTGCTCGCTGCGGCAGATGAGGATGTCGGGCTGGAGACCGATCTGCATCAGCTCGCGCACGGAGTGCTGGGTGGGCTTGGTCTTGAGCTCGCCCGCGGCCGCGATGAACGGCACCAGCGTCAGGTGGATGACGATCGCGTTGTCCCGTCCCACCTCCTGGCGGAACTGCCGGATGGCCTCGAGAAACGGCAGCGACTCGATGTCGCCGACGGTGCCGCCGATCTCGGTGATGACCACGTCGTGCCCCGGAGCCGTGCGCCGGATGGCGTTCTTGATCTCGTCGGTGATGTGCGGAATGACCTGCACCGTGCTCCCGAGGTACTCGCCCCGCCGCTCTTTGTTGATCACCGTCTGATAAATCCGCCCAGTGGTGATGTTGTTCTGCTGGGAGAGCGAGCGGTCGATGAAGCGCTCATAGTGGCCGAGGTCCAGATCGGTCTCGGCGCCGTCGTCGGTAACGAACACCTCGCCGTGCTGGAACGGCGACATGGTGCCCGGGTCCACGTTGATGTACGGATCGAACTTCTGCATCGTGACGCTCAGCCCGCGCTCCACGAGCAGCCGTCCTAGCGACGCGGCGGCGATGCCTTTCCCGAGGGAAGAGACGACGCCGCCGGTGACGAAGATGTACTTGGTCGCGTTCGGACCCGGGTTCATAGCTTCACCTCTGCAGTGCGTGCCAATGGGCTTCCGCCCGTCGTAGGTCGTCGGGTGTATCGATACCGGGCTCGACCGGCTCGGTCAGCAAGGCCACGCCGATGCGCAGCCCGTAGTGCAGCGCCCGCAGCTGCTCCAGCCGCTCGGCCAGCTCCGCCTGGCTGGGCTCCAGGGTGCTCCACCGCAGCAGGGCTCCGCGGGTGTACGCGTAGATCCCGAGGTGCTGCCAGTACCGCGAAGGCCCCTGGTCGGTCACGTCCCGCAGGTGCGGAATCGCCGCGCGCGAAAAGTACAGTGCTCTGCTCCGCGCGTCGGTCACGACCTTTACCCGCGCGGGATCACCGGCAAGCGCCGGATCCAGCGGCGCGGCGGCCGTGCCGACGTCGTCGCCCCGCGCCACGCGGTCGATCGCGCCCGTCAGCGCCTCGCGCGTGAGGAACGGCTCGTCGCCCTGCACATTGACCACGATGTCGAAGCCCGCGTACTCCGGACGGGCAGCGACCTCGCCCGCGCGGTCCGTCCCGCTGAGATGCCCCCGGGCGGTGAGCACGGCGCGCACCTGGGAGCGCTCCACCACCTGCGCGACCATCGGCGAGTCCGTGGCCACCACCAGCTCGTCCACCAATCCGTGCTCCTGCACACGCTGGACGACCCGGGTGATGAGGGGTTCGCCGGCCAGCATCTGGAGCGGTTTGTTGGGGAGTCGGGTCGAGCCAAGACGAGCCGGAATGACGCCTAGGACGCGCATCACGGAAGCTAACAGAGCGGGAAGGCGTAGTCAAAACGCGTGCCGCGCACGACGGCAGCGCGGGCGTATGCCCTATCGCGTTGAACCGGAACGGCTTATGACGTAAGCCTCGAAGGGGATCGGGCAGCATCGGCGAGCTCGAGAAAATTCGAGAGCAGCCGTTTCCCGGGGGACGTTCCCACCGATTCGGGGTGGAACTGCAGCCCGTAGACCGGCAGCGATCGGTGGCAGAGCGCCATGATCTCGGACGCCTCCTGACGATCGTCGGACCACGCGGTGATCTCCAGCTCCCCGGGCAGGCCTTCCGGCGACACGACCAGCGAGTGGTAACGCATGGCCTCGAACGGCGCGGGCACACCTCGAAAGAGGGGGTGGCCGCGGTGGGCCACCGGCGTCGTCTTGCCGTGCATCAGGCGGTCGGCGCGGACCACACGGCCGCCGAACGCCTCCCCTATGGCCTGGTGGCCGAGGCAGACGCCGAGCACCGGCACGCGGCCCGCGGCGGCGCGGATCAGCGGCACGGAAATGCCCGCCTCACGTGGAGTGCAGGGACCAGGGGAGACGACGATGGCGGAGGGATCGAGGTCGAGCACGGCCTCGACGCTCAAGGCGTCGTTCCGGTAGACTACCGGGTCCGCGCCGAGCTCGCCGGCATACTGGACCAGGTTGTAGGTGAAGCTGTCGTAATTGTCGAGGACGAGGAGCATCGTCCGGGAAGCTATTGGGGATCGGCGTCCTCCGCCAATCGCTCCCGTGCCTCCGCACGGATCGAGTCAGCGAAGCGCCGGGCCGCCGCCGCCCTCGACCCGCCCCGCTCCCGCCGAATCCCCGCCGAGTCGAGCCGACGCTCCACCTCGGCGGCGATCGAGTCGGCGTCCGGCACCGAGATCTCGAGCGAATCACCTTCCACCCCGGCGTGATTGCCGAAGTCGATATTCTGGAGGTCGGTCACGACATCCACCGGCAGGAGGAGCGGAACCTCCACCTCTCCCGGCTCGAAGATGGCGACGCCGAATTCGACGAGATCCGCGGGGGTGGAGTCGCCCGCCAGGCAGCGGAACGCATTGGAATGATCGCGCCCGCGTCCTACCCGGATGTCGACGCCGGAGTCTCCCCCGTCGCCTTCGATGTCGGCGACCAGACGACAGCCGGCGAGGCCGTGCGCCAGCAAGGTGTCGGACAGCTCCACGGCCAGCTCGACGGCCTCCACCCGGTTCGGCGTCTCGCGATAGAGGGTGACGTGGTCCAAATTGCCGAGTCGCTCTCCCGCCAGCACGAACGGCACCAGGCCCAGCGGGATGGTGATCGGCTCGTCGCTCTCGACCACGCTGTTCACCTTGGCGATGCCGCTCCGGACGAGCGTGACGCCGATCATGCCGATGGTGAAGACGCCCAGGGCGCCAAGCAGGATCTTGAGCCAGTAGTTGCGCATAGGTTCACTCCGGACGAGACCGGCCCATATGGGTAAACACGCCCAGGGCCGATGAGCGACCCGGGGGGACCTGAATGTTTCAACTAGAGACGCCCACAGGCAAGGGAAAGTTTCAGTGATCGAGGCCGAGGGTCTGCACAAGGTGTACGGCGATGTCGTCGCGGTCCAGGACCTGTCCTTCCAGGTGCTGGGCGGCGAGGTCGTTGGGCTCGTGGGACCCAACGGCGCGGGCAAGACCACCACGCTGCACTGCCTGGCCGGCATCACCATTCCGACGCGAGGACGGTTACGGGTCGCCGGCCACGACCTCGCCACCGACGCCGTGGCGGCGAAGTCCGCGCTCGCCTTCGTGCCCGACGAGCCGCACCTCTTCGAGTACCTCACGGTCGAGGAGCACCTGCGCTTCGTCGCCCGGCTCTACCAGGTGGACGATGTGGACGCGCGGATCCCGGGTGTGCTCCGGGAGCTCGAGTTGGAGGACCGCCGCGGCGCGCTGCCGGAGGAGCTCTCCCGCGGGATGAAACAGAAGCTGGCGATCGGGTGCGGCCTGATTCACTCGCCCAGGGCCCTGTTGCTCGACGAGCCGCTCACCGGCCTGGACCCGGTCGGCATCCGGCGCATGAAAGCCACGATCCGCGACCACGCGCGATCCGGGGCCGCGGTGATCCTCTCCTCGCACCTGCTGCACCTGGTGGAAGAGGTCTGCACCCGGGTGCTGATCATGCGCCGCGGCCGGGTGCTCGCCTTCGGCACGATCGACGAGATCGTCGCCGCTCGGCCGGACCTGGCCGGGTTGCGGCTGGAGGACGTGTTTCTCGGGCTTGTGGGGCAGGAGAGTCTGGAAGGCGAGTGAAGAGCGCCCTCGGTTACCTCGCCCTGCGATCCGCGCGGAACAGGCTCGCGCGCCAGGTGCGCCGGCTTCGCACCCCGCGCTACGCGCTCGCGCTGCTGCTGGGCCTTGCGTACTTGTGGGCTATCGGGGTGCGGCAACGGCCGACCTCCGGCCCGGTGGAGGTGTCGCCCGACGTGGTCGAGCTCCTGGCCGCGGTGGGAGTCACCCTCGCGGTGCTGTGGACCTGGATTTTCGGCTCCGAGCGGCGGGCGCTGGCGTTCTCCCGCGCGGAGGTGACCTGGCTCTTCCCCGCCCCGCTCACGAGAACCCAGCTCATCCGCTACAAGCTGCTCCGGGGCCAGTTCGTCGTTCTGTTCAACGTGCTCCTCTGGACCGCGCTCCTCTGGGGTGGGTGGGCCGCCGCGGCACCGTGGCGGCGCGCAGCCGCCATCTGGGTGCTGTTGACGACCCTTTCCCTTCATCGCCTCGGCGTGGCGCTCCTGCGCGGGAGCCTGCGCGAGCATGGAACGACGGGGCTCCGGGCCCGAGCACTCACGCTGACGCTGGTCGGTGTCGTCGCGGTGCTCGCGCTGCGTGACGTCGCGCAGGCGATGCCCGCGCTCCGGGCGGCTTGGGACGCGGGCCTGGGGGAGTTCCTCGCGGCCGCACGGGAGGCCGCGCTGCGGCCGGTCCCCCACGCGCTGCTCCTCCCGGCGCGGCTCCTGGTGCGCCCGCTGCTGGTCGAGCACGGCCACTCGTGGGGTGCGGCAATGGTTCCGGCGCTGGGCATGCTGATCGCGCACTACGTCTGGGTGGTTCGGTCGGACGCCGCCTTCGAGGAGACGGCCGCGGCGGCGGCGCTGGCGCGCTATCGACCGGACAGACCTTCCGCCCGCAAGCCGCGCTTCACCGCGCGCCGGGTTCCCCGACTCGCGCCGACCGGCTGGCCGGCGGGCGCGCTGCTGTGGAAGAATCTGGTCTCGATGCTGCGCGCCGGCCGGGTCCGGACCATGGCGGCGGCGCTGGGCGCGGCGGCCCTCGGGATTCTCGTGTTCTCCACGACCGGCGGAAGCGGGACGTTGCTCGAGATCGTCGGGTGGCTCTGCGCGATGTGGGCGGGCTTCCTGTTCGTGCTCGGGCCTCAGTGGATCAGGAACGACCTCCGCACCGATCTCGGCCGGCTCGCGGTCCTGCGCAGCTACCCCCTGGGAGGAGCGTCGGTCGTGGGGGCTGAGACCGCCGGCTCGACCACCGTGCTCTCCGCCCTGCAACTCGGTCTTCTGGGCGTGGCCTATCTGGCGTTCTGGGGTGGCGAGGTGACCGATCCGCCGCCCGAGCTCCGAACCACGATCCTCGCCGCAGCCGTAGCCCTCCTGCCCGCGGTCAACTTCCTGGGCATGCTGATCCAGAACGGCGCGGCGATCCTGCTCCCCGGCTGGGTGAACCCGGGCCCCGACCGCCCCCTCGGCGTCGAAGCCCTGGGCCACAACATGCTGATCATGTCCGGGTTCCTGCTGATCCTGGCCGGGTTGCTCGTAGCCCCGGCGGCAGCCGGGGCCGTCGTGTGGCTCGGGCTGGGTCCCAGCCGATGGGTCGCCGCGCTTGCCGTGGTCACGGCAGTGTGCGTCATGGCTCTCGAAGCACGGCTGCTGCTCGGAAGGTTGGGCCGGGTCTTCGAGGCTACCGATCCCGCGTCCGTGGCTCCCGCGGAGCTGCTCTAGCCGCTCACACGACGGCGGCGCCTACGAAACCCCTCCACGCCGCCTGCGCAGCAGCTCATCCACGCTCCACACGCTGCCCCCCGCCGCGGTCAGGAACAGGAACACGAAGCAATAGAGGGCCGCAAGCTCGCCCCCGTTGTCGCCGGGCCAGAAGCCCCGCGGCGCGTGGCGCCAGAAGTACGCGACCGCCATCTCTCCGGCAACGAGGAACGCGACCGGACGAGTGAGCAGCCCGATCATGATGAGGAACCCCCCGACCACTTCGAGCATGCCGGACACCCAGATGATGGAGAGGAACTCGGCGGGGTCGTTCGCCTCGCCTGATCCTGGGAGGGTTCCGAACAGCTTGGGGTAGCCGTGCTGCAGAAACAGGAAGCCGGAAACGATCCGCAGTGCGGCGTGGGCATAGAGGGTCGCAGGGACGGACATGAGATACCCGGCGAGGTTGTAGTTCGGGCGCCTACCGCGCCGCTCTCAGGTAGCGCTTCCGGATCTTCGCCACCACGGAATAAGCGGGGTCCACGATGTTGGCCACCGTGCTCTCGCCCACCTGCCCGACCAGAGTATAGGCGTCGAGCCGATCGAAGCCGTACTCCTGCTCCATCCACTCGATCAGCTCCACGTGCGCGAGCCGGAACGCGTCGATGAGCGGCCGCGCGCTGCCGACCACCATGATGTGGTCCGCGTCTTCCAGACGTGGCCAGTCGATGGTCTTCCCTTTCACGACGTCGATCCTGAGCACGACGTCCATGCTGGTCTCCAGCCCGGTTCCCGCCACTTCCCCATGGCCCTGGCGTGCGTGGCCGTCCCCGAAGTAGAAATAGGCCCCGTCGTGGAAGATCGGCAGGTAGACGGTAGTGCCCTCCCTGACCTCCTGCGCGTCCATGTTGCCGCCGAAGTCGCCGGGCCAGAGACCGGCGAACGCCTCCTCGCCACGAGGCGCGACCGCGACCCGCCCGAGCATGGGCTGGAGGTCGATCTCCATGCGCTTGACCCGGCTCCGGGGCATCTCGGTGGTGCCGACCATCCGGGTCGTGTCGAGCCGCCAGACGTAGCGCCGGGCGGGAATCGGCTGGTTGAGGAGTCGCACGCGATCATCGGTCGCCAGTCCGCCGAAGTCCGAGTACACCTGGGAGGCCGCGAGGCCGTGATTCGGGCGCACCTTCACGATCCGCACCCTGAGCATGTCCCCCGTGGTGGCACCCTCGACGTAGATGGGCCCCACCTCGCCCGGGAACGCCCCGCCGGCCTCGGTGTAGTATGGGCCGAAGTGGGTGCGACTCACCAGCACCGTTCCGGGCCGGATGCGCAGCACCGGCTCCCGGACCGCGAAGGTGGGTTGTTGCACCTTCGGGGTGAAGTGAACGGTATCCTGCGCCGCCAGCGGCGCGGGGGCCAGCAGTGCCGACAACACCAGCGCACGTCTCATGAGAGTGCCTCCTCGGCGTCGAGGTGACGGCGATCCGCGAAGCGGCCGAAGCGGAGCGCCAGCGTGGGGAGCACGAACAGCGTGAGCACGGTCGAGGTCGCCAGGCCCCCCAGGATCACGATGGCCATGGGGCCCTCGATCTCGCGCCCGGGATCCCCGCTCCCGACCGCGAGCGGGAGCAGCCCGAGGGCGGTGACCAGGGCCGTCATCAGGATGGGGCCCAGTCGCTCCATGGCGCCCCGGGCTGCCGCCTCCGGCCCCCAGGGAAACCCCTCGGCTCGCACCAGGTGATCGTAGTGGGAGACCAGCATCACGGCGTTACGCGTGGCGATGCCGAAGAGCGTCACGAAGCCCACCAGCGAGCCGAGCGAGAGGATGCCCCCGGTCGCATACACGGCGAGCACGCCGCCGACCAGGGCGAAGGGGAGGTTCGCCAGCACGAGGCCCAGCCGGCTGGCCTCGCCGAAGGCCAGCCACAGCAGCATGACGATCCCCGCGCCGGCCAAAAGGCTGTTGAGCAACAGTTCCCGACGCGCCTCGCGCTGCGCCGTGCCGGTGCCTCCCACCTCGGCGTACACTCCGGACGGGAGCCCGACGCCGGCCGCCAGCCGCGCCTCCACCTGCCCCGTGACGCCCTCCGTGTCGCCGCCCGCCACGTTCGCGGTGACGGTCTGCACCCGCCGCGTGCCCACGTGCATGATGAGCGACCGCCCCGTGGTGCGCGCCACGTCCGCCACCTGGTGCAGCTCGACCAGCCGTCCCGCCTCCGAGATCATGGGCAGCGAGCGAAGATCCTCGGGGCGGGAGCGCCGCTCGGGCAGAAGGCTCACCGTGACGGCCGTGGAGCGATTCCCCTCCGCCAGATGAGCCACCGTGACGCCACGGGTCGCGACCTCCACGGCCGCGAGGATCTCGTCGGGCCGCAGGCCCACCGCAGCGGCGTCCCGGTGCCGCAGCCGGACGGCGACCTCCGGGGTCACGGCCGGCGGGTCGTACTGGACGTCGATGGTGCCGGGGACGCCGGCCATGGCTTCGGCGACCTTCCGCGCCGCCACATCCAGACTGTCGAGATCGTCCCCGAACACGCGCACGACCAGCTCGGCCGTGGAGCCGGTCAGGGTCTCTTCGATGCGCTCCGAGAGAAAGCCGCGGATGGCGAAGTTCACGCCCGGGAACCCCAGTAACAGCGTCCGCAGGTCGTGCTCCACCGTCTCGGCGGCATCACCCGTGAGCGGAACCAGGCTCACCTCGAACTCCGTGTAATGGGGCCCCCAGGTGTCCTCCGACAGCTCCGCCCGCCCGATGCGCTGGGCTACCGAGCGCACCCGTGGATCGGCGCGGAGCGCCTCCGTCACGTGCCGTCCCAGCCGGAGCGACTCGTCCAGGGAAGTGCCGGGAACGGCGGACATATGGACCAGGTAATGGCCTTCCCGGAACTCGGGGAGGAACGTCGCCCCGAAGAACGGCACGGTGGCCGCCGCGGCGCCGCACACGAGCAAGGCCGCACCGGCGAAGAGCCCTGGACGCGGCAGACTCCAGGAGAGGGCACGCTGGTAGCGGCGCTTGAGCCAGGTGAGCACCGGCGCCTCGCCGGCCCGGCCGGCCCGGTGGCCCAGGAACACGAGCGTCATCGCCGGCGTGACCGTCAGCGCGATCACCAGGGAGGCCAGCGTGGCCAGGATGTAGGCCAGGGCGAGCGGACGGAACAGGGCTCCCTGTACCCCGGTGAGGAGCAGGACCGGCACGAAGACGAGGGCCACGACGAACGTGGCATAGACGACGCTCCCGCGCACCTCGAGCGACGCCTCGAGCACGACCCGGCTCGCCGGCCGCGGACTGGGGAGGGCACGGTTGAGCCGAAGCCGCCGGGCGATGTTCTCGACATCGATGATCGCGTCGTCCACCACC
>DATABZ010000145.1:0-7882 GCA_036259315.1 Gemmatimonadales bacterium | reverse complement strand
GTACGTCTGCAGGCCGGGCGCCTGGCTGATGACGGTGTAGCTGCCCCGGTCCATGCACTCCGGGTTGGCGGCAACGAAATCCAGGAACTGGCGGTTCACCTCCGACCACCGCGCGTGGACCGGTTTCGCTTCCTCCAGCGTGGACATCAGGGCGTCTGCAGGCATCGGTGGCACGGGGTGGATGGGTCCGTGGATCGCCGGTCCGGCGGCGCCGGGAATCACCTGTTCCATAGTAAACCGCGGCACATGTAACCCGCAACAATTTGCGGTAGTGGGACACGGAGGAGCTCGATCGGACGCAGCGCAACGAGCGGTGGAGCCCGCACCCGGCCAGTGCCGCCCCGTTAGTGAAGCGGGAGGTTTCCGAGGTGGTGGTGAGGCCGCGCAGCCCGCGGAAGACCAGGGAACCGACTTGCCCGGCCGTTCGCCGGATGCGACTATAAATGCGGCATGCCGTGCTCTGCGTCGTCCGCCAGAGAGGGGGCCCGCCTGCCACCTCGGCACCCGCAGCTGCTTTACCCACGCCCTGCCCTCGGAGGCGACATGGCGAACGAACAGATCCTCGGAAAGCTCTGGGAAACCATCCAGTCGCGCCGCAGCGACACCACCGGCTACGTCGGCGAGCTCCTCCAGAACCCTTTCAAGCTCCGGCAGAAGGTCATCCAGGAGGCCTACGAGGTGCTCGAGGCGCACCAGGCCCGCCTGACGCGCCTCGAGACCAATGCGATCGAGGACGAGGGGCAGAAGGGCTTCGGTGTCAAGCACCACGTGGCCGCCGAGGCGGTCGACGTGCTCATCCACCTGTACATCCTGCTCGCGTCGATCGACGTGACCCCGGACGACGTCTACGCGGTGCTGGAGCGCCGCCACGCTAAATGGGCCGCCCAGGCTGTCGCCGATTGAAGCGTGCATCGTCTTGGGGAACACGCCGGCTGCCACGGCATTGGACGGCCCGTGGGGCGGGGGTCACGGGGATGGCCGCTCAGTTTGTCCCGTTTTTTCGAATAGCCTCCCCCTCGAACTTCAGAACCAGGCAACGGACTTGCCCGGCGGCTCGCCGAATGCGACTATATTTCGGTAACCGCCGCTGCTTCACCTACACCCTGCCACTGGAAGGCGACATGTCAACCGAGCGGATCCTCGCACAGTTCTGGGCGACCATCGAGTCGCGCCGCAACGGCCCCACCGCGGGAGCAGGGCAACCCCCGCAACGTGCGTTCAACATTCGCGAGCTCCTCCAGAACCCGTCCAAGCTCCGGAAGAAGTTCAGCGAGGAGGCCTACGAGCTGAACGAGGCGCACCAGGCCCTCCTGGCGGACCAGGAGGTGGATATCGGCCTGAAGTTCGGCGCGCGGGATCACGTGGCCCGCGAGGCGGCCGACGTGCTCATGCACCTGTACATCCTGCTCGCGTCGGCCGGCGTGACCCCGGAGGAGGTCTACGCGGTGATCGAGCGCCGCCACGAGAGGGCTCTGGAGAACTGGCGCCGCCTCGCGGAGGATGCAGCAGCTCGCGAACACGTTCTCGCGGAAGGTTGAGAACCTGCAGCGCTGGGCGAGACGCTCCCGGCCGCGGCCGAGCGCTAGCCGGTCGCGGCGCCCGAAGAAGCCCGCCCGCGTCAAAGCGGCAAGCGCCGCCAGGTCGCCCGCGGCAAGTAGCCGGTGCCGCGTCACCGTCGTCACGCCGCCGGCTGTGGAGAGCCGATCGCCGTGGCCGAGGCCACGCTCCAGTGCCGCGTGGCCGGCACGGCCGGGGACGCCCTGCTCCCGTCGCTGATCAAGGCGGCGCGTAAGGCGTACGAGGGGAGGCGACGTGTCGCTCGTGACGCGCACCCCCAGGCTCGCCACTGATACCGTTTCCCGACGATTCCTGTGCACGCCGGGCCGGGGCAGTTCAACGCAGAGTACGCAGAGACCAGAAAGAGTTCGCAGAGAACAGGCGCATGTTCTCCGCGAACTCTCTTGCTCAACTCTGCCTGCTCTGCGTTGGACTGTTCCTCCGTTCTGCACACGAGATTGAAGGAAACAGCATCCGGGTTCGGCCCGGGCTCGGTCATCGTGCTCCCCCGGTGGTGATGGTGACCGGGAAGTGCGGCGGCGCCCGCCGCGACACCTCACCATGCGGCCGGTGTGGTTGCCCGATCGAAAACGGGAAGGGTGTGCAGGGCTCCGCCCCCTCAATGACGATATGTGGCGACGCAGAAGGAACGGGAACGCTGTGACAGCCGACGACGCCGCGATGGTCGGCAATGCGCGCGGGGTGTGGAAGCTCCTCTCGTTCACCCAACGAATAATGGCGTAACTTGTGAGGAACATAAGGCGATAAGACTTGCGTGTCCCGGCCCCTTCTGCATATTGTGGCGGGTGATCGCGCGGCGCCTGCGCGATTCTGCGCCTCTGCGTAAGGCGCTTTGTTCGGAGCTCGGTTTACCCGACGCATTGTCCGGATCCGGTATCGCGGAGCGCGCGTGTCCAACCTCGATCATCCCGATCGCCCGAGCATGGCCGCCATGCGGGGCGCCTACCAGGCTCCGCACGCGCTCTACGACCGGGCGAGAGCCCAGGACGGGATCGCGTTCGACCCACTCGGCGACTGCTGGCTCGTCACCGACCACCGGGCCGTTCGGGCCATCCTCGAGGACCGGCGGTTCACCTCCGACCTGCGCTTCGCGAGCGGGGGGAGGGCCCGGCCGGCCCGGCGGTCGTTCATCCAGGACGTGGTCGAGAAGCAGATCATCTTTTCGGACGGGGCGGATCAGCAGAGTGCCCAGCGGGTGATCCTGCAGGCGTCGTCTCGCAAGATGCAGGAGCTGTCCGGCTGGATCCGGGAGCTCGCGGCCGGGCTGCTCCAGCCGCTGCGCCCGCGCGGCGAGCTCGACCTGGTGGCCGACTTCGCCCTGCCGTACGCGCTGCAGACGGTCTGCCGGGTGTTCGGCATCCCGGTGGACGACCCCGGCCGGGTGGCCGAGCTGGCGCGCTGGTCCTCGACCGTGGCGGACCTCACCAGCGGCTACCTGAACATCCGGATGCAGGAGATCACGCTGTTCGGCGACTACTTCCGGGAGCTGGTTGCCCTGCGCAGGGCCTCGCCCGCCGACGACCTGGTCAGCTCGTTCCTGAGCGCGGGAACGTTCGACCAGGACGAGGACCTCGTCATCAACTGCATGGCGGCCTTCGCCGCCGGCCGGGTGACCACTCAGAAGCTGATCGCCGACGGCGTTCCGATGATGTTTCCGGAGTGGGCCGCCTGGCGGCAGATGGTGGCGGCGAATTCGGGCGTGAGCCGGCGGCTGACCGAGGAGCTGCTGCGGATGGTGACGCCCACCCGCTATCTCGGGCGCCATGCTACCGAAGACGTGGATCTCTCGGGCGAGTGGGGTCCCGGCCACCTGATCCGGACGGGGCAGAGGGTCGTCCTCTTTCTGGAGGCCGCCAACCGCGATCCTGCCCGCTTCCCCGACCCCCATCAGCTCAAGTGGGAGCGGCAGCCGAATCCGCACCTGGCGTTCGGCCATGGCGCGCATCGCTGCCCCGGGGCAAGCATCGCGCGCGTGGAGATCCAGACCGCCCTGGAAACGCTGCTCGCGACGTTCGAGACGCTCGGTCCGAATCCGTCCGCGCCGCCTGCCTGGGATCCGAACCCCAACCTCGGCGGCTACCTTTCGTACCCGTGCCTGTTTAGCTGAAGCCAGGCTCTTCCATGTCGATCAAGACCAGGAGCGGCAGGTTCAGGCCCGCGCGAAACCGAAGATGATGGCGTACCTGCCCGACGCCTTCTTCGCTCCTCGCGATGCGGAGCATGAAGGTGCCCGGCTCAGGCCCCCTGCTCACGGGCTGCCCCATAGGCGAGCGCGGATTTCCCTGCCCGCTCGGCGCGCGGATACGGCAAACACGGCCAGCTCCGGTGGACTCTGCGATTCGGGATAGCCGGTGCTGTCGCCGAACGCTGATCCCGGCGGCAACGTGGGAAGGGCGGGTTCCCTTGCCTTCGAAGAAATCCGGGGGCCCCGCAGCGGCCATCCACTCCAGGCGCTCGATCAGCCCGCGCCCGCAGGCTTGGAAGCTTTCCTCGCGCCGCCGGCGGATACGGGTAAAGGACCGACGCTTTTGTTTCCCACGGGAAGGAGCTTCGCATGCGGATCGGCGGCGTACGCGGCTTTACTTTCCTGAGAGCCGCGGCTCTCGTACTGGTCTACGCGTTCCCGGGTGCCCCCGTGGCCGTCGCACAGGACGGTGGGTCCACTCAGCAGGATACCTCCGGCGCGCGCACCGCGGTCGCCGCCGAACGCAGATCCCCCATCCGGATTGACGGGCGACTCGACGAGGATGCGTGGACCGCGGCTCCGGCGGCGACCAACTTCGTGCAGGGCGAGCCGATCGAGGGCGCCCCCGCGCAGCACCGGACCGAGGTCCGCGTGCTCTACGATGAGCACGCGCTGTACGTAGGGGCCCGGATGTACGACGACTCGCCTGATGCGATCGCCCGGCAGCTGGTACGGCGCGACGAGACGGGTCAGTTCGATTACTTCGAGCTCTCGCTCGACCCCGACGTCGATCTCCGCACCGGCTACGTCTTTCAAATCTCGGCAGCCGGCGTTCAGGGTGACGCCTATCTCTTCGACGACGTTCGCGAGGACCGGTCGTGGGACGCCGTCTGGGAGTCGGCGGTCAAGCTGGATGAGCAGGGCTGGACCGCGGAGTTGCGGATCCCTCTCTCCCAGATCCGCTACCTGCCTTCCCCGAATCCGCAGGATTGGGGGATCAACTTCACCCGTCGGCGGATGGCGTCCAACGAGCGGAGCTACTTCTCTTTGGAATCGCGGCAGCGGCATGGGCGGGTGAGCGTCTTCGGCCGCCTGAGCGGGGTGGAACTCGCGAAGGGTGTGTCCAGGCTGGAACTGCGCCCCTACGTGCTGACGCGAGGGCGAGCGCGCCCTGTCGAGGCCGGGAATCCCTTCCGGCAGCCTCGAGACGCGAATGCCAGCGCGGGGCTCGATGCGCGCTATGGGATCGGCGCGAACTTCACCCTGGACGCGACCGTGAACCCTGACTTCGGTCAGGTCGAGGTGGACCCCGCCGTCATCAACCTCAGCGCATTCGAGACGTTCTATCCCGAGCGCAGACCCTTTTTCGTAGAGGACGCCCGGATCTTCAACTTCGATCTCTCGGGGGGGCAGCTCTTCTACAGCCGGCGCATCGGCCGACGGCCGCAGCGGTCGTCGCTGAGCGGCGCGAGCTACGTAGACGTGGCGGAGCAGACGAGCATCCTCGGCGCCATGAAGCTCACCGGCCGGACCGCCGGCGGACTCTCGGTGGGGGTCCTGGCGGCGCTCACGGGTCGCGAGGAGGGGCGGGCCTGGTTCGCCGACGGGGACAGCCTCACGCGCTTCGTCGCCGAGCCGCGAAGCAAATATGCGGTCTTCGCGGCGCAGCAGGAGCTGAGAGGCGGCGCGACGGTGGTCGGCGGCATGCTGAGCATGATGCATCGCAGCCTGCCCGGCGACGGATCGCTCGATTTCCTTTCGTCCACGGCCGCGTACACCGGTGTGAACTTCGAGCACACCTGGAGCCAGCGGGCGTGGGCAATCACGGGCTTCCTCGCCGGGAGCTACACGGCCGGTTCGGAGGAGGCGATGATCCGCCTGCAGCGGGGCCCCACCCATTATCGGCAGCGGCCGGACGCGTGGAGACTGGGGGTGGACTCGAGCGCCACCCGGCTTACCGGCGCGGAGTGGCGGCTCCGGCTGGAGCGTCGCAGCGGCCGGCACTGGACCGGTATGGTATGGGCGGCACAACGCACGCCCGGCTTCGACGTCAATGAGGTCGGGTACTTCAATGACAGCGAGCGCCTGGATGCCGGAGCGCGGGTCGACTATCAGGAGATTACGCCAGGGCGCGTGCTGCGCAGCTATCGGCTGACGGCAGCCACTTTCCACAACTGGCGTCACGAGGCGCTGCGCAAGCCCTTCTCCCACTCCATGTGGGGGGACGCGCACAAGGACGGATCCGTCACCACGAGCGCTGACCTCACCTTCCTCAACTACTGGGGATTCTACGCGGGCCTCAGCTACGCGCCAGAGGTGCGGTCGGAGGTACCCACGCGTGGCGGGCCGCTGATGCTCGTGCCGGCGCGTGTGACGTACGGCCTGCGTGGGAACACGGATCCGCGGGCACGACTCACGGTGTCCCCGTCCGCGCGGTTCACGAGATCCAACGCCGATGCATGGTCCACCGAGCTCTGGTTGGCGGTCGGCTACCGGCCGTCGCCGCAGGTGGACATGAAAGTGGAGCCGTCGTTTGCGCGGGTGCGGGATCCCCGGCAGTACGTCGCGACGGCGGACGATCCATCCTTCACTCCTACGTTTGGTCAGCGCTTTCTGTTCGCCGACGTCGATCGCACGACGTTTTCGCTGGGCACACGCCTGAACGTCACCTTCACCCCGCGTCTGACGCTGCAGCTCTTCGCGCAGCCTCTCGTGTCGGCCGGCGACTTCGTAACCTACAAGCAGTTCTCGCAGGCCGGGACCGACCAGTTCGAGCCCTTCGAGGAGGGGACGGCGGTTCCCGCCGGCACGTCGGTTCGCTGCGCCGGCGGCCGTACCTGCCGTGACGGAGATACCCGGTTCGTGGACTTCCAGGGCGATGGGGTGAGTGACATCTCCTTTGGCGAGCGCGATTTCCGCGTGCGGAGCCTGCGCGGCAACGCGGTGCTGCGGTGGGAGTACCGACCCGGCTCCACGCTGTACCTGGTGTGGCAGCAGGGGCGGTACTTCGAGGATCGGGCGGCCTCCGCGTTTGACCTGAGGCAGGAGTTCGGCCGGCTTCTGGGTCAGCAGCCGGACAACGTCCTGATCCTGAAGATGAACTACTGGTTGAGTCTGTAAGCCCGCGCGCGCGGTGCGCCGGGAGAATCTTCGTTTCGGCCCTCGTCGTTCCATAAGTGCTGGCGCCATCCCTACCGCTCATAATCGTTAGGTCGGGGGTTCGGCCCCCCCCTGCCCTTTGGACGGTCAGACGAAGGCCCCGCGACGGATTCCGTTGCGTGGCCTTCGTCTGTCTCGCCGCCGGAGATCGGGGCGGTGCTCAATCACGCGCCGCCCGCGATCCCGCCGCTCAGTTGGAGCCGCAGTTCTGCTGGTCGCAGGTACCGTTCGCGGTGCAGGGCACGGGGCAGGTCAGGCACCCGGTGATGAGGGTCGGGTTCTGGGTGTATTCGGTGGTTTCCGGGTCATTGGTGAACTCCCGGGTCGGATCGTGCGCCTGCACGGTGCCCCTGGGGAGGGGCGCGCGGTCGGTCTGGAAGGAGTCGACCCTCAGGTGCTCGACGTTCAGTCTCAGCTTCTTCATCGTGTCCCTCAGCGGTGGAGAGGTTTCCGATCCGCGGCCATTCGGCCGCGGCGCGCCGGCTGGTGTGCCGGGCACCAAGGATAGGGGCGGATCGAAGGCGATGTGGAGTGCGAAGGTACAGGGCGTGCCGCGGGGGGACGGAACGCGCGGCAGGCGCGTCAGCGGTCGGGAACGAAGGCCGACGGCAGGTTCGCTGGCTTCACCACCAGTCATCGTCGTAAGGCCGGGGTTCGAGCCCTGCCCCTGCTTCTGACACAAAAGAGGCGCCGCAAGGGTTTTGCTCCTTCGCGGCGCTTCTCTTTTTCGGTTCTTCGTCGATTTTGTTGCAGGTAAACAGACCCGACGCCGAACCGTCATTTCGAAGGAGGCGCCTGCACCGAACTCAGCCCGTGCAGCATTCCCATGGCGCCGACTGAGAAATCTACTCACCCGTGCTGGTGATCCGGCCCACGGCCCGGTCCTCGCCCCGCTTCCGTGCGGCGCATCGCAGGCGGGTCCCGGGACGTGCGGCCAGCCATGAGCGTGGGTGAGTAGAT
>DATABZ010000144.1:0-4690 GCA_036259315.1 Gemmatimonadales bacterium | reverse complement strand
AGCAGGCCCGCAAGATCCGCTGCGCCCTGGTCAACCTGGCGCGGGTCTCCGGCGTGGCGGAGTGGCTGAACCAGCAGGTCTGATTCAGCGACCTTCCACCCGCGGAACCAGCCATGCTCCCCCGTCTCCACACCAGACTCGCATGACAGAGCGCAAGGGCGACGTGCGCCCGGCCGATCCGCCTGCGTCGGGTATGGTGGTCCACAAGGGCACCAGGGAGTGCCCCATGATCGAGCCGCACCCTCGCGCGATCTGCGGCATCGTGCGGGCGCGAGAGGCAAGTCAGCGGCTGGCCGACGAGCAGCGCCGCCGATCGGGGGGTCAGACGGGGGGCTGAGGCGTGGAGCGGTTCTTGTCCACGATCGCCCCCAGGATCAGGAGAAAGGCGAACAGCCTGATGAGGTAAAGGCCGGTGTGGTCCTCGGCGATGTGGCGAACGATGGCGAGAGTCAGCCGCTGCAGGCCCAGGGTCCAGAAGGCTCCCGCGAAGATCAGGAAGAGCCGGTCGCGGGTCTCCCGCCAGAAGCGCAGGAAGAACAGACCCGCCACCGCGTAGCCCATGACGATCGCGCCGGAGACCAGCAGGCCGAGGATGGTCATGCGTCCGTCGCTCATCGGGTGTCCCAGACCAGGCCGTAGATCAACACCGCCAGGCCCGCCAGCACCGGCAGACTGCGCCAGATCGAGAGATCCACGCCGGGCCCCGTCACCACCCGGTCCACGACCAGCATCGCGTTGCCCACCGCGAATCCGACGAATGCCAGCCCGCTCCACAGCAGCAGGCGGACCGCCCTGTCACGATAGGCTCGCAGCAGCAGCACGGCGCAGGCGAGACTCGTCAGGGCGCACAGCACGTACACCGCGGCGGCCACGTCAGTCGTCCTCCCTCTTGCGGCGAATGCGAAACGCATCCGAGAACGCCCGCACGTTCTCGATCGGCTTGGAGGCGATGAGGGTGATCACCGCGACCCGGCGCTCGCGGTACGTGTGGTCCAGGTGGGTGACGGTCTCGTGGAGTTGGGCCGTGCCGGGCGCGTACTGGAAGCATCCCGGCTCGCGCTCGCGAAGCAGGCCCTGGCGCAGCAGCAGTGCGAGCCGGCGCACCACCGAGGAGGGATGGCTGTAGACCGCCGTGGCGACCTCCTCGGAGGTCCAGCCTCGCTCGGGCGTGCGCCAGAGAAGCAGCAGCACCTCGAGCTGCTCGACCGAGTCGATGTTCTGGTGCAGGAAGTGCCGGACGTCTTCCGGGAGCCGGTTCACCGACAACCGGCCCTCACGCCCGCGGCTTTCCCATCGTGAAGTAGAACGTTGCGCCCTGCCCGACCACGGCCTCGGCCCACACCCGCCCGCCCATCCGGTGGATGATCCGCTGCACCGTGGCGAGGCCGATCCCGGAGCCGGGAAACTCGCTCGCCCGGTGGAGCCGCTGGAAGGGACCGAACAGGCGGTCCACGTACGCCATGTCGAATCCGGCGCCGTCGTCGCGCACGAAGTACACCGGCTCGCCGGTCGCCGTCATCATCCCAAACTCGATCCGGGCCGCGGCCTCCCGGGCGGTGAATTTCCAGGCGTTTTCCAGCAGGTTGGTGAGCGCGATCCGGAGCAGTCGGCCGTCGCCCAGCACCGTCACGCCAGGCCGGACGCGCGCGTCCACGATCCGGCCGGGCTCCGCCTCCCGGAGGCGGTCAAGAATGGCCTGGGCAAGGCCGCTCAAATCCACCTCCTGCTGCCGCAGCTCCGCGCGGCTCACCTTGGAAAGGTGGAGCACGTCGTCGATCAGCTGCGACATCTGCCGGCTCGCCTCCTGGATCCGGTCGAGGAAGCGGCGACCGTCCTCGTCCAGCCGCTCGCCCTGGGTCTCCAGCACCGCCCGGCCGAAGCTCTCGATGCGCCGGAGCGGCGCCCGCAGATCGTGGGAGACGGCATAGCTGAAGCTCTCCAGCTCCCGGTTCTTGTGCTCCAGATCCCGCACCAGCTCGGCGCGAGTCTCCGCCAGCTCGCGGGCCGCCTGCTCGCTCGCGCGGAGCTGCTCGGTCTGGCGCCGCAGCTGCTCGGTCTTCTTCGCCAGCTCGACGAACACCGACACTTTCGAGCGCACGAACTCCGGGACCACCGGCTTCACCAGGTAGTCCACCGCTCCCACGGCATAGCCCCGGACCGCCTGGGTGTGCGTCTTGTCGGCGGCGGTCAGGAAGATGATCGGGATGTCACGGCTCTTGTCCCGCTCGCGGATGAGCGCGGCGGTCTCGAAGCCGTCCATGTCCGGCATCTTCACGTCCAGCAGAATCACCGCGAAATCGTGGGTGAGGAGCCACTTGAGCGCCTCGCGCCCGGACCCCGCCTTGACCAGGTTCTGGCCGAGCCCCTGGAGCATCGCCTCCAGCGCGAGCAGGTTGGCGGGCTGGTCGTCCACCAGGAGGATGTTGACGCGCTCGCTGTCGGGGGTGGGGGCGCGGGTCGCCGAGTCAGGGGACGGGAACGATAGGTGGCCGGAACGCCCGAACGGCGAAACGGCGGAAGGTTCGATCGGGGCCGTCTCGGGTCCATGCTCGGTCATGCCCGCGTTGGAGTCGACGACTCCCGCCGTCGCGCGTTCCGCCGTTCCGCCGTTCGGGCGTTCCGGCGACTCGCCGCTCGGACCGTGCGCCTGTCCGCCCGTCCGCCCGTCCGCCTCCGTCACCGGTACAGCCACACCCGCAGGAGCGACAGCAGCTGGTCCATGTCTACGGGCTTGGCGATGTAGTCCGATGCGCCGGCCTCGATGCACTTCTCCCGGTCGCCCTTCATGGCCTTCGCGGTGACGGCGATGATGGGCAGCTGACGGAAGCGGGGCTGCTCCCGGATCGCCCGCATGGTCTCGTAGCCGTCCATCTGGGGCATCATGACGTCCATCAGCACGATGTCGATGTCGCCCGCTTCCTGCAGCCTGGCGATGCCCTCCCGGCCGCTCTCCGCGTAGGTGACCTTCATGTCGCTGCGCTCGAGGAAGGTCGTCAGCGCGAAGATGTTGCGGACGTCGTCGTCCACGATCAGGACCTTGCGTCCCGCCAGCGTCGGATCGGAGCGGTGGAGGTGCTCCAGCAGCCGGCGCTTGCCCTCGGGCAGGCGGGCGGTGACCCGGTGGAGAAAGAGCGCCGTTTCGTCCAGCAGCCGCTCGGGTGAACCGGCGTCCTTGATCACCAGGGACTCGGCCAGGCGCCGCAGCTCCGCCTCCTCCCGCTTGGTGAGCTGCTTGCCGGTGTAGACGATGGTGGGGAGCTTCCGGAGCCCGATCTCGCTCTTGACGCGGGTGATGAGCTGGAAGCCGGTCATGTCGGGCAGTCCCAGGTCGAGCACCATGCAATCGAAACGCTCCGTCTGGAGTCGGCTGAGCGCCTCCTCGCCGCTCCCCACGGCCGTGGTGTGAACGTCGCCGTCACCGATCAGCTCCACGATGCTCTGCCGCGCCGCCGCGTCGTCCTCCACCACCAGCAGCCGCTTGACCGGCCGGTCCACGAACTCGTGCAGCGTCGTGAGCGCCTCCGACAGCGATTCCTTGCTGGCGGGTTTCACCAGGAAGTCGATGGCGCCGAGCCGGAGCCCCCGCTGCCAGTTCTCCTCGACCGAGATGATGTGCACCGGGATGTGCCGGGTGCCGGGATCGTGCTTGAGGCGGTCGAGAATGGTCCAGCCATCGGCGTCGGGCAGCCGGAGATCCAGGGTGACCGCGGTGGGCTGGTACTCACGCGCCAGCATGAGGGCGCGGTCGGCCCGGTTGGCCACGATGCCCTTGAACCCGCGGTCCCGGGCCAGGTCGAGCAGGATCTGGGCGAAGTGGGGGTCGTCCTCCGCGATGAGGAGGATGCGGTCGCCCTCCCGGATGGTGCCGCGATCGTCGGCCACCTCCCGCTCGACGATCGGCGCGAGCACCACGCGTGAGGCCGCGGTCGGCACGGTCTTGCCCTCGGCCTCGGTGAGCGCATCGCCGTCGAGGGCCTGGGCGGCCGCAACCTCCTCGACCGGCTGGAGCGGGTAGATCACCGGCAGGTACAGGGTGAAGGTGCTCCCCACCCCCGGCTCGCTCTCGATCCGGATCTCGCCGCCCAGCAGACGCGTGATCTGCCGGCTGATGGAGAGACCGAGACCCGTGCCGCCATACTTCCGGCTGGTGCCGGTGTCACCCTGCTGGAAGGCCTCGAAGATGACGCCGTGCTTCTCCCTGGGGATGCCGATGCCGGTGTCCCGTACCGAGAACGCGACGACCGCGCTCGCGGCGTTGAGGATCTCCTGCTCGCGGTTCCAGCCGCTCGTGGCGAGCCTCGCCTCGAGCGAGACCGATCCCCGCTCGGTGAACTTGAAGGCGTTGGAGAGCAGGTTCTTGAGCACCTGCTGCAGCCGCTTGTTGTCGGTCTGGAGCGCGGGCGGCAGGGCCGGATCCACCTCCACGCGGAACTGGAGGCCCTTGAGGTCGGCCACCTGGCGGAAGGTGCTGTCCACGAACTTCCGGACGTCGGCGAAGGGCACGGTGGTGACGTCCACCGCCATGGTGCCCGACTCGATCTTGGACAGGTCGAGGATGTCGTTGATCAGGTCCAGCAGGTCCGACCCCGAGCTGTGGATCGTCTGGGCGAAGCCGACCTGCTTGGGCGTGAGGTTGCCCTCCGCGTTCTCGGTCAGGATCTGCGAGAGGATCAGCAGGCTGTTGAGCGGC
>DATABZ010000143.1:0-2459 GCA_036259315.1 Gemmatimonadales bacterium | reverse complement strand
AGGGCATCGCCTTGGGGCGCCTGGGACGGCCCGAGGACGTGGCCGGTGCGGCCCTGTTCCTCGCCTCCGATCTCGCCGCCTACATCACCGGCCAGGTGCTGGTGGTGGACGGTGGTTTGGTCGTCTGACGTGACCCTGAATCTCCCAATCGAGGACCACATGAGCAACGTCGAAGAGAAGGTCAAGGACATCATCGTCGAGGAGCTGGGCGTGGAGCGCGAGAAGCTGACCAGCGAGGCGAGCTTCATGGAGGACCTCGGCGCGGACAGTCTGGACACCGTCGAGCTGGTCATGGCCTTCGAGAAGGAGTTCGACATCGACATCCCCGACGAGGACGCGGAGAAGCTCCGCACCGTCGGCGACGCGATGAATTACCTGCACGAGAAGATCGGGAAATAAATTGACGCGTCGTGTCGTCGTCACCGGCCTGGGGCTGGTGACTCCAGTGGGAAATGACGTCGAGTCCACCTGGTCCGCGCTCCTGGCCGGTACGCCGGGAGCCGCACCGATCCGGAAGTTCGATCCTTCGCAGCTCTCGGTCCGGTTCGCCTGCGAGGTCAAGGGATTCGATCCGCTCCTGTACATGGACAAGAAGGAAGCGCGAAGATACGACCTCTTCGCGCAGTTCGCGCTCGGCGCGGCCCACCAGGCCGTGACCCAGGCCGGGCTGGACAAGGACGTACCCTCGGCCGACCGCATCGGTGTCGTCATCGGCAGCGGCATCGGGGGGATGCAGACCTACGAGGAGAACTGCAAGGCCTACCTCACCAAGGGGCCGGACCGGGTCTCCCCGTTCTTCGTCCCCATGTTCATTCCGGACATCGCCGCCGGACTGGTCTCCATCCGGTACGGGCTCAAGGGCCCGAATTTCGCCACCGTTTCGGCCTGCGCCTCGTCGGCGCACGCGATCGGCGAGTCGTTCAATCTGATCCGCCACGGTCTGGCCGACGCGATGATCACCGGCGGAGCGGAAGCCTCCATCACCGGACTCACCGTCGCCGCCTTCTCCAACATGAAGGCGCTCTCCAGCCGGAACGATTCGCCCGAGACGGCGAGCCGTCCGTTCGACCGGGATCGCGACGGCTTCGTGCTGGCCGACGGAGCCGGTATCGTGGTGCTGGAGAGCCTCGAGCACGCCGAGGCGCGGGGCGCCCGAGTCCTCGGTGAGGTGCTCGGCTACGGCGCCAGCGCGGACGCGTACCACATCACCGCGCCTGCGGAGCACGGCGAGGGCGCCCAGCGCGCGATGCGAGCCTGCCTGGCCGACGGCGGCATCGAGCCCTCGAGGGTGGGATACGTGAACGCCCACGGCACCTCGACCGGTCAGGGCGATGTCGCCGAGACCGAGGCGGTGAAGGCCGTGTTCGGGGATCACGCGCGCAAGCTGATCTTCGGCTCCACCAAGTCCATGACCGGCCACCTGCTCGGCGCCGCCGGCGCGCTCGAGTTCGCCGCCTCGCTCCTCGCGGTTACCTGCGGCACGATCCCGCCCACCATCAACCAGTTCAACCCCGATCCCGAGTGCGACCTCGACTGCGCGCCCAACCGAAAGGTGGACCGCGAGGTGGACGTCGCCCTGTCCAACTCGTTCGGGTTCGGCGGCCATAACGTCACCCTCGCCGTCACCGGCTTCGACTCGTAGGTCACCCGGGTCGTAAGGTCACCCGGGTCACCCTGCCCGACGGACGCGCCCCTCGGACCCATGTGCAGGGGTGCGCAACGCTGGCACCCCCAGGCGGGCCGGGTGTGGATTCCGGCGTCCGTTACCTCCGCAGCCGCAAGGAGATAGGATGTCCGGTCCCATCGCTGGAGCGCGCCTGCGCGACCCCCGCTTGCGCCCGGTCGCCGAGAAGGTCGCCGCGGGCGAGCGCCTCTCCGCGGCGGAGGGCGTCGCGCTCTACGAGACCACCGATCTCCTCGGCCTCGGCGCCCTCGCGGATTTCGCCAACCGGCGGAAGAACGGCGACCGGGTCTTCTTCTCCGCCAACCAGCACATCAACCCGACCAACGTCTGCATCCTGCGGAATACGTGCGTCTTCTGCTCCTTCGCCCGGATGCCGAAGGAGGAGGGGGTGTACACCCGGTCGCTGGAGGAGGTCTTCCAGGAGGCGGAGCAGGCCCGTGGCATGCCGACCCGCGAGTTCCACATCGTCGGCGGCCTGCATCCCAGGCTGCGGCTGAGCTACTACACGGACATGATCCGCGGGCTCAAGGAGCGCCATCCGCACGTGCACATCAAGGCGCTCACCGCCGTCGAGATCGCGCACCTGGCCCGGATCGAGAAGGTCTCCGAGCGCGAGGTGCTGCTCGCCATGAAGGAGGCGGGGCTCACCAGCCTGCCGGGCGGCGGCGCGGAGGTGTTCAGCACCGCCGTGCGCGCCACCATCGCGGAGCGCAAGCTCACCGGCGAAGAGTGGCTGCGGGTGCATCGCGTGGCGCACGAGCTGGGGATCCCGACC
>DATABZ010000142.1:0-2003 GCA_036259315.1 Gemmatimonadales bacterium | reverse complement strand
GGACCACGAAAGGTCCGCCGCCCCGTTCTCGTTCACCGAGCCCGGCGAACGGCTACTTCTTCCCCGTGTCCGTCGCGGCCGGGGCGGCGGCCGCGGGGCGCGCGGCGCCGCCGGCGCGCCGCTGCGAGGGGTGGATCCACCACCGGGCGACCGTGTTGAACTCGCCGCGGATGTCCATCACCTCGCCGTTCAGGCGCTTGGCGACGCCCGTCAGGCGCTTGGGGTAGTAGATCACCGTGTACGGCGACTCCTGCACCATCAGGTGCTGGTACTCGCGCCAGAGGGGGGCCGCCGCCTGGCGGTCCATGATCACGCCCAGCGTGTCGATCAGCTGGGACGCGCGCTCGTTGCAGTAGCCGACGTACTGGTACGGCTTCTCGAGGTTGGTGCAGTGGAGGACGTCCTTGTCGTCCTTGCGGAAGTAGTCGACCCACGCGCTCACCACCGCCTCTACGTCGCGGGTGCGCCTCCCGCCCGCGCCCAGCGAGCCCTGGAGCTGCTCGATCAGCGTGTTCCACTCGACCACCCGGGGCTGCACGTCGATCCCCAGCGGCTTCAGCTGCGCCTGGACGATCTCGGTGATGTCCTCGCGCACCTCGTTCCCCTTGTTGGTCTTCAGCTCGAAGCGGAAGGGCTGCCCCTGCGCGTTCTCGCGCACCCCGTCGTTGTTGCGGTCGATCCACCCCGCCTCGGTGAGGAGCCGGCTCGCCTGCGCGGTGTCGTAGGGGAGCAGGGTCCGCGCGTCGGTGGTGTCGTAGCTCCAGTGCGCCGGGGTGATCGTCGAGCGGCCCACGTCGCCGTAGCCGTAGAGGAGCGCGTCGACGATCTCCCGCCGGTTGATCCCCATGGTGAGCGCCCGCCGCACCCGCGCGTCCGAGAACATCGGGAGGCGCGTGTTCCACCCGATCCACACCCACTGCCGGAAGGGCGAGACCACCAGGTCGAGGCTGGGGTGCTGCCTGATCCGCTCGGCCGACTCGGGGTTCGGGCCCAGGTAGACGTCGACCCGCCCGGTCATGAGCTCGGTCAGCAGCGTCGTCTGCTCGGGGACGAAGCGGTAGACCAGCCGGTCGATGTACGGCCGCCCGCCCAGCGCCTCCGGGAAGTCGGGGTTGGCCTCGAAGACCCACTCCTGGTTCGGGATCCGCCGCACGAAGCGGAAGGGCCCGTTCCCCACCGGCCGGTCGGTGCCGAAGGGGTGGTTGATCAGCTGCGACGCGGGGACGCTCCCCAGGATGTGCTCGGGCATCACCGGCGTCTGGTACCAGATGTCCAGGAACTCCGAGTGCGGCCGGAGGCGGATCTTCCAGGTGTACTCGTCGACCAGCGTCCCCTGCCGGGCGTAGTAGTCGAAGGCCGAGGCGTTGGGGAAGGCCGTCTGCGGGTCGATGGCGCGGCGGTAGGTGAAGTCGACGTCGCGGGCCGTCGTCGGCTTCCCGTCGTGCCACTTCACGTCGCGGCGGAGGTGGAAGGTCAGCTCCAGCGAGTCGCCGGCCACGCGGACGGTGTCGAAGCGCTCGGCCAGCCAGGGGACGGGCTCGATCTTCTCGTTGTACTTGACCAGCGGCATGAACAGCACCTCGCGCTGGATCGAGTTGCTGTTGTTGTCGCTGGAGGTGAGCGCGTTCATCGACTGGAGGTCGCCGTACGCGCCGATGGTGACGGTGCCGCCGTACTTGAGCGAGTCGGGGACGTCGGCGCCGTCGTCCTTGCCGGCGCGGTTCCCCGCGCCGCCGTCGCTGCACGCGGCGGCGAAGGCGCAGAGGGCGAGCGCGGAGAGCGAGGCGCGTAGGGTGAGACCGGGCATCTGCGGCTCGTGAGCGTGTGTGGAGTGTCAGGATCGCGCGAAACGATACGGAATCTTACCTCTACTCGCGCCGCTCGCGCCAGGTTCCGTACGCTTCGGCCAATTCGATGCCGGAACGGAGAGTACAGGGGACAGGGGACAGGGGACAGGGGACAGGGGACAGCCATCGGAACCCTTGCTTGCTGTCCCCTGTCCC
>DATABZ010000141.1:0-10512 GCA_036259315.1 Gemmatimonadales bacterium | reverse complement strand
CAGAACCGCGCGTTCGACATCAGCCGCGCCAAGCGGGAGCTGGGCTATGTGCCGCGGATCGAACTGGACGAGGGCCTGCGGCGGACCGGCCGGTGGTACCGGGAGAAGGGATACCTTCGTGAGGAGACCGTCGATCTGACGGAGGTCACGGCGGCCTAGCCGCGGACCGACGATGACGACGAAGGGCCGCGCTCAGGACGCTGCGCGGCCCTTCGTCGTTTCGGCCGCGTCGCTCCGCACCGGGAGTCGCCGCACCGGCGGCAGCGGGTGGGCGGGAGCAGCGCCTCGCTGATCGAGGAAGGAGCGAGCCCACAGCTCGGTGAGCAGCAGCGACCAGAGCCGGTAGGCGCGCTCCTGGCTGTAGGGCCGGCCCGCGGTACGGCGGCGCAGAGTCGCGACGTAGCGGCGATCGAAGAGCCCCCGCCGGGCGAGCGCGACGTCGGACAGCAGGTCGTCGGCCATGCGGTCGAGCAGCTCGGACATCCGGGTGTCGTGCTTGAGGCGGTTGAAGCTCTTCCCGGTCGCCAGGATCGAGGGCGAGAGGAGCCCCTCGCAGGCCCGGCGCAGAATGTACTTCTGGGTCCGCCCATGGATCTTGAGCCGGTCCGGGATCGAGAACGCCGCCGCGAGGAAATCCGGGTTGGTGTGCTGCGCGTTCATCCGCATGCCCACACCGGCGTAGAGCCGCTCGACCGCGTGCTGGTACGGCAGCACCATGAAGCCGCGCTTCAGAAAGTTGGTGAGCGGCTGATCCCCGCCCCGGGGAAAGCCGGGGAACGGCGCGAGCGGCGAGGTTCCCAGCAGCTGCGGCGCGGGGAACTCCCGCCCCCGGAAGTACGCCTTCTTCAGCGCACGCCCCGCGAGTGTGCGCGGCTCCACGCTGCGGTAGGTGTAATCGAAGAACTCCTCCAGCGGGCGCCGGAACGCCGGATACTTGACCCCGAGGTCCACGAGCCGGTGCCGCGGCAGGCCCGCGAAGAGGCCGTCGAACCCGAACCCGGTGACGATGAGGTCCACGTGCCGCGAGGCCTCCCTGGCCGCCAGGAACAGATAGGCGATGTCCTCGCGCCCGATCGGCTCCTCGAGGTGCCAGACCATCCACGGAAGCAGCCCGGGCAGGTCCTCGGGATCGAGGACGACGGGGTGATGGATGGATCCCACCTCCCGCGCGACGATCGCGGCGTTCACCAGCTCCCGGTCGTCCTCACCGTATCCGGCCGAGAAGGTGTGCACTTCCCTCGAGCCGGCGACCGCGCGCACGCCGGCGGCGACGACCGCGGAGTCGAGTCCGCCGCTCAGGGAGACGCCGATCCGATCGTAGGGCTCGGTCTGCCGTCGCAGAGTGTCCAGAAAGCTCTCCCGGAGCCGCTCGGCGTGGCCCGCCTCGTCCCGGTCGGCTTCGCGGACGGGGATGTCCCAGTACCTGCGGCTCCCGGCGCGACCTTCCCGAACTTCCATGATGGTACCGGGCGCGACGGGGTGAATGCCCTCGATGCAGGTGACCCCGGGGAGGACCCACTTGGTGTTGTGAATCGCCTGAAGTGCGGCGCGATTCGGCAGGGCGGGAATGGCGGAGAGCGCGAGCAGCGCCTTGTACTCGCTGGCGAAGATCAGGCGATCGCCCGCCACCGCGAAGTAGAGCGGCGCATACCCCACGCGGTCCCGCGCCAGGATCAACCGGCGGCTCCCCGCATCCCACAGGGCGAAGGCGAACTGGCCCGCGATCCGCGCCAGGCCCTCCTCCCCAAATCCTTCCCAGAGCTCGGCGACGAGCGCACCGTCGGCCGCGGGGGCCGCGGCATCCGCGCTCCGCCCGAGGCTCCGGGCGAGCTCCCCGCGATTGTCGATCGCGCCATCGAAGGCGATGACGCCGTCCCGTTGGCGGGACACCGTGCGCTCGGGCCCGCGCACACCGAGCCACACTCCGGAGGCGGGGGTCCACTCCGCCGATGTCGATCCCCGGTGCTCGAGCCTGGCGCTCATGTCCAGCAGCTCCGCCCGCTCCGCCCCGCCGAGTACTCCGTAGACTGCTCCCACGGTGGCTCCCATCAGTGCGCGTGTATGCCGTCGGGCGCGGCGCAAGTGCCGGGCCGTGCCAGAGACGATTCGATGGTGGAGTAGAAGGCATCCAGCTTGCGCGCGGCGGCTTCAGGCGTGAACTCCCGGCGCACATGGTCCTTGGCTCGTGCGGCGAGGCCCTCCCGCAGCTCCGGGTCCTTCAGCAGCGCCGCGAGCCCGGTGCCCAGGGCCAGGGGCTCCGGATCGACCAGATAGGCCGTACGCTCGTCCAGGACCTGGGTGTGGGTGCGCAGACGTGTGGCGAGCACGGGGGTCCCCGAGTCGAGGTAGGAATAGATCTTCATCGGCGTATTGGTTCCCTTCAGCCGCGGAGATACCAGCACGTCCGCCTCGCGCAGCAGGTCGGCCAGCTGCGAGACCGGCTTGGGGCCAAGGAAGTGAACCGCCTGCCGGATGCCGAGGGCGGAAGCGCGCCGCCCGTAGCGGTCGATGTCGTCCTCGTGGCCTCCGACGATCACCAGGCGGGCCTGCTTCATCTCCTCCAAGGTGTGACGGAAGCCCTCCAGCAGCAGGTCGATCCCCTGATAGTGCTCCAGGTTGCCGACGTACATCGCGACCGGCGAGCCCTCGGTTTCCGGAGGGAGGTGCTTGCCCGCGTGGGCGCTCGCGCCGGACGTCAGGAGAGTCGTATCCTCGACCCGCCCGACCGGGGTGTCTGGCGCGTATCGACCTGCGATCTCCTGGAGTGCGGCGCACACGGTGAGGACCCCCACGCTCCGGCGGACCGCTATCGCCTCGCAGCGGTGCAGCAGCGGAGTCGCGGGTTTCAACGCGGGGAACGCATCGATCAGCTGCTCGGCGAGCGAGGAATCCATGTCGTAGACGTAAGGCACACCCGTGAACGGCCTCAGGGCCGCGGCGATGAACGCCGATTCCTCGACCGCGTGCACCAGATCGTACCTCGTCTCACGCATCATCCGGGCACAGGTGAAGAACATCGCCACGTCGCAGAGGACCTTCTTCAGGGAGAAGCCCGGCCGGATGTTCCGGACGCCGGGGAGGCGGGGGATCCGGACGATGCGACAGTAGGGGATGGCTACGTCGCTCCCCTCGTGATAGGTGAGCGCATCGACCCGATGGCCCCTGGAGCTGAGGAACTCCAGCACCAGTCGCACGGCGATGGGGGTGCCCCTGGCCTGAAAGAACGGCTGGGGCGCGAGGAGCAGGATTCTCATCGGGCAGCGCCGGTCGCTGGCAGCGTATCTACCTCCGCTGGAACGAGATACGGTCTGCTCGCCTGGGCGTGGACCGGGCGCGCATGGTCGCCGGGCTCGTGCCAGTGAGCAGCCGCTCCAACCGTCAGCTCGGAGCATCCAGGCGCCGGCGTCGCCGGCGCTCGGCAAAGACCGTCGAATAGGTGCGGCCGGGATACGGCAGGGCCTGAAGGGCGCTCCGTCCGGCAATGGCGTTGCGAGGAGGGGACTCGGAGACAAAAGTACAATGAACCCCTCGAGGCCGCGCAAGGTTGGAGGGCAAGAACCAGTCCAGTCTCTGCCACCGGATGGGTCAGCGGGCTATCTTACCCCCTGCTCACCAACCGACCATGCACGAGGAGCTTATGGCTACCGCCGCCGCTACTTCCCAGTTCGCCGGGGTCGATTTCCTGAACCTCGACAGCCTCCTCTCGGAGGAGGAGCGCGCGGTGCGGGATACCGTGCGGACCTGGGTGGACGAGAACCTCATCCCGGTCATCGGCGAGGCGTACATCGAAGGGCGCTTTCCCAAGCAGCTCATCCCCGGCATGGCGGAGCTGGGCCTTTTCGGCGCGAACCTGCCCGAGGAGTACGGCTGCGCCGGTCTCAACAACGTCGCCTATGGCCTCATCATGCAGGAGCTGGAGCGGGGCGACTCGGGCATCCGTTCCTTCGCTTCGGTGCAGGGCGCGCTGGTCATGTACCCGATCTATGCCTTCGGCTCCGACGAGCAGAAGAAGAAGTGGCTGCCCCTGCTGGCATCGGGGCAGGACATCGGCTGTTTCGGCCTCACGGAGCCCGACTATGGCTCGAACCCGGGCGGCATGATCACCACGGCGCGCGAGACGAAGGACGGGTGGGTGCTCAACGGCACCAAGATGTGGATCACCAACGGCTCCCAGGCGACCGTCTCCATCATCTGGGCGAAGACCGGCGACATCCAGGATCCCAGGTCCATCCGAGGCTTCATCGTCCCCACGGACACCAAGGGCTACGCCGGCAGGGACCAGAAGGGGAAGCTGTCGCTCCGGGCCAGCGACACCAGCGAGATTCACCTGCAGGACGTGCACCTGCCGAAGGATGCGATCCTGCCGAAGTCGGCCGGGCTCAAGAGCCCGCTCATGTGCCTCACTCAGGCGCGCTACGGAATCGCCTGGGGAGCCATCGGCGCCGCCATGGCCTGCTACGATGAGGCCCTCCGCTACGCGCAGCAGCGGGTGATGTTCGAGCGGCCCATCGGCCAGACGCAGATCCAGCAGGTGCGCCTCGTGGACATGCTCACCGAGATCGTGAAAGCACAGTTCATGACCCTCCAGCTCGGCCGGCTGAAGGAGGCCGGTACCATGACGCCGGACCAGGTCTCCCTGTGCAAGCGGAACAACGTCAGCATGGCCTGCGACATCGCCCGCGAGGCGCGGCGGCTGCTCGGCGCCAACGGCATCCTCGCCGAGTATCACTCCATGCGGCACATGGCCAACCTGGAGTCGGTCTACACCTACGAGGGTACCCACGACATGCACTCGCTGATCGTGGGACAGGCGATCACCGGCCTGGCCGCCTTCCAGTGAGGTAGCTCACCGCTCGGCCTTCGGTGCGGCGGTCACCGTGGGATCGGCGACTACCCGTGAGGAAACCGATGGCGGACCGTTTGGCTGTATCGTGGCGCGGGCAAGAGTACGAAGTGGTGCGGAGAGACGGACGGGAGGCGATGCCGGAGCCGGGTCCCGTCTGGCAGGTGACCCTGGATGGGGCTCCGGTCACCAGCTTCCCGGCCCAGGAGCAGGATCGTCCCGACGGCGTACGGGAGAAGGTGCTCGACTGGCTGCGGGCCAACGAAAGCCGGCCGGAGCTCGACGTCGGGCGCCAGTGATGGACGTCGGACGGGAGCGACGGGTCCAGCGGCTGCGAGGGGGACGGGCCCAGCGGCTGTGACGGGGGTGTGACGGGGCAGGGGTTCACGCGTTTCTGAAGGCGTGGCTCAGGACCCGTCTCCGACCGCTCACTTCGTGGATCGCTCCCTCCGCCAGGTCCGCTTCGCGCCGCGTCCGTCGCTGGAGGCCGAACTCCTCTCGCGCCTGCGGAGCGACCGGACTGAGGCCTCGAACGGACTCTCCTCGGCGGGCCTCCCGCTGGTCGCCGCCGTCCTGGCGGGTACGCTCGTCTTTCTCTTCCGGGTGAAACTCCTGACGGTTGCCGCAGGTGGCCGCTGACCTGCCCTGTGACGGGCCCACCGTTGCTGCGTATACGAGACGTGAGCCTGCCATCCGTGCGATCAAAGCCCGACGCCACGCTGCCCAGCACCTCCCAGCCGGTTACCGATGCGGAGGCGCTCTGCCGCGAGTGGTATGAGGCGTACGGCACCGCGGTCTACAACTATTTCCGGTTCCACGTGCCGCTCGTGGACGTGGCCGAGGACCTGACGGCGGAGACGTTTCTGAAGGTGGTTCGGGCGGTGGACCGCTTCGATCCCGCCCGGGGCACCCCCAAGGCCTGGATCCTCACCGTGGCGCGGAACGTCCTCACCGACTGGCGGCGTCGCGCCCAGCTCCGGCAGTACGTGACCCTGGGAACCATGCACGACCTCGTCCATGAGGCTCCCTCGCCCGAGGAGCGGCTGCTCCGGGAGGAGGAGGTCGCCCGCCTGCTGGACGCGGTCGCGACCCTGGCCGACGCCGACCGCGAGCTCATCGGGCTGCGATACGGCAGCGGGCTCGACACGGCCGAGGTGGCCCAACTCCTGGGGATCAGCGAGGGCGGGGTGCGCACGCGGCTCTGGCGCGTCCTCAACCGGCTTCGCGGGGCGCTTGCCCGATGAGCGATCGCGACGACGTCCCGCCCGAGCTGGCGGACATGGACCGCGCCCTTCGCGGCGTCGTCTTCCAGCCCCGTGCCTCCCTCGGCCCGGAGGTGCTCGGACGGATGCGCCGCGGCGAGCGGCCGATGGGGTCGGTCCCGCGGCGGCCTCGCGGCCCGGCCCTGGCTGCCGCCACGGCCGCGCTCCTGCTCGTGATCGGCGCGGCACTCGCACTCCGCGCCCCGCCCGCGGCGATGGTGGACCGCTGCTGCTACGATCTCGACGGCGGGGGCGACCTCGACGACGGGGTGGTGGTGCTCGCCGAGCGGGACGCCAAGGTCCATCAGCTCCTGATCTACGAGGACCTCGACGATTCCCGGAGCTATACACCCGGCGACCTGGTCCGGCTGGACCGGGGCAGCAGCCCGGCCATGCACCAGGTCGCGGCCGCGGGGCTGGTCACCATCGAGCACTGCTGCCTCGACTTCGACGGCGGCGGCCCGGCCGACGACGGTCTGGTCGTGATCGGTGTCCCGCCGGACCGCGTCGTCATGGCCGCGATCTACGAACGACCGGCCGATGCCAGGCCCCGACCGGCCGGCTCGGGCGGATTCCCGCTCCGATAGCTCCCACCGCACCTTCCCGTTCCAGGAGATGGTTGATGAGACGCGCGCGTCTGCTCGTGATCGTCGGACTGTTCGCCGCCACCGCGGTCCAGGCCCAGGTGAGGGACACGACGGCGGACACCACGGCCTTCGAGCTCCCGCCGATCGAGGTGGTCGGCACGATTCGGCCGGATGCGGGCCCCACGGTCGGCTCCGGCGTGCCGGCGCGCGTCACCACGCTCGAAGCTGAGGACGTGGACGCCTACGAGCCGAGGGTGCTCTCGGATGCAGTGCGGCAGGTAGCCGGTTTTTCCACCTACGACGACCTCGGCAGCCCGTACAAGCTCAACATCTCCTCGCGCGGCTTCTACTCCTCGCCTGTCGTCGGCCTCCCTCAGGGCGTGGCCGTGTTCCTGGACGGGGTTCGGATGAACGAGCCGGAGGCGTCCCAGGTCAACTTCGACCTGCTTCCGATGGATCATATCCAGCGCATCGAGGTGCTCTCCGGCAACGGCTCACTGCTCGGCCGCAACGCTCTCGGCGGGGCAGTCAATCTCGTGACCGCCCGCGGAACCGGCCCGACACGCGCCAACCTGGAGCTTTCGGGCGGCAGCTTCGGCGCGTTCCGGGGTGAGGCGAACGTCTCGGGGCTCGCCGCCAACGGAGTGGACTGGTACGTGGGCGGCAACTACAACCGGGAAGACGGCTGGCGCGACGTGACCGGGGCGGATCAGTACAGCGGGTTCGTGAACCTGGGCAAGCTGGGTGAGACCAGCGGCCTCCGCTTCCAGGGGATGTACGCCAACTCGGAGGTCCAGACCGCGGGCTCGCTGCCGGAGACGATCTTCAGCAGCAGCCCCGACTCGAATCTCAGCGCCAACGACTACGAGGATCTCTGGGCCTACCAGGGCTCTCTGCAGGGTTACACGCAGGTCGGCACCGGCCGGGCGGCTGCGACGCTGTACTTCCGCCGGCACCGCGCCGAGCGGTTCAACGCCAACCAGCCGACGGACCCCGACGTCTTCGGCATCTCCTACAACACCAGCTTCGGCTACACGGCCGACTATCGGTGGGCCACGTTGCTGAGCGACAACGTGGCACTCAACCTTCGCGGTGGGGTGGACGGCAGCATCACTCGGGTGAAGATCGACATCTTCGCCGATTCGGTGAAGTTCGGCGGCGATCGCTCGCTCACGACGCAGGTGCGAAGCCCGCTGTGGGACGTCGCGCCGTTCCTTCTGGCTGACCTGACGACCGGGCCGGTGACCATCTCGGCGGGGGCCAGGTATGACTACGTCCGCATTCCCTTCGAGAACCTGCTCGATCCGACGGCGGACACGGTCGGGACCTACGAGGAGCTCAATCCCCGAATCGGCGTCACGGTATCGGTGGCGCCAGGGGCGTCGCTGTTCGCCTCATGGGGGGAGAGCTTCCGGTCGCCGGCGGTGATCGAGAACGCGTGCGCCGACCCCGAGGCGCCATGTCCGCTTCCGTTCGCCCTGGGCGACGACCCGCCGCTGGACCCGGTAGAGGCCAACACGATCGAGGCCGGCTTTCAGTACGCGACCGGCAGCCTCGTGCTCGACGGCTCCGTGTACCGCACCCACGTGCGGAACGACATCTTCCTGACCCCCTTTGGCGAGGAAGAGCCGGAGGGGGGCACGATCGACGGTTTCTTCATCAATCTCGACAGGACCCGCCGAGTCGGCGTGGAGTTGGGTGCCGCCTACCGCTTCCGGGGCGGCCACTCCGCCTACCTAAACTACGCCTTCACCCGGGCCACCTTCCAGAGCCCGGCGGAGATCTTCAGCATTCGCTCGCTCGGAGAAGAGGAAGAGGAGCAGGAGGAGGTGATCAACCCCTTTCCGACCAGCAACGAGGTCGTGGCCGGGAGCAGGTTTCCGCTGGTGCCCGATCACCTGATCAAAGGCGGAGCGACGGCGCGGATGGGGCGCTACTTCTACGTGGGAGCCGACGCCCGCTACACCGGCGAGCAGTGGCTCCGCGGCGACGAGGCCAACGTCACCAATAAGCTCGACGACTATATCGTCGTCGACGCGCGGATCGGGGTCGAATTCGACCGCTGGGAGGTGAGCGGCGTCGTCACCAACCTGTTTCAGAACCGCTACGCCGTCTTCGGCACGTTCAACGTCAACCAGGGGAACCCGGCCGGACCCACGGTCGAGCGCTTCCTGTCGCCCGGCTCGGAGCGGATGTTCCGGCTGATCGTCCGGACGTCGTTCGGCGGTCCGCGACAGCCGGGAGCGGTTGACGATCTGGACTGACGCGTCGCTGGCGGCCCCGGAAAGCCTCGA
Organism: Gemmatimonadales bacterium; assembly: GCA_036259315.1. Taxonomy (GTDB): domain Bacteria; phylum Gemmatimonadota; class Gemmatimonadetes; order Gemmatimonadales; family GWC2-71-9; genus CAVVWJ01. Next base: position 1,526 of record DATABZ010000141.1, on the reverse strand, counting down.
CTAGCTTGCGGCCAGTTTCGAGGACGGGCTAGAACCGAGGCCGGGAGTGTGCGTTGAAGATCGCGGTATGTCTGAAGCGGGTGCCGGAGATGGAGCTCAGGTTCTCCATCGCCGGCGACCGCAAGTCCCTGGAGCCGGGCGGGCTCAAGTACGAGATCAGCGATTTCGACGGGTACGCCCTCGAGGTCGCGCTCCAGCTGGTGGAGAAGGCCGGGACCGGGGAGGTCGTCGCGGTGTGCCTCGGCCCCGACGGCGTGCAGGAGATCCTGCGGAAGGCCCTCGCGATGGGGGCCACCCGCGCGGTCCAGCTCAAAGCGGAAGACGTACCCTTCGACGGCGCCGCCGTCGCCGCGGCACTCGCAGCCGAGCTCAAGGACGGCGCCTACGATCTCGTCCTGTTCGGCCGAATGGCCACCGATACGGCGAGCGGCACCGTCGGCCAGATGACCGCCCACCTCCTGGACCTCCCCTGCGTCACCGCCATCTCCCATCTCGACCTTGCGGACGGCGGCGGCACCGCGCGTCGCGACCTGGAGGGCGCGGCGGAGACGGTGAGCTTCCCGCTGCCCGCCGTTCTCACCATCGATGAAGGCCTCGCTCGGCCCCGGCTCGCTACGCTCAAGGGCATCATGGCCGCCAAGAAGAAGCCGCTCGACGTCCGGCCGGCGCAGCTTGGCGAGGTAAGGCTCACCGTGGAGTCCATGGCGCTGCCGCCGGAGCGCACCGGTGGAAGGATCGTGGGCGAGGGGGCGGACGCCGTGCCGGAACTGGTGCGGCTGCTTCGCACCGAAGCGAAGGTGCTCTGATGGCCACCATGTTCGCCTTCGCGGAGACGCGCGACGGCAATGTTCGGAAGGTGGCACTCGAGGCCGTGACCGCCGCGCGGCGGGCGGCAGAGGCGTCCGGCGGCGGGGAGGTGCACGCCATGCTGGTGGGCGCCCCTGGGATCGGCGGCAAGGCGGAGGAGCTCGGCCGTCATGGCGCCGACGTGGTAGTCGCCGTGGAAGATCCGGGCCTCCGGCAGTACAGCCCAGAGGTGTGCGCCGCGACCGCGGCGGAGCGCCTGCGCGGCGGCTCCTACCGCGCCGCATTCTTCCCGGCGTCGGCGCAGGGTCGTGACCTGACGCCCCGCGTCGCCGCGCGGCTCGGGGTGAGCCTCGCCTCCGACATCACCGAGTTCGAGCTCCAGGGTGACGCCGTGCTCGCTCGTCATCCGGGCTATACCGGCAAGGTCATCGTGACCCTGCGCCTGACCGGAGCGCCCGCCCTGCTCTCGCTGCGGCCCGGCGCGGTCACGCCGGCCGAGCAGCCGCGCTCGGCGCGGGTCGAGCAGGCACCGCCGGCGATGGACCCCGCGGCCGCGCGGGTCAAGGTGACGGAGACGGTCCAGCAGACCGGGGCCAAGCTCGACCTCGGCGAGGCGCCGATCATCGTGAGCGGCGGCCGGGGGCTCCGGGCGGCGGAGAACTTCAAGCTGGTCGAGGAGCTGGCGGACGCCTTCGGCAATGCGGCGGTCGGCGCGACGC
>DATABZ010000140.1:0-9241 GCA_036259315.1 Gemmatimonadales bacterium | reverse complement strand
GATGACGCCGCCCCGCTTCCGCGCCTGCCGGAAAAGCTTCTTGATCCGGACGACACCGAGCCCGATCAGAAAGCCGGTGACCTCGCCGCCGCTGATGACGAAGAACGGCACGCCCGCCTCGCCGGCGACGGCCCGGGCCATCAGGGTCTTGCCCGTGCCCGGGGGTCCGAACATCAGGACGCCCTTGGGAGTCCGGGCGCCGACGGCCTGAAACGCCTCCGGCGCCTTCAGGAACTCGACCAGCTCGCGCAGCTCGGCCACGGTGCCCTCGTGGCCACCCACGTCCGCGAAGGTGGTGCGGCTCCGCCGGGCGGCGCCGATCGCCCCCATCTCGGGCCCGCCGCCCATCTGGCGGCGCAGGATGAAGCCGATGACGACCAGAGCGAGTGCGACGAGCAGCACCTCGCGCCAGAAGTCGGCGTTCAGCGCGCCCCGGGGCTGAAGGGTGACCGGCGTGCCGGTGCGCTCCGCCCGCTCCAGGACGGGGGTGACCTCGAAGGTGGGGTAGTTGACCCGGAAGCTCGTGCCAGGCTCCGAGCCCGCGACTGGGCGGGCCCAGATCCCACGCACCTCGTAGCCGGGGACCACGGTGATGGACTCCACCGCGCCCTGATCCAGCCGGTGGAGAAAGGCGGAGTAGGTGATCGTGGTCGGCGTCGCCGGCAGAGCCCGCCACCAGCGGAACGTCAGTGCGACGGCGGCGATCGTGGCAACGATGGCGAGCGGCCAGATCCAGCCGGCCGGGGTGGTACGCCAGCGTGCCAGCCGCCGGCGGAAGTTTCTGATCATGCGGGTTCCCGTGAGTCGAGCGGCCCCGGCCCGGAGGTCGGCGGGGGCGTCGCCCGCAAGCTAGCCGCCTCGAGCCGCTCGCGCACGGCCCGCGCGATCGCCTCCGGCGCGAACGGCTTCTGCACGAAGGCCGCCCCCGGCTCGATCAGCCCACGGCGAACGATCTCGCCGTCGGTGTACCCCGAGGTGTAGAGCACCGGGAGGTCCGGCCGCACCTGCGCCACGCGCTCGGCCAGAGCCCTTCCACCCATGCCCGGCATCACCACGTCCGTGAGCACCAGGCTGACGCGCGCACCGTCGCCGCTCAACAGCTCGAGCGCCGCATGGCCGTTCGGCGCCTCCAGCACGCCATACCCGCCGTCCTCCAGCGCCCGTCTCGTCATCCGCCGCACGGCGTCGTCGTCCTCGACCACCAGCACGACCTCGCCCCGGCCGACCGGCACGGGCACGAACGAGGCCGTCGAGGAGCTCGCGGCGTCCTGGCCCACCTCGGGCAGGTACACCTTGAACGTGCTCCCCCGCCCCGGCTCACTGTAGGCCCAGACGTAGCCGTCGGACTGCTTGACGATGCCGTAGACGGTCGAGAGTCCGAGCCCGGTACCGTGACCCACTCCCTTGGTCGTGAAGAAGGGCTCGAAGACGTGGGTCAGGGTGTCGGTGTCCATCCCGTGGCCGGTATCGCTCACGGCGAGAACCGTGTAGCGGCCGGGGTGGACCACCACGTCCGGGCGGCGCCGGACGTAGTCCTCCGAGAGGGTCGTCGAGAACACCTCCACGATGAGGGTGCCGCCCCTCGGCATCGCGTCCCGCGCATTGAGCGCCAGGTTCAGGAGCACCTGCTCGAGCTGACCCGGATCGGCGCGGATCGAGCCCACCTGCTCGCTCTGGCGCAACAGGACGCTGCAGTCTTCGCCCATGACGCGGCGGAGCACGGTCTCCCAGCTCCTCACCAGCGCGCCGAGGTCGAGCACCACCGGCCGGAGGATCTGCCGCCGGCTGAAGGCGAGGAGCTGCGCGGTGACCGCCGAGGTGCGCTCGGCGGCCTTGCGGATGTGCTCCACGTCGGCCCGCACGGCTTCCGGAATGTCGTGGCGGCGGAGGATGAACGAGGCCGCACCCAGCACCACGCTCATCTGGTTGTTGGCCTCGTGCGCGACGCCGCCGGCGAGCCGGCCGACGGACTCCATGCGGTGGGACTGGCGAAGACGCTCCTCGCCCGTGCGCCGGTCGGTCACGTCCATGCAGACGCCGGTGAGGTACGTGGGCCGCCCCTCACGGTCACGACCCACCCTTCCCTGGTCGGCGATCCAGCGCACCCGCCCGTCCGGCAGGAGGATGCGGAACTCGTAGTCGAGCGCCCCGCCCTCACGGAGCGCTCGCTCCACCGCCCGCGAGACGAACTCCCGATCCTCCGGATGCACCCGGCTCAGGAACTGCTCGTAGTCGCGCACCACCTCGCCGGGGCCCAGGCCGTACAGCGCCCGCAGGTTGTGGTCCCATACCAGCGCGTTGGTCTCCACCGACCAATACCAGATGCCCATGCGGGCCGCATCGAGGGCGAGCCGGAGCCGCTCTTCACTCCGCTGCAGCGCGTGGGTGGCGCGGTCGCGCTCGGACCACACCGCGGACGCGACCAGCAAGCCGGTCACCGCGAGCACGAGGAGATAGCAGGTGACCGCGAAGAGCGTTCCCCCCGCGGAGTCCACCAGAAACGGCCCGCCGCGCCGCGCGGTGTGCCACACGGCGATCGCCGCCACCACGAACGTGACCAGCGACGCACCGCGCGGCCCGAACCGGACCGCCGCCCAGACGACGAACGGGAACAGGAGGTAGGTGTACTCCACCTGCCCCAGGAACGGGAGGGCGATCCCCTGCAGCAGCCCGACTTCCGCGGCCGCCGTCGTCCCCACGACGAGCGCGACCACCTCGAGCATGCCCCGTGCGTACCGGCTGCGCGGCCGCGTCGCCCAGCTGAAGCAGACCGGCGCCACCACCAGAAGACCGAGCATGTCGCCGGCCAACCAGGCGGGCAGCGCCTGCAGGGCTGCCCGCGAGTCGAGCGCGCCCGCGAGGTGGAGCGCGCTGACCCCCACGGCCGCGGCCACCGCGGCGCCGAGCGGGGCGGCGATGAAGACGAGCGTACGAGTGTGCCGGAGATCCTCGAGCTGGGGCCGCGGCCCGGCGACCCGGCGCATGAGCATCGCGGCGAGCAGCGCCGCGGCGGTGTTCCCCGACGCGATGGTCGCGGCGGCAGCGAGCGGGTCCGGCGTGGCCGCGTTGGCGAGGAATGCCCCGATCAGTACGCCGGGCCATACCCGGTACCCGAGGAGCACCAGCGCGGCGAAAGCCAGCCCCGCCGGCGGCCAGACCAGCGAGACGCTGTGGCTGAAGGCGACGTAGCGCAGGCCGACCCAGGCCGCCGCGTAATAGACGGCGGCCAGCGACACGACCTGGGCGACATACAGTGTGGCGGAGCGGACGGCTGCGGGCATGCGCCGGGCCTGCTCCCGGGTGAGGGTGTGGCCCCCCTACTTCCCTTCTCGCGCGAACAACGGAAGGTAACGCCCGTACCCCTCCGCTTCGAGCCGGTCGACGGGGATGAACCGCAGGGCCGCCGAGTTCATGCAGTACCGCTGGCCGGTGGGAGCCGGGCCGTCGTCGAACAGGTGACCGAGGTGGGAGTCGGCCCCCCGGGAGCGGACCTCGGTGCGCGGCACCAGCAGCGAGCGGTCTTCCCGCTCGGTCACGTTGCCGGGCTCGAGCGGACGCGTGAAGCTCGGCCAGCCGGTACCGGAGTCGTACTTGTCGAGCGAGCTGAACAGCGGCTCGCCGGAGACCACGTCCACGTAGATCCCCGGCTCCTTGTGGTCCCAGTACTCGTTGCGGAACGGTGCCTCGGTGCCCTCGTGCTGGGTCACCTCGTACTGGAGCGGCGTGAGCCTGCGCTTGAGCTCCTGATCATCGGGTTTGTGGCGCTGAGCCATGATGCCTCCCATCTGTTTACGCGACCCGGTCGAGCAGTCGGAGCGTGCCGTCGGTGACGGTGCCGAAGGTAAGATGGCCGACCAGGCCGCGGGCATGCGTCTGCCAGGGGAAAGCCGTAGGCCCGGGCGTTAGGCCGAGCGCCGGCACCAGCCCCTCGTCGAGGGAGGCCCAGAAGGCCGTGCCGAAGGCCGTCCCCGCCGCGCTGCCCAGTCCCTGCACCCGCCGGCGGAGCACCGCGTACACCGCGCCGGCGCCGATCCCGAGCGCCCAGTGAATCGCGGAGCCGAGCTCCTGACGCTGGCGGGTCTGGAGCGTGGTGCCCGCCGCCGCCGCGGCCTTCTCCGCGGCGGCTTCGTACGCCGTGCGGCCACCGCGCGCCTCGTCCTCCGCCTGCCGCGCCTCGCGGTCCTCGTGCTCGTACATGTAGGCGGTCACCCTGCCCATCACGTACGTCGCCACCGCTCCGGCGATGGCGCCCTTCACCAGGTCCCGGCCGATCCCGTGCCGGGTTCGCACCTGAACACCCATGCTGCCTCCTTGGATAACCTAACCGGCTGGCGACTCCAGCCGCCTCGCTGTGCCCGGATCGAAGAGATGCAGCCGGGACCGGTCGAAGCGAAGTCCGACCACCTGATCCGGTGCAACCGCCAGATCGGGTGGCGTGATGACCCTCATCTCCGGCCCCTCGCCGGATGCGCCCAGCCGGAGATAGAGGAGAAGCTCGCTGCCGCGGGGCTCGACCACGTCCACCAGCGCATCCGCATCGCCGGCGCCGACACCCACGACGGACATGTCGTGGGGCCGCACGCCGAGGGTCGCCCCACTCGGTGGTGTCTGACCGTCGGTTCGTACTCCGGGGAGCAGATCCGCCGGCAGCAGGTTCATCGCGGGGGACCCCACGAAGGTGGCCACGAAGACGGTCGACGGCCGGCGATAGACCTCCAGCGGAGGGCCCACCTGCTCCACTTGGCCCTCGTTCATCACCGCGACGCGCGTCCCCAGGGTCAGCGCCTCCTCCTGGTCGTGGGTCACGTACACCATCGTCGCGGCGAGCCGGCGGTGGAGCCGGGCCAGCTCCGCTCGGGTCTCCAGCCTGAGCTTGGCGTCGAGGTTGGAGAGCGGCTCGTCGAAGAGGAACACCATGGGCTCCCGGACGATCGCGCGGCCGAGGGCCACGCGCTGCCGCTGGCCCCCCGAGAGCTGGCCCGGCTTCCTCTCCAGCACGGCCTCGAGCCCCAGCGCCTTGGCGGCCCTCTCGACCCGCTCGGCGATGCCGGCGGCCGGCACGCCGCGCATCCGCAGACCGAAGCCAAGGTTGTCCCGGACGGTCATGTGGGGATACAGCGCGTAGCTCTGAAAGACCATGGCGACGTCGCGCTCCTGCGGCGGCACCTCGGTCACGTCGCGCTCGCCGATCCTCACTCGGCCGGCGCTCGGCGTCTCGAGTCCCGCGATCATGCGGAGCGCGGTGCTCTTGCCGCAGCCCGAGGGTCCCACCAGCACCATGAACTCGCCGTCCTCGATGGCAAGGTCCACCCCCCGGGCGGCGACGTGCCCGTTGGGGTACGTCTTCCAGACCTGGTCGAGCCGAATGGAGGCCAAGGCTCAGCCCTTCACCGCGCCGGCGGTGAGTCCCTGCACGATCCGGCGCTGGAACGCCAGCACCAGGAGCGCCACCGGTGCCGTCGCGACGATCGCGGCGGCCAGGACCTGACCCCACGGCACCTGGTACTGGCCGCGGAACAGCGCGATCGCCACGGGCACCGTCTGCCGCTCGGGCCCCAGGGTGAACGAGAGCGCGAAGAGGAACTCGTTCCAGCTGTACACGAAGGTGAGGATCGCCGTGGCCGCGAGTCCCGGCAAGGCCAGCGGGATGATCACCTCGCGGAAGGCCGTGAGCCGGCTCGCCCCGTCCACCATCGCCGCCTCCTCCAGCTCGGCCGGCAGCTGGCGGAAGTAGCCGACCAGGAGCCAGACCGTGAGCGGCATGGCGAACGTGAGATACGGCAGCACCAGCCCCGGGTATGTATCGATGAGGCGAAGGCTCCGGAGCAGCAGGAAGAGGGGGGACACGATCGCGATCTGAGGGAACATGCTCACGGCGAGAATCAGCCCGAGCAGCAGGGTCTTGCCGCGGAACCGCAGGCGGGCGATCGCGTAGGCGCAGAGCGAGCCCAGGGTGACGCAGAAGAGCGTCGTGGCGCCGGCCACGACGAGGGAGTTCCGGATCGGCAGCCAGAAGGCGCGCTCGGTGAACAGCGCCCGGTAGTGCTCCAGCACCGGCGGACTCGGCCAGAGCGGCGCTCCTTCGAAGAGTTGAGCCTCGGGGGTGAGCGAGCCGGCCACGGCGCGATAGAAGGGGAACGCGACGGCGAGCACCAGCGCCGCGATCACCAGCGTGGCCCAGCGGCCCTGCTCCCTCACTGCCGGGTCTCCGTGAGGCCGCGGCCGAGCAGCCGGATGTACCCCAGCGCCAGCCCGAACGTGACGAGGAAGACCAGCACGGAGAGCGTCGAGCCGTACCCGAAGCGCAGGTTGTGCATCAGCGTGTTGAAGGTGTAGAGCGAGATCGGCTCCGTGGCCGTGCCCGGGCCGCCGCCGGTGAGAACGTAGATCAGGTCGAACACGCGGAACGCGTTCATCGTGCGGAAGATCAGGGCGACCATGATGGCGGGCGCCAGCAGCGGCAGGGTCACGTGCCGGAACTGACGCCAAGCCGAGGCGCCGTCGATCCGCGCCGCCTCGTAGAGCGCGGGGTCGATGCCCTGCAGTCCGGCCAGGAGGAGGAGCGCGACGAAGGGTGTCTCCTTCCAGGCGTCGGCCAGGATGATGGGAACCCAAGCCCGGGTGTCGCTGGACAGCCAGCCCTCCAGCCCCTCGAACATGAACCGCCATACCAGCGCGGCGACCACCGTCGGAATGGCCCAGGGGATCAGAATGGACATTCGCACCAGCGTGCGCCCGCGGAAGGTGCGGTTCATGGCGAGCGCGAGCGCGCAGCCGACCACCAGCTCGAGCGACACGCTGGCCGCGGCGAACCACGCCGTGTGCGCCATCGCGCCCCAGAAACGACGATCCTGGAGTACCTCGGCGTAGTTCCCGAGCCCCACGAACGGCCGCCCCAGCCACGGCATGCGCAGATCGTGCAGGTGCAGCGACTCCCAGATCGTCCAGCCGAGGGGGAATAGCGCCACGAGCAGGATCGTGGCGATGGCCGGCGCCACCATGCCGTAGGCCAGCCGGGCCTCCCGCCGCTCCGCGCCGCGGGGCTCAGCGGACGGCAACGGCACCTCGGCCGAGACCAGCGCGGTCGAGCAGCTCCTGCATTTCGGCGGCGGCGCGGGCGAGCGCCACGTCGGGCGCGGTTTGACGACTCAGCGCCCGGTGCAGCTGGATCTGCAGAATCTCGGAGAGCTGCGTGTAGACGGGGGTGACCGGGCGCGGCACGGCGGCCTCGATGATCTCGCGCGCCTGGGCCGGCGGGATGGCGAGCGCGTCGGCGAGCGCCGGGTCGTCGTAGAGCCCGGTCCGGGTGGGGAACTGCCCCACGACCTGCGCCCGCTCCAGCATCTGCTCCGGCCGGGTCAGGTAGTCGATGACCGCCCAGGCGGCATCCGCCTCGGGGCTGAAGGCGTTGATCGCGAGCTGTGCGCCACCGAAGGCGGCCGTGGGACTCCCGCCGGGGCCGGCCGGCATCGGCGCCACGGCGAACCGGCCGGCCACTCGCGAGCTGCCGCTGTCCTGCATCGGCGCCACCGCGTAGGGCCAGTTGCGCATGAGGGCTGCCTCGCCGTTCTGGAACGCGAAGCGGGGCTCCTCCTCGTGCCAGGTGAGCACCCGGCCTGGGACGATGCCGCTCTGGTGAATCTGGTCGCGCATCAGCGTGAGCGCGCGTACACCCGGCTGCTCGGCGACGGTGACCCGTCCCCCGTCGAGGATGCGGCCGCCGAAGCCCCCGAGGTACTCCAGAAATACCGTCACCAGCCCCTCGTAGCGGGCACCCTGCCAGACGAGCCCGTACCGGGGCGTGCCGTCCGCGGTCGCGCGGCGTGCCTCGCGCTCGAGGTCGTCCCAGGTCCTGGGCGCGTCGGCGAAGAGGTCGGTTCGCCAGTAGAGCATACCCACGTCCACGAACCACGGCATGGCGAAGAGGTCGCCCTGCCATCGGTTGGCCTCGATGGTCACGGGGAAGAACTCGGCGGTGTCGGTGGCGTAGCGATCCAGCGGGAGGATCCATCCTGCGGCGGCGAACTCGGGGGTCCAGATCGCGTCCACCTGGAGAATATCGGGGTCGGTCGCCCTCGCGTTGAGCCACTGGACGTAGAGCTGATGGCGAAGATCCGCGGCATCGGGGGTGGGCCGCATCTCCACCTGGATGGCGGCATTCTCCCGGTCGAACCGCTCGAGCTGCCGGCGGAGCACGAGACCCTCGGCACCGAGCACGCTGCCCGAGACGGTCACGGTGATGGGCCCACCCGCCGGTGCGGGCTCGCATGCCGGGACACAGAGCAACGCCAGCAGCCGAGCCGCGCGTCTCAATCGGCCATGCACGCTCGATCCTCCCCTGACGGCCCAGGCACGTTCCTCCTGAGCCAGGGTAACCTGCCCCGGGGACGCACGCCAGCGGTGTCGCCGCAACGTGACCCATGCCACTGCCCCGGGAGGCTCCCGTGCCTCAGCGTAGCACATGCCCCGCCGAGCCGACCCGCCCAGGGTGTTCCTGCTCTCGCCGGCACACTCGGGTGGAAAGCGCGCGGCGCTGCTCCTGCGCGAGGAGGCGAGCTTTCCGCTGGCCGTGCGGCTCCGCGAGCCCGACGGTGTCCCCTTGGGCGAGGCGTTCAGCTTCCTGAGCGGGCTCTACTTTCGCGGGAAGCTGACGTATGCGAGCCGCTTCGCGCGGCCGCCGGCAGGAGTCGAGGGCGTGCAGGTGATCACCGCCAACCGCGGCCTCGCGGCGGCGGAGACGCGCGTGAGGCCGGCGGAGTTGCGGGCCTTCGGGTCGGTCGACATCCAGTCGGACGATCCGCAGTATCGGGATCCGCTGGTACGGGACGTGGCCCGGCTGGCGGAGCACCCCACGCTCGAGCTGATCCTGCTCGGAAGCGTGGCGACGGGAAAGTACGTGGACGTGCTGCTCGACGTCGTGGGCGAGCGGCTCCTCTTTCCAACCGACTTCGTGGGACGCGGCGACATGAGTCGCGGAGCCCTGCTCCTGCGCTCGGCTCGCGAAGGTCGGGAGTTGAGCTACGAGCCGGTGGCGGGCGCACTCAGGCGCCTGCGGCCGAGATCGAGAGGAGCGGCGAATGACGGCGACCAAGGGCGACACGCGCGCGACCCGGATCCCGACGGACCGAAGTGACATCGAGCTCCGTGCCGGACGGCGCACGGTCCACCTGACCAATCTCGACAAGATCTTCTGGCCCCGCGCGGGCATCACCAAGCGCGCGCTGCTCCAGTACTACGCCGA
>DATABZ010000139.1:0-2771 GCA_036259315.1 Gemmatimonadales bacterium | reverse complement strand
AGGCGCGGCGCTGAGGGCCTGTCCCCCAGGCTTGCGGCGCGCCTGACGGACCTTCGGTACGGCCATTTCCGCGGGTCTCGGGTTCGTTTGGTTGCGCGTGCCGGGAATCGTGGCGGCACCGACCCCGAACGCGCGGCCTCGCCCTCCTCCTCCTTGTCCAGGCGACGAGCTTACCCATCCGCTGCCCGCGCTCGGGCGCTTGCGGAACAACGAGCCTATCCGCCCGGCTTCGCTCCCGCGCCCGTGCGCCCCGGTCGGCTGGTAGCGGCCATCGGATCTCACATGATGGCACCGCCCGTGCGGCGGGTTCGGGACGGCAACCGCTCCCGACCCGGGGCCACACTATGCCGCATGTGAGGAATAGATTCAAGCATGGCGTGCGGCCGCCGGGCGGGCGCGGTCCTTCCAGGAAATGAATCGCTAAACCAGGGGGGTTGAATGCCGTCGGGGTGGGTCCAAATCGAATCCCTGAGCTGGCGTCAACGTCCAGCAGAGGTGAACAGCCTGAGCTATCCTGAATTACATGGGAGGCGCGCCATGAATCTTGCATTGCAAACACTGTTGATCGGCGCCGTTGCCGTCGCCGGCATCGCTTTCACAACTTTGGCCGAAACGATGGAAGAGCACACGATCTTCTCACCGGAGGAGATCGATTGGGGGCCGGCCTCCATTCCGCCGGGGGCCTGATTTTCGAACGGGTTCACTGGCAGGTGTTCCGGGTAATCAGCGTTTAAGGCAGGGCTGTTCGGTTCTGATCAGCAGCGAATCAACCGCTGAACGGAGGGAACCATGAGACTCAGCACCACCATCACCGCCGCCACGGTTCTGCTGGCAAGCACCGCCTTCGCCCAGGAGAACCTTCAGGAGATTGACAAGCCCGCCTCGGAGCTGGAGCAGGTGCTGGCCCACGGAGCCGAGATCCCGACCGGCGCGCAGGAGGTGCGGGTCGTGAGGGCCACGATCGAGCCGCGGACGATCGCGGGGTGGCATACCCATCCCACGCCGGTCTACGTCTACGTCCTCGACGGCACCCTGACGATGGAGGTCGAGGGCAAGGAGCCGCGAACGATCACGGCCGGTGAGGCGGTCGCCGAACCGCTGAACGCACCGATGCGGGTGATCAACGAGGGTGAACAGCCCGTCGAGCTCGTCGTCTTTCAGATCAGCCCGCCGCAGGAGCAGTTCCTTGAGCAGAACGAGCAATAATCGCCCCGAAAGGCCATCGGGCGCCGCGGTAGGCCACGACCGGGCAAAAGGTTTCCCTTTCGCGCGGCGGTAGGGCGGTTACGGGCAGCCATTAACGTCGCCGCATGTGGGGCTCACCTCTCGCCGTTGATTGGCCGCTGCCACCACGCTCTGAGCCCGGGCCACGGGCGGCTGCCGGAGCGGGAGAAAGGGCGAGGTGCTTAATCTTTTCGAGCCGATGCGGGACGACGTCGCCGACAGCTAGAGGGAGCGCCGGCTCGGGAGGTTTTCATGGTTCATCATTCACCCACCCCGGAATCCCAGGGCGAGGATTTGTGGCGCACGGTGTTGACGGGGCAACATCCCGCCCTGCGCCGGGGGCGTCACCTCTTCAAGCTCCTGCCCTCCCCGAGCGGCCCGCGCTGCAAGATGTGCCTCGCCCCCTTCACCGGCGCCGGCGCGCCTTTGATGCGCCTGCTCGGTCGACGACCGTGGCACAAGAACCCCCATTGGTGCACCGTCTGCGAGAAGTTCGTGCGCGAGCATCCGGGCGGCGCCGAGATGGAGGTGGCCCTGGTGTTCGCCGATGTGCGCGGTTCGACCGCCCTGGCGGAGGGCATGGCGCCCGCGGAGTTCAGTCGGGTGATGCGCCGGTTCTACACCGCGGCGACGCGCATCCTCACGGCCAGCGACGCGATCATCGACAAGCTGGTCGGCGATGAGGTCATCGGCATGTACCTGCCGGGGCTGTCGGGCCCCGACTACGCGCGACGCGCGATCGAGGCGTCGCGGGCGCTGCTGCGCGCCACCGGCCACGGCGACCCGGGCGGCCCCTGGCTGCCGGTCGGGGTTGGGGTGCACGCGGGCCGCGCCTTCATCGGCAGCATCGGCTCCGAGGACGGCGTCACCGACCTCACCGCCCTCGGTGATACGATGAACGTCGCCGCACGCCTCGTCACGGCGGCCGGCACGGGAGAAATCATCGTCAGCGAAGCCGCCCATGACGCCTCCGGGCTCGATCTGCCGGACGCCGAGCGGCGGCAGCTCACCCTGAAAGGTCACCTGCAACCGGTCGAGGTCTACCTCCTCCGCATCGCATCGGACGAGCGCGCCAAAGCGGGGTGAGCGGTGGGACCACCGGCGACGTTCGCCCGGATGAGAGTGGACGCCGCCGGCCGCCTCGTCGGGCCGGCCCCTGCTCGCGCACCTGACGAGCGGCGTGTCGCGCTGGAGGCGGTCGACATGCCGCCGAATCGGTCCGCTTCGGGCTGGGCGTCCGGCGCCGTTCGGGCCTCTGGTCCGGCGGCGCGGTTTGGCGCGCGACGAAAGCGAGGCCGGCGGTCGACCCGCCGGCATCATCCGACGAGCGGACGGACCCCGACCCCATCGCCGAGCGGCTCGCCTAGCTCGGCGTGGTGGATCGGGCCATCGCCCGCGGGCGGATCGAGGGCGGCCATGCCGGGGAGCATGATGCAGCGGAAGCGGGGCTTCCCGATGCTGTTGTTCCAGCACGCGTGGGAGCCGCCATCGGGCGGGAAGATGGGCAGAACCTTGTCGTACTCGACCGGGTGCCATGCCCCGTTCGC
>DATABZ010000138.1:0-3476 GCA_036259315.1 Gemmatimonadales bacterium | reverse complement strand
CGCCGCTCGCGCGATGAAGCGCTTCGAGCGGCTGGGGGAGGCGCTGACGCCGAAGGGGGCGCGGATCACGCTGTTCCGGCACGACGGCGCGTATCTCATCCAGGCGGACGGCGTGGAGCTCATGTCCACGCGCCGGCACCTCTCCGAGGACCGGCTGGCCGAAGTCGCCTGCGCTCCGCTCCAGGAGGTCCCGGGGGTACGGGTGCTGATCGGCGGGCTCGGGCTGGGGTTCACGCTCCGGGCCGCGCTCCGCCAGCTGCGCCAGGACGCCGAGGTGGTGGTGGCGGAGCTGCTGGCCGAGGTGATCGAGTGGAACACGGACCCACAGTACGACCTGTCGGCCGAGGCGCTGCGCGACCCGCGCGTCCGCCTGGTGCAGGACGACGTGGTGAACGTGCTCCGGGCGAACCCCGGCGCCTTCGACGCCATCATGCTCGACACCGACAACGGCCCGGACGGGATGCTCATCTCCGATAACGCCCCCCTCTACTCGGACCGCGGCATCGGGCTCACGGTGGCCGCGCTGCGCGCCGGCGGGTCGATCGTGTACTGGTCCGTGGGCGACGACCCGGGGTTCGTGCGCGCGCTGCGGCGGTCGCGGCTCGCCGTCAGGACGCTGCACGTCCGGGCGCACGACACCTCGGGGCCCATGCACACCCTCTACGTGGCGACGCCGGGCCAGTGAGGCGCCAGGCCCGGTTCGCCGCCGCCGATCTCCGGCTCGTTACGGCACGCCGGCCTGGACACCTTGGAACCTGCGGGTCGCGGCCAACGAGAAAGGAGCACCCGGATGGGAGCATGGGGCGGCGGCCTCTACCACAGCGACTTCGCGCTCGACCTGAAGGCTACGATCAGGTGCGTGCTGCGCGCGCCGCTCGGTGATGACGACCTCCTGCCCGAGATCGAAGCTTCCGTTGGCGAGGGCGTCGAGGGGGCGGACTCGCTCGACTACTGGCTGGTGCTCGCGGACCAGCTCGAGCGTTGCGGCGTGCCGCGACGGGACGTCTTCGAGCGCGCCATCGCGATCGTCGAGACGGGCGAGGATGTCGCCCTGCTGGAGGAGTCGGGGGCCGACCCGAGGACGATCGCCGAGCGGCGCAGGGAGACCGGGAGCCTCGTCGAGCGGCTGCGCGACCCGCGGCCGGCGAAGCCGCGCAGGGTCCTGAAGAAGCCGCAGCCGCTCCTGCTCGAGCCCGGCGAGGCGCTTGCCTGGCCGACCGATCGAGGCGCCTCGGTCAACCCGTATGTTTCCGAGGACCAGCTCTGGAAGCTGGGCGGCTTCACTCAGGACGGCTGGGGCTTTGGGATCGTGACGGACGCAGGCCACCACTTCCACGTGCTCGCGTTCTACGCGGTGCAGGTGCTGAAGTGGCGCCGCGCGGAGCGGCCGTCCCCGGATCTCGCGGTCCACTGCCCGCGCGCGCCACACCACTACGGCACGATGGGCGAGGTGCACCTGAAGCGCGCTCGGGTGGAGCGGCTCGGTCGGGTGCCCGAGGCCGCCATGAGTCCGCCGCCCGATCCCGACCACGCCGAGCGGATGTCGCGCAGGGCCGTACTCGGGGATGTCGGGCTCTCCGGCGCATTCGGTTACGACGCCTGGAACCACTGGGTCCTGCCGGGCCCGAAGTTCGTCTTTCCTCCGCCCTCGGGACAGCCCCTCGACCCCGACGAGCCGGACCAGCGGCCAGGCCCGCACGATCGGAGCTGAGGCAAGCCGTTGAGGCCGGGATCTCGGCCCTGGAGGGCTCGGCCCCCTTCTAGCAGAACCGGCCCGATGTCCCGTTCTCGCGCGCTGTACTTCGGTCTCACCCTGCTGGTCGTCGCCCTCGGGCTCGCGTCGCGTCGGTATCGCGCCGGGCTACCGGCGTTCATCGGCGCCTATGCGGGCGACGCACTCTGGGCGGCCATGGTCTTCCTGCTGGCTGCCACGGTCTGGGCGCATGCGCAGCCTCGCGTCCTCGCCGTCGGTGCGCTCGCGTTCTCGTTCGGCGTCGAGCTGAGCCAGCTCCATCGCGCGCCCTGGCTCGATGCGCTCCGTGCCACCCGAGCAGGGGCTCTCGTTCTCGGGCAGGGCTTCCTCTGGAGCGACCTGCTCTGCTACACGGCGGGCGTGGGCATCGCCGCCGGCGCCGATCTTCTCTTGCGCTCACGAGCGCCCACCCCGGCACGAGCGCATCCCGCGTAGCTGCATCCGCGCAGCCGCGACAAGGGGCTGCGGAAGCAGACTGGAGAGCGATCCCGATGAAGATGTACATCCTCGTCCGCGACGACGTGCCCCTCGGGTTCGCGATGGTCGCGGTGGCCCACGCCTCCCTCGCGGGATACCTCGAGTTCCGGGACACGCCCGAAGTCGAAGAGTGGCTGTCGGGGCCTTTCTTCAAGGCGGTCTGCATCGTCGACGCGAGGGAGTTCGAAAACGCCAAGGCCGTCCCCGACCACGTGGTCCTCACGGAATCCGCCCTGGGCAACCGGGAGGTTGCCATCGTCTTCAAGCCCCGGAAAGAGTGGCCGAAGATGTTCCGGTTCCTGAAGCTGTACCGTGAACCGCCGGCGGCGGCGCCGTCCCCGCCCGCCGGCGGCTCCTAGCGGCTGTCGGGTCGACGCGTCCCTTCCTGGCGTGACCACGCGCCCGGGGCCCAGCCGCTTCCATGGCTCAGGTCATGGACTTCAGGATCATCCCCGAAAGCGAGGCCGCGGACGAGGTGCAGCCGGCCGGACGCCGCGCTATCTTCCGGCCGACCGGACCCGCCTCGCCCGGCACGCACACCCCTCGGAGCCAGCCCATGGCCCACGACCACCCGGACTCGCCCATGCGCATCCGGCTCTCCGACGACCGCCGCGCGCGGCTCCTCCGCTCCGTCAAGCAGCACTTCGCCGACGAGTTCGACGAGCCCATCAGCGACTTCCGCGCGGAGGGCCTGCTCGACTTCTTCGTCCGCGAGCTCGGCCCGCCCGTCTACAACCAGGGCGTCCGCGACGCTGCCCGCTACGTCCAGGAGAAGCTCACCGACATCGAGGGCGAGGTCTACGAGCGCGACCGGCCGTAGCCTCCACCCGATCACGCCCGTCAAGGAGGGAGAGCCCCATGCGAGTGGTCCGAAACCGCCTCCAGCCCGCCGGGCGCGTCTTCTACGGGGTCATGCAGGCGCTGCTCTGCGCGGCGTGCCTGTGGATGGCCCGCGTCACCTGGGACGCCGGCCGGCTCGCCGGCAGCGTGGATCCCGGCGACCCGTACGTCACGGTGTTCCGCGTCCAGGCGGCTGTGTTCCTCGCCGGCGCCGCCGCGACCGCGCCCTTGCGGTCCTCTTCGCCCGGGGCTCGGCGTTCGCGGTGACCCCGCGCGAGCGGTGGGGGGTGCTCGTTCTGGTCGTCGCGCTCCTGGCCGGGGGCGGGTTCGTCATGGGGGCGGCTCCGGCTGCCTGGAGGTAGCCGGCGTCGAGCGGCCCACGCGGGGCTTGACCCGCTCGTTATCA
>DATABZ010000137.1:0-6303 GCA_036259315.1 Gemmatimonadales bacterium | reverse complement strand
GGCCGGGGCGTACGGTATCCAGGGCTATGGGGCGGCGCTGGTCGAGCGGATCGAGGGAGACTTCTTCAGCGTGATGGGGCTGCCGGTGCGGCTGGTGCTGCGGCTCCTGGAGGAGGCGGGGGAGAAGTACGAGTTCGGGCGGACGGTCGCGACGACGGGCTAGTGGGCGCTTCCGGTCGACGCGTTGATGTCGGGTCTGAGGGGGTGCTCGTGGCGGGATCTTTGGCCTGCCATGCTCCGCAGTGCATGAGCGCGCTCCGGCCCAGCGCACCGCGGAGAATCGCGCGACGTAGCACGATCCTCGGTTCTTCGCCCCGGGCTGCTGCCCCTGGGCGCAGCGGCCTCAAGGGCCCTTCACGGCGCCGCGGCAATCACGCCCGCTCGGCCATCACGCGCTCTGCGATTCCCGCTGCCGGATCCGATACACCTGCACCACCTGCGACTTCCCCTTGAGCCCCAGCTCCGGCACGTAGTCGTACTCCACGGGCTCCTTGACCACCCGGAGCAGCGGCTCGCTCACCAGGATCTCGCCGGGCCCCGCCTCCGCGCAGAGCCGGGCGGCCACGTTGACCGCGTCGCCGAGCACCGTGTACTCCAGCCGACGGTGGCTCCCGATGTTGCCCGCGAACACCTCGCCGTGGCTGATCCCGATCCCCACGCCGATCTCGGGCCGCCCCGCGGCGATCCAGCGGCGGTTCAGGTCCTCGATCGTCCTCTGCATGGCGATGGCCGCCTGGAGCGCGCGGTCGGGGTCGTCACTGTGGGAGATCGGCGCGCCCCAGAGCGCCATGACGGCGTCGCCGATGAACTTGTCGAGCGTGCCGCCGTGCTCGAAGATGACCTCGACCATCTCGCTGAAGTACTCGCTCAGGAGCTGGGCCACGGCGTCCGGGCCCATGGTCTCCGCCATCGCGGTGAAGCCGCGGATGTCACTGAACAGCACGGTGATCGGCCGGCGCTCGCCGCCCAGCCGGATGGCCCCGTCCTGGCGCGCGATGTCGGCCGCGATGTTGGGCGCGAAGTAGCGCTCGAAGTTGGAGCGCACCAGCGCCTCACGGCGGATCTGCTCGGCGAAGCGGCTGTTCTTGATGCCGAGTGCGGCGAGGCCGCTGAAGGCGACCAGGAACTGGAGGTCCTCGTCGCTGAAGCTCCCCGGCGTGCTCAGGTTGTCCACGTAGAGCAGGCCGAGGATCTGGTCGCGCGAGTCGAGCAGCGGCGAGCACATGGCGCTCCGCACGCTCTGGGTGACGATGGAGCGGCTCTTGAACCTCGCGTCGGCCGGCGCGTTGTGGGAGACGACCGCGACGCGCTCCTCCACCACCTTGTCCACGATCGAGCGAGGCACCGACTGCACCTGGGTGTCGCCGAGCCGGCTCTTGGAGATCGTGGGCACCAGATCGCCGGTGGTCTCGTTGCGGAGCAGGATGGTGACCCGGTCCACTTCCATGACCTGGAAGGTCATGTCCACCACCGCCCGCAGCAGCCGGTCGAGCTCGAGCTCGCCCGTGAGCTTCTGGGCGACTTCGAGGAGCATGGAGAGCTTCTTGGCCTGTCGCTCCTCGGCGGTGTCGGCCGTGACGCGGAGCTGGCCCTGGACGAGCGGCGCATCACGACTGGTGATCCCGGTCGACTCCTTTCCGCTCACCATCAGCTTGCGGACGATGGTGTCACCCGCCGCGGTGGGCTCCGGCGCCGGCGCCTCCGGCCCCGACGGCCTCACCTCCCGCACCCGGTAGGTCACCTTCCCGAAGGTGATGGAGTCGTTGGCCGTCAGCCGGCCGGCCGCGACCCGGCTGCCGTTGATGCAGGTCCCGTTGGAGCTGCCGAGGTCCCGCACCTCGACGGCGTCGCCCCGGGCGATGAGCTCGGCGTGCCGGCGGGAGATCGTCGGGTCGTAGATGGGGATGTCCGTCGCCAGGCCCCGCCCCACGACCACGCTCCGCCCGGGCGGGAGCTCGAAACTCTGGTCGCCGGAGGTGCTGACGAGGCGGAACTGAGGCATGGTGAGAAGATAGCGCGGGTGGGTGTGGGAGAGGGTGGGCTGCGGCGGCTGGGCGGAGGCTGGATGGCGCAGGGCGCGGGGGTTTACCCGCCCGCCTCCCGAGCGGCCAGCGCCAGCGCGAGGAGGACGGCCCGGGCCTTCGCCTCCGTCTCCCGCCACTCGCCGGCAGGATCGGAGTCCGCCACGATGCCGGCGCCCGCCTGCACCCAGGCCTGCCGCCCCCGGATGACGCAGGTGCGGATGGTGATCGCGGTGTCCATCGTCCGCGCCCCCCAGCCGACATAGCCTACGGCGCCGGCGTACGGGCCGCGCCGGACCGGCTCCAGCTCGTCGATGATCTCCATCGCCCGTACCTTGGGGGCGCCGGAGACGGTCCCCGCCGGGAAGCAGGCCGCCAGCGCGGCGACGGCGTCGAGCTCAGGGCGGAGCCGGCCGCGCACTTCGCTGACGAGATGCATGACGTGGGAATAGCGCTCGATCGCCATGAACGCGGTGAGGCGCACCGAGCCGAACTCGGCCACGCGACCGACGTCGTTCCGGCCCAGATCCACCAGCATCAGGTGCTCGGCGCGCTCCTTCGGGTCACCGCTCAGCTCCTCCCCCAGGGCGGCGTCGTGTGCCGGGTCGGTGCCCCTCGGGCGCGTGCCCGCGATCGGCCGGACGGTGACTTCGCCATCCTCCACTCGCACCAGGATCTCGGGCGAGCTGCCGATGACGTGGATCTCGTCGCAGTGCAGGTAGTAGAGGTACGGCGCCGGGTTGAGGGCGCGGAGATAGCGGTAGCTGAGGAACGGATCCGGCGCGGCGACGTCGATCCGCCGGCTCAAGACCGTCTGGAAGGTGTCGCCTGCGGCGATGTACTCCTTGATGCGGCGGACGTCCTCCTGAAATCGCGCGTCGGGGTAGGGCGAGGCCGCGCGCGGGAGCGCCGGCGGGGCCTCGATGGTGAGCGGCCGCATCGTCCCGGGCGCTGCGAGCCGCTCGAGCCAGCGCTCGATCCGCGCGTCGGCTTCCTGGTAGAGCCGGCGGAGGTCCGCCGGCCCCGCCGTCGAGGGCACCTCGACGCTCGCGATCACTGTCGCGCGGTTGAACAGGTTGTCGAGCACCAGCAGGGTGTCGGCCACCATCACCAGCGCGTCGGGCAGGTCGCGGTCGTCGGGGGGTGCGTCGGGCAGCGACTCGATGGTGCGGACGACGTCGTACCCCCAGAAGCCCACCGCGCCTCCGGTGAACCGCGGGAGCCCGGGCACCACCACGGGCGGGTGGCGACGCATGGTCCGTCCGAGATGCTCCAGCGGTGCGAGATCGGTTTCGATCACCCGCCAGTCCTCGCCCGGCACCCAGCGCGCGCACTCCCGGCCCCGGTAACGGAACACCTCCCGCGGCTCGGTGGCCAGGAAGGTGTAGCGGGCCCAGCGCTCCCCGCCCTCGAGGGACTCGAGCAGGAATCCCCAGGGCCCCCGGTGCAGCTTGACGAAGGCGGTCACCGGGGTGTCGCCGTCGAGGACGACCTCACGGGTCACCGGCACGATGCCCCCGCCGAGCCGTGCCTGGTCGGCGAAGCGCTCGAAGCCCGAGCTCACTGCGGCGCCGCCACGAGGTAGGTGCCTGCCGCCGGGAGAGGGGCGCGAAGCACGTCGTGGTACGGCCGCGTCGAGGCGAGCAGCGCGAGAAGGCCTTCCGGCACCATGCGCCCCACCGCGAGGGCGCGCTCGTACGCCGCGTCCGATCCGTAGACCGCGCGTGCCCGGCTCGGCGCCGCGAAGTACCGGGGGTACTTGAACGAGAGGCTGGCGCTGTCTCTGATGGGAAGGCTGGTGATCACCTCGAGCCCGTAGACCCCGGGGCGGGGCCGCACCTCCACCCGCACCTCGCTCCCCCGCTCGGCGAAGGCCGGCGCGGGAAAGCTGAGCTCGGCGAAGACGATGTACTCGGGCGGGCCGTGCCGCAGCACGATCACCCGTGGCTCACCGGCGGTGAAGATGACCGTGGTGTCGGAGGGCGGAGGTCCGGCGGTCTCCAGGACGATGGCCTCGGACAGGGGAACGACCCGTGCGCCGACAGGGCCCGCCGGCCCGCTCCCGGCCGGCGTGCGTGCGCCGCCGCAGGCGGCCGCCGCGAGACAGAGCCAGCTTGCTCGTCCCCAGAGCCCCCGGAATATTCCGGCCATCGACTCCCTGGCAGTGAGAGGTTCACGGTGAGCGGTATGCGGTGCCTCCGCGCAATCGGCGCGCTGCTGTCGTGCGCGCCGCCCCTGGCGGCACAGAACTGGGATGCGCCCGAGGCGCTCGCGCTGGTGCGCCGCGCAGTGGAGCAGCGTGCCGCCGTCGAGGCCGACTCCATGCTCCTGAGCTACCGAGCCCGCGCCCACGGGTTCGTCTTCTTCCTGGCGCAGGTCGGCGAAGGACTGGCCGAGCCGCCCAGACTGGTCAAGGCGGACGAGCTGGACGTGGAAGTGTATTGGCAGGCCCCCGACCGCAGCAAGCAGGTCGTGCTCGGCTGGCGTGACGGCACCTTCCTGCCCACGGACATCGACTACCACCGCGATCACCTGGGCATCGTCACCAACAACTTCGGGGACGTGATCCGCATCGGCGAGGGCGATGAAGTGCGGGATGCCCTCCATCCGCTGTCCCGTGCCGGTCCCGCCGTCTACCACTACGCGCTCGGCGATTCGCTGGCGATCCGCACCGGGGGCGGTGAGGTCACCGTGCGCGAGGTGCAGGTCCGGCCCCGCTCGTTCGCCCGTCCGCTGGTGGTGGGCACGCTCTACATCGACAACGCGACGGCCGAGCTGGTGCGCTTCCGGTTCAGCTTCACCCCGGCGGCCTATCTCGATCGCCAGCTCGAGGACATCACGATCGCGCTGGAGAACGCGCGGTTCGAGGGCCGCTGGTGGCTCCCCTACCGTCAGGAGATCGAGATTCGCCGGCGGGTCAGCTACTTCGATTTCCCGGCGCGGGGGATCATCCGCGGCCGCTGGGAGATCTCCGAGTACGATCTGAACGTGCCCATCCCGCCGGAGGTGCTCGCCGGTCCGCCCATCGGTGGGCTGCGGAGGCCCGGGCCCGACGACTCCACCTGGGAGGTGCCGCTGACCGAGGCGATCGCCGGTGTCGCCGAGCCGGTCACCGAGCAGGACATGGAAGCGCTCCGGGTGGAGGTCGAGCGTATCGCGGGATCCCGGGCGCTCGGCGGACTGCCGTCGACTCGGCTCGCGATGGGGTCTCTCAGCGATCTCGTCCGGGTGAACCGGGTCCAGGGTCTCGCCCTAGGCCTCGGCGGCGTGCTCGGGGTTGGGGGAAGCCGTGTGCGGCTGCGGCCGCGGATCGGCTACGGAACCTCGGACGACCGCCTCACCGGCGGTCTGACGCTGCTGGCGGAGTTCGGCACGACCCAGCTGTCGCTGGGTGCCGAGCGGGGGGTCCGGGACTTCTCCGACCTGGCGGTGATCTCGCCCGCGCTCAACTCGCTGCTCTCGCAGGAGGCCGGCGACGACTACGGCGACTACGTGCTGCTGAACGTCGCGAGCGCGGCCGTGCGCCACCGGCTGGACGCGCGGACCTCGATCGAGGTCCAGCTGGCGCTGGAGGAGAGCCGGTCGGTGGAGGTGGCGTCGTCGCCGGCCAATGGCCGCTACCGTCCCAACCCGCCCCTGGGCGCCGGCACCTTCCGCATCGCGCGGGCGGCGCTGGAGCGCGCGAGCGGCGGGATCGCGGGGCGGCAGGATCTCCAGGGGCGGCTCGCGCTGGAGGCAGGGGAGGGCGCCGGGGAGTACCTGCGCGCCACGGCCGAGGGTCGCTGGTCGACCGAGGCGGGCCCGGGCCGGTTGCTCTCGCGCGTGTATGTCGGCGCCGGCACGGAACGCCTCCCGGCGTACCGCAGCTTCGTGCTCGGAGGCCGCGGCACCTTGCTCGGTGAGCCGTTCCGGGCGTACGGAGGAAGGGCCCTGGCGCTGGCGCATGCGGAGTGGCGGCTGGAGGTGCCGGTCCCGAGCCTCCGCATGGGGTCGTTCGCCGGGACGGGCCGGCACCTCACGCTGGCGCCGTTCCTGGCAGCCGGCTGGTCCGAGCGGGTGCCCGGTGGACTGCCTTGGGAGGGGACGGACGGCGTCCGGCCGGTCGCGGGGATCGCGGCCGAGTGGCTCATGGGGCTTCTCAGATTCGAGGTCGGGGTAGGGCTCCGGAGCGGCGACGTGGGGGTGAGCGTCGACGTGAATCGGGACTGGTGGGGCATTTTGTGATGGCGCCCAACCGGTGGTCCTGGCTACCTTTCCACACTCCGTAACCATCCCGAGCCGC
>DATABZ010000136.1:0-20852 GCA_036259315.1 Gemmatimonadales bacterium | reverse complement strand
GCCCGGAAGGCCTCCAGCTCGTCGGTGAACGCGGTGACGAACGAATGCGCCATCGTGCCGGAGAGCGGGATGCCATAGCGATACCCGGCGAGAACGTCGCTGGTGGACGCGAAGCCCGCGATCCAGGCGCAGCGGGCCGCCTGGAGCGCCGCATCGGTCCCGTGGCTGCGCCGGAGGCCGAACTCCGCCAGTTCGCGCCCCCGCGCGGCGAGCACGACCCGGGCGGCCTTGCTGGCGAGCACGCTCTGGAGGTGGCAGATGTTGAGCAGCGCCGACTCCAGGAGCTGGGCCTCGATCACCGGCGCGGTCACCTCCAGCAGCGGCTCGTCCGGGAACACCACGGTTCCCTCCGGTACCGCGCGGACGTCACCGGTGAACCGCAGATCCGCGAGGTACTCCAGGAAGCCGGGCTCGAACCGGCCGAGCGAGCGAAGGTAGTCGAGTGCCTCGGGGGTGAACCGGAAGTCGCGCGCGAAGTCCAGCGCATCGGCCAGCCCCGCGGCGATCGCGAAGGCCCGCGTAGGCGGTAACCGCCGGGCGAACAGGCTGAACGTGGCCGACTCGCGCATGCCCTCGCGGAAGAACGCGGCCGCCATGGTGAGCTCGTACAGATCGGTGAAGAGCGCGGCCTGGTCCACGTCGCCTCGGGAGTTTCTGGTCGCCGAAAGGTATATTGCTCGCAGACTTCCTCCGGAGGTCGCAACGATGCAGCAGATCAAGGGAGCAGTGCTGAAGTCGAGGCTCGCATTCGTCGAGCGCCAGTCGGGGAAACCGGCGGTCGAGCAGGTGCTCGCCCGGCTGCCACCCGAGTCGCAGCGGACGCTCCGGATGCTGTTCACCTCGAACTGGTACCCCTTCGAGCTGGGCAAGGCCCTGGACGACGCCATCGTGAAGGTGCTGGGCGGCGGCCGCCCCGAGTTCTTCGAGCGGCTCGGCGAAGCCTCCGCCGAGGCGAACCTCTCCACCGTGCATGCCAGCTATCTCACCCAGGGCGACGCCCACGCGTTCCTCTCCAAGTCACCTTCCATCTACAGTCTCTACTACGAGACCGGCCGCCGCGAGTACCGGCAGACCGGGCCAACGGAAGGCGTGCTCACCACCTACGACGCGGAGACCTTCAGCGCGCCCGACTGCCTCACCGTGGTCGGCTGGTACCGGAAGGCACTAGAGATGTGCCGGGTGCCCGGGGCACGAATCGTGGAGGAGGAGTGCCGCGCGAGGGGTGGTGCGGTGTGCCGGTACCGGGTGAGCTGGGGGTAGCCGCTGTCCCTTGAACTTCACGGGGACAGCCGCTCGATGCTCCAGTGCTCGCCGTCCCGGCGATAGCGAATGCGGTCGTGCAGCCGGCTCTCCCTTCCCTGCCAGAACTCGAAGAGCTCGGGCCAGAGCCGGTAACCTCCCCAGTGCGGCGGCAGGGGGACGTCGCCGCCGGCGAAGCGCCGCTCGACCTCCCGAAGCCCCGCTTCGAGCACGTTGCGTGACGCGATCGGGAGGCTCTGGTGGGAGACCCAGGCGCCCAGCCTGCTCCCGAGCGGCCGGGTGCGGTAGTACAGCTCCGATTCCTGCTCCGAAGTCCGCGTCACCGTTCCCTCGATCCGCACCTGGCGCTCCACCTCACCCCAGTACAGCGCCAGCGCGGCCCGGGGATTGGCCTCCAGCTCCGCGCCCTTCCGGCTTCGATAGTCGGTGAAGAAGACGAAGCCACGCTCGTCGAACCCCTTGAGCAGCACGACCCGCGCCGACGGGCGCCCATCTGGCGTGGCCGTAGCGAGGACCATCGCGTTCGGCTCGTCCACCGCCGCAGCCTGCGCTTCCGCGAACCACCGGGCGAACCCGGCGACGGGATCGGGGCTCACGTCCTTCTCGTCCAGCCGGGCGCGAGCGTATTCCCGGCGCAGGTCGGCGATGGAGACGGGCGGCGTCATTCGAGGTCCCCGGCTGAGGTGAGCGCGGCGGTGGCGAGTCGGTGGTATTGTAGCGCCTCGCGGTTGTGGCGCAGAGGGGGGCGCGCTTAGAGTGCGATACTCTGCCGGTGCGTCCACGACATGCGATGCCCGATACCGGTGCTTCCGATGCCCCTCCGATGCCTCGCCATGCTGTGCGGTCTCTCCCTCGCCGTCGAAGCCTCGGTCCACGCGCAATCCCTTGGCGCCCACGGCAGCGCGGACCGCGGCCCGCGTACCATCGAGGCGGCTGGAGCCCGGCGCTCCTACCTGCTGCACCTTCCGCCCGCGCATCGCGCAGGGGAGCCGCTCCCGCTGCTGCTCGTCTTCCACGGGGGCGGCGGCGACGCGGCCGGGATCGCGCGGCACACCCGGCTGAGTGAGGCGGCCACGGCTCGCGGCTATGCCGTGGTCTACCCGGATGGGGTGGACGGCCGATGGAACGACGGTCGCGGCCGCGCTGCAGGACAGGACGATGTCGGCTTCATCCGGGTGCTGCTCGACTCGCTGCGACGGGAGCTGCCCGTCGATCCCCGGCGCATCTTCGCCACCGGCATCTCGAACGGGGCAGGGATGGCGTTCCGGCTGGCCTGCGATCTCCCCGGCACGCTCGCCGCCATCGCACCCGTCGCGGGCGCGCTCCCGACGGCCCTCGAGGAGCGTTGTGCCGACACCGCGCCGGTCTCCCTCCTCATGTTTCAGGGGACCGCAGACCGCATGATGCCGTACGATGGCGGTGATCTCACCTTCGGCAGGGGCCGCGTGGTCCCCGCGACGAGGACCGCGGCGTTGTTCGCGAAGGTGAACGGCTGCGCGTCGGCACCCCTCAGCGCCGCCGAGCCGGACACGGTCACCGACGGCACCCGGGTGCGGCGCGCGTCGTACACCGGCTGCCGCGACGGATCCGCCGTGGTGCTCTACACGATCGAAGGCGGAGGCCACACCTGGCCCGGCGGCCCTCCCGTGGGCCGCTCGGTGGGCCGGGTCTCCCGCGACGTCGACGCGACGGCGACGATGCTCGACTTCTTCGACCGCCACCCGATGCCATGAGCCGGGCGCTCGCACCGTGAACCCGCTGCTCGACCCCGACGCACGGCTCGTCATCGCCCATCGCGGTGCCTCGGCGGAGGCGCCGGAGAACACGCTGCCGGCGTTCGAGACCGCCGTCCGCCGCGGCGCCGACGCGATCGAGCTCGACGTGCGGCTCACCGCGGACGGAGCGCCCGTGGTGATCCACGACGCCACCCTCGACCGCACCACCAATCAGAGCGGCCCGGTGAGCGCGCGGACACTGGCCGAGCTGCGCCTGGCGGACGCGGGGTGGGGCTTCACGCCGGACGCCGGGCGCACCCACCCTCTCCGGGGCGGCACGGCGAGAATCCCGACCCTCGGCGAGGTGCTCTGGGCCTTCCCGAAGCTGACCGTGCTGGTGGAGATCAAGGAGCCGGCGGCGCAGGAGGCGGTGCGGCGGGTGCTGCTGCAGGAGGACGCCGCCGACCGCTGCGTGGTGGCGTCGGAGCACCAGGAGGCGCTCCGCGCCTTCGAGGACCCCCCGTTCGCGCGCGGCGCCTCGGCACCGGAGATCTCGGCTCTCTACCGGGCCGTCATGCTGCGGAGGCGCCCGCCCGAGCCGAGGTACCGCTTCCTCTCGGTACCGCTGCGCTACCGCGGCCTGCCGGTGCCCACGGGCCGCTTCGTGTCCGCCGCCCGGGCGAACGGCTGCGCGGTGCACGTATGGACCGTGGACTCCCCCGACACCGCCCGCCGGCTGTGGCGGCGCGGCGTCGCGGGGATCGTCACCAACTTCCCGGGGACGATGGTGGACACGCGGCGCGAAGAGCTCTAGCGCTCGATCGGCAGTCGCACCGCGTTGCCCCACTCGGTCCAGGACCCGTCGTAGTTCCGCACCTTGTCGAAGCCGAGCAGATAGGTGAGCGCGAACCAGGTGTGCGAGGAGCGCTCGCCGATGCGGCAGTACGCGATCGTCTCCTGGTCCCGCTTCAGCGCGTTCTCACCCTCGTACAGCTTCCGCAGCTCCTCGGCCGACTTGAAGGTGTGGGTCTCGGGGTCCACCGCCTTGGCCCACGGGATGCTCTTGGCCCCGGGAATGTGCCCGCCGCGGAGGCAGCCCTCCTGCGGGTACTCCGGCATGTGGGTCTTCTCGCCCCGGTACTCCTCGGGGCTCCGGACGTCCACCAGCTGGCCCTTCTTCTTCTGGTGTTCGAGCACCTCGTCGCGGAACGCGCGGATCCTGGTGTCGTCCCGCTCGCCGACCGTGATGTTCCCCTGCGGATAGGACGGTGTGTCGGTCGAGAGCGGCCGGCCCTCGTCCACCCAGCGGAGGCGCCCGCCATCCATGACCTTCACGTTCTTCAGCCCGAAGAGCTGGAGGACCCAGAGCGCGTAGGTGGCCCACCAGTTGTTCTTGTCACCGTAGAACACGATGGTGGTGTCGTCGTTGATGCCCTTCGAGCGCAGCAGGTTCTGCAGCCGCTCCCGGTCGATGTAGTCCCGGGTGAGCGGATCGTTGAGGTCGGAGGTCCAGTCGATCTTCACCGCGCCGGGAATGTGGCCGGTGTCGTAGAGCAGGATGTCCTCGTTCGACTCGACCAGCCGGACCTTGGGGTCCTTGAGGTGCTGCGCCACCCAGTCGGTGGAGACGAGCACCTCGGGATGGGCGTACCCCCGCTTCTCGATGGGGGTGACCGGTGCCGCTTGGGCGGTTGTCGCCATTGTCTGCCTCCTTGCACTGCGTTCGTATGGCTTCGAGCATGTCGACCATGCCCGAAACGAAACCGGCCGCACCCCCATGAGGGGAGCGGCCGGCCGGGACCGATCTCCGATCCCTAGGGCAGCGTCGCCGCCCGCCGGCCGCGGTTGGCCATGGCGCAGCAACAGCGCTCGCTGGAGCGACGCGTGATGCGGACGAATTCGTTCGCGCTGGGGCTCGCCATGGGACTCTGCTCGGATCGGGGGATCAGTCGCCTAAGTTATGGCGGGTTTCTGACGGGTGTCAACCCACGTTTCTTCGGCGGTCCCCGCGCGACGCGCCGCCACCACCCTCCGCAGCTCCCGCTGCTGCGCCCACGTCGCCCGGCGGCGGGGCCGCCCGCCTCTCGCGGTCTGGGGCACCGCCACCGCCGCTCCGCTCGCCTCCAGCCTCACTGCCTCGGCCATCAGCGTTGCCCCGGCCGGCACCAGCACCTCCCGCTGGAGGGCCCCCAGGTACTGGAGCGGGTCGCCCGGAGGCACCGGATCGAGCGGGAAGGTGCGCTGGAGCAGAATCGGACCGCTGTCGAGCCCGTCGTCCACCCGGTGGACGGTGACCCCGATCTCGCCGACCCCGGCCAGCAGCTCGTAGAACCCGGGGGACGAGCCACGGAACTCCGGCGCCTTGCCCAGATGCAGGTTCAAGGTGCCGAGTCGCGGGATCGAGAACAGCGCGCGGCGCAAGAGGTAGCAGGCGAACACGACGCCGAGATCCGGGCGAAGCGACCGAAGATGGTCGAGACACTCGGGCGAGTGCAGGTCCGGGTAGTGCAGGTGGACCGCCGACGGGATCCGCCGCGCGATCTCCTCGGCCAGTGGCCGAGGCCGCGGTGGCGAGAGGGGGCCGGGCAACCGCGCGCGTACCGACGCCAGGAGCCCCGCCGGCCCGAAGTACCGGTAAGTCTTGCGCGCCCGCTCCAGCGCGGTCCTCGGCCGGGGCAGGTCGGTGGTCACGATGTGGAGCGAGCGCACTTCGGCGACCGCCGCCACGGCCGCCGCCACCTCGACACCGAGGCGATTCGAGGTGAACAGCACGACGTCGAGTCCGTGCGCTCGGGTCACCGCTCGCCCCGCAGCCGGCGCCACTCTCCGCGCCAGCCTGACGCCAGCGGCACGATGAGGAACAGGTAGATCCCGATCGCGGCCGCGTCGGCGCGGAGCGCCGCGGCGGCGTGTCCCGCGACCACCGCGGCGGCCGCGCACCAGACGACCGGGCGCAGCGCGCGGACGGCCAGGAGGTCCGGCCGAAGGGCGCCGCACAGCCGGCCGTTGAGCCGCACGGCCGCCGCCGCGAAGACCACGAAGCCCGCGAGCGAGGCCGCCGCCGCGCCTTCGAGCCCCGCGCCGAGCACCAGTGCCAGGGTGCAGAGGCCGACATTGAGCGCGAGGGCGACGATCGCGTAAGCTGGCAGGAGGTGCTGCCGCCCGGCGGCCACCACCCCGACGGCGGCCAGGTTTACGACCCCCGCGGCGCCGCCCGCCAGCAGGAAGATCCGGGCAGGCGCGATCGCGGGGACATAGTGCGGCGCGAGCAGCTCCACGACCGGTCCCAGCCCGGCCGCGATCGCCCCCAGAACCGGGGGAACCAGCGCCGAGAACGGCATGAGCGACTGCGCGAGATGCCGCTGCAGCGCCGTCGTCGCGCCCGCGGTCCGCACCTCGCCGTAGACCTCGGGAAAGACCACCGTCCGTACCGCCAGTGCGAGGACGGCGGCCCCGCTCGCCAGCGCGCCCGCGAAGGCGTAGTAGCCGAGCAGCTCCTCACCGCCCCAGGCGGCAACCACCCAACGATCGGCGGTGTGGAGGAGAGTGCCCACCACCGCGGTGAGCGCGAGCGGCAATCCGACGGCGAGCATCCGTCGCACCAGCTCGACGTCGACGCTCGGGCGCATCTCGACCCAGCGGGAGGCCACGACCGCTCCCAGCGTGGAGGCCAGCGCGAGTCCGAGGAAGGCACCGGCCAGCCCCAGCGTCCTGGCCAGCCCCACGCCGAGCACGAGGTGAGCCGCGGCGGTGCCCGCCTCCAGCATCGCGTAGCGGCGCAGCGTGGTTCGGAGTCGGGTGACGACCAGCGCGTACCCGTAGATCGACTCCGCCACCACCGCGGCCGCGAAGCCCTGGAGCACCAGCCGGTGCGCGGACGCGCTCACCAGCGCGCTCAGGACGAGCGCGGCCACGGCGAGCGTCCCCGAGACCGTGAGCGTGAACCCGAGCGCTGCGCCGGCAGCCCGCGGACGATCGGCTCCGGCGCGGCTCGTTTCCTCTGGGGACTGGAGCAGCTCGACTTCGAGCCCGCGGAAGACGCCCAGCCCCGCCAGAGCGGCGTAACGGGTGCCGAGACGCAGCAGGGCCCAGCTGCCGAACGCCACCGGCCCGAGCATCGCGGCGAGCACGATCCCCCGGATGGCCAGCAATCCCTCCGCCGACGCGCGGACGGCGGAATAGCCGGCCAGCTTCCAGAGCAGGCCGCCGGGAGCCGCTACGGCTGCCGGAGCGGTCGGCGCCTCGGTGGGAGGCACCTCGGCCGCCGTGCTCAGCGCGTCGGCGGCGGACACGGGACGTACCGGGAGAACATCCTGGGGCCCAGCTTGAGATAGCGGATCTCTCCCACGGTGCGGGTCGATCCCGCGCCCCGTCGAAGGGTGCGCAGGGAGGCGACGTTGTGGGGCTCGATCATCCGCCAGCCTTCGGTTCGTCCGAGCGCGCGGGCGACGCGGAGCCGCTCGACGGCCAGCGCCGACCCGACGCCGTTGCGCCGCTCGGCGGGCACCACGTAGAGATCCCAGAGGTAGGCGGCGTGCGAGGGCAGCTCGACGCGGCACTGGCTCACCTCGGGCCGCATCTCGGTCGCCACCCAGGCGTATCCTACCGGGCGCTCGCCCCTCCAGGCGGCGATACCGATGCAGCCGATGTCGAGCAAGCGGCGGAACCGTTCGCGGTCGCGCTGGCCCGCGATCGGTGCGAGCGCAGGAATGTCCTCTGCGCGGAGCCGTGCGATGCGGATGCCGGGGGGCAGCTCGGCCGCCGGGCACTGTCCCAGCGGCTGCGCGAACACCGTGAGCCGCGAGGTGCGGAATACGCGGTGGAGAGTTCTCGGTGCCACGGCATCCCAGGCACCACGGATTCCCTCGTTCCGGTATCCGAGCGCCAGGTCGCCGGGCAGCGTGGCGAGGTCGGCGGCGTATTTCGCCAGCTGGCGGGCGATCAGGGGAGATCCTCCTGGTCCTCGTAGCAGCGGGGTCCCCACAGGGCGCCGAGCATCCGGCGCTCCTTCGCCTCCTGCCGCTTCGCGACCGCTGCACCCAGCGCGGCCAGAACCCGATGCGTCGCGTGACCGGACCCGCGCACCAGCGCCACCCGGTGCCGGAGTCGCGCGCCGCGGAGCACCTTGGGGTAGAGCGCGCTCATGCCCAGGTCGATCGTCTCGATGCCGCGGGCGCAGGCGAGTCGGATCGGCTCGTAGACCAGATCGTTCAGGTACGTCGGCCCGCCGTGCTCCTCGTTTCCGAAGGCGCCGAAGGTGCCGTCCAGCACCTGCCCGCCGGCGAGGTTGATACTGGTGCCGACCAGCCGTCCCCTGCGCGAGGCGAGCTGGGCCACGATCCCGGTATGCGCCGACGAGGCGAGCCGCCGGAAGTAGCCGGGTTCCAGCCGGGGCCCGCACCCGTTCCGCCGGCGGTACGCGTCGCGGTAGAGCGCGTCCATCTCCGCCACACGGGGCTCATAGTCGGAGGTGGACCAGGTCTCGACCCCGGCGCTCGCGAGCGCCGCGAGGTCGGCACGAATGGTCCGGCGCACCGACTTGCTCCGGCTCGCCACGTACTCGTCGAACGAGCTCCACCAGATCCGAAGCCGCGCGGTGGCACCGGCCGACACCACCGCGTAGCCCCGCTGTCGCGCGAGCCCGATCAACGGCTCGTCGGCCGGGTCCACGAAGGGCCACACCACCGCGCGGGCCCGCTCCCGCGCGGCGCTCTCCTCGAGCAGGTCGAAGACCTGGTCGAGCACCGGCCGCGGGAGGGCCGCGACAGGGCCCAGGGGATCGGAGGTGAGCGAAAACGGCGACTGCACCGAGATGACGGGACGGAGCCCGAGCCCGATCCGCTCGAGGCCGCGGAGCGGGCCCAACCAGCGCTCGTGCAGGTCGTGGGGCGTACTCGCGCCGGTGAGGTAGGCGGGGAACACCGCTCGGGCGACGCCGTCCTCGCGTACCGCGACGTGGCACGCCCTCCAGCCGGATTCCTCCGCGGCGCGGAACCACGCGTGAAGGTGGAAGCCGCGGCGGGCGAGCCCGTTCCACTCCGCCTCGTCGAGCTCGGCGGCTCGGGCGAGCGGGACTGCGGCCCACGTCGCCAGGGCGGTGCCCGCCGGAGTCACAGCCCTCCCCCGGTGTAGAGCCAGAGCCCGCCGTCGCCCTCGGCGAGCACCGGCTCCCGCGTGAACGCGAGCCGGGCAGCGTCCGAGCCGACCCAGACCGCCATGACGTGCGCCAGCGGATCGGCAACCGGTGCGAGCCCCCATTTCCGCTTGTACTGGTGCACACCGTCCTTGACGAAGGGCGACGTGCGCCCCAGATCCACCCTGGTGCAACCCTGCGCCCGCGCCCATGCGAATCCGAGCGCGTAGATCGCGACGGACACGCCGGCGCGCACGAGGGCCTGGTCGCCGTCGCGCACGCCGCTCAGCGGCAGCCACAGAGTCTTCCCGCGGCGGAGCGAGCAGAACCCGCCGACCCGGACCCCGCCGCGCACGACGAAGTGCAGCTCGCCCCGCCGGGCGAACCGCCGCCTTAGGTACGGCGACGGCAGCCACGCATCGCCGCCGAAGCGGGCGCTGGCCTGCGGCGCCACCATCCTGGTGGTGAACTCCTCCCAGTCTTCAGGACCGGAGGCGTGCTCGAGCGTGAATCCCTGGGAGCGCACCTTCCGCAGATCGTCCTTCAGACTGTGCGAGGCCGTCGGCGGCGGCAGCAGGGCGAGGTCGCCCTGCCAGCGCACCTGCTCGGGCACCACGATCCAGCCCGCCCGCCGGAAGCGCGGCGCCACCCAGCGGTGCACTTGGGCCACCACGAGGTGTGCCGCGCCGGCATACGAGTCCGGGTGGCGGAGCGAGCGCGAGGATCCCTCATCGGAGGCGGGCAGGTCGCCGAACAGGCGGGCGCAAAGCGGCTGGGTGACCTTCGACCGGCCGATCTCGAGCACCGTGATTTCTCGACCGTCCCACTGCACCACGCGCCGGCGCACCGGCCCGCGAAGCTGGAGCGGGAGCGCGAGCACCCGGTGTGCGGCCACGGTGAGCGGCGCCCACCGCGAGGCGTAGGTCGGCACCAGCAGCCGCTCCTCGATCCGAGCGGTGCTACGCATTGGCCGGCTCGTCGGAGGGGGTCCAGGGTGCGCCCCAGCCGAGTTGCGGTACACTGAGCAGCACGCAGTCGTTGCAGAACTTGAGCCGCCGGCAGCTGGTCCGCCAGCACGCGACGCGGCCCCGCCGCGCGAGCACGAGCCGCAGCAGATGATCCGCTCGCTGCGATCCCTTGAGGAGCACGAGATCGCCGGGGACGAGCGTGGCGGAGAGGTGGCGGTGCGCGTCACGCGGCGTCAGGAAGGCATGGAGGGCGGTGCCCCTGGGATGACTCCGCGCGCCGCCCGCCCGCAGGGCCTGAGGACCCACGAAGATCACCTCGTCGGCCACGTCGAGCGCCTGCCGGGCGACCGCGGCGTAGATCTGGGACGCGCGCCCGCGGTAATCGGAGATGGTGCCGATCACGGCCACTTTGCGCGGCGCCCGGGCGTCGCGGAGGAACTCCAGCGCCGGCGCGACGGACCACAGCGGGGCCTTGACCTCGTCGCGGATGAACGTCACGCCGTCGGCCACTACCGGCTGGTACCGGCCCGGCTGCGGCTCCACGGCCGCTACCGCGGCCGCGGCGACCCGGAGCGGGACACCGAGCCCGACTCCGGTGGAGATGGCGGCGAGACAGGCGTGGACCCAATGCACACCACAGAATCGGGTCTGCACGGCCACGCGCTGCTCGCCATGAATCGCAACGAAGGACAGGCGGTCGGGCCAGGAGCTGGTGACCGACTCCGCGCGTACCGCGGCATCCGGCCTCAGACCGTAGGTCAGCACCCGGCCCCGGCAGCTCCCCGCCATCGCGAGCACCCGCGGGTCGTCGGCATTGAGCACCGCGAGGCCGTGCGGCGGGACCGCGGCCACCACCTTGCCTTTCTCGGTCGCGGTCGCATCCAGGGTGCGGAAGGCGCTGCGGTGGTCGCCGCCCACGTTGGTGATGACCGCGACACGCGGGCGCACCAGCGCGATCGGATCGTCCAGGCTGCCGGGCCCCGTCGCCCCCAGCTCCTGGACGCAGAAGCCGTCGCCCCTGCGTACGCCGAGCACGGTGTGGCTCACCCAGTGGGCGGCGTTGTGGGTGCCCGGGCTCTTGGTGACCCGGTGGCGAGTCCCGAGCACCGCGGCGACCAGCTCCTTCGTCGTGGTCTTCCCCGCACTGCCGGTGACCGCGACGAAGGTCACCCCGCCGACGCGCCGACGATGCCGCTCCGCGCGGCGGCGCTCGATGCGACGGTAGGAGGAGCCCGGAGTCCAGCCGCTCATGCCGCCTCCAGCCGCGCCTGGGCCGCGCCGTAGAGCTCGGCGGCCTTGAGCCGGGAGCGGCCCAGCGCCACGAGCGCGCACTTTCCGTATTCCAGGCAGCCGGTCGCGTAGGGCACCACGCCGGTGCCTCGGTCCGGGTCGAAGAGCAGGTGCCCGATAGCGGCACGCACCCGGGCGAAGCTCGCCGCGCGGGTGTCCACCGTTCCCGAGACGAATGCCGGAGCCTGAGGACGCCCCGCGCCCGCGGCCGCCGCGTTCAGCCGGGCACGCACCGCGAGCGGGTACGTGCCGCCGTTCACCCGGGGATTCACCTCGGCCAGGATCGCGCGTGGCCCGCCGGTCGTCGGGTCGCGGTACTCGACGAAATCGAAGCCCGCGAGCCCGGTGAAACCCTGGCTCCGCATCCAGGTGGCCAGGATGCGAGCCCACGCCTCCATGGCCTCCACCGTGCGCGCCGAGGAGGGGAGCTGGTTACCGCTGTGGGTGAGGCCGCGGGCCCAGCGCTGGTCGGTCACCCCGACACACGTCAGCGGCCCGCCGTCTGGGGGAACGTGGATCTGTACGTTGGGCGACACCGTCGCCTCCACCATCGCTTCGACCAGGTAGATCCGATTGTCGGTGCGCGCCGCGATCCGGCGGAGCACCCCGCCGGTATCCTCGCCGCCCCGGCCCACGACGAAGGTGGAGGAGCCCGAGGCGCCCGAGGCTCCGCGCACGATGACTCGTCCGGTATGCCGCAGCTGCCGCTCGATCGCCGCCCGCACCGGCTCCAGGTCGCGGCGCCGCCGCCCGCCGGCGAAGGCGAGCTCCGCCACCTCGCCTTCCGCGACCGGGATTCCCAGTTCCTGCGCCTTGGCGCGTACGTGGTGCTTCTGGTCCACGTACCGGGTGATCCGGGGCGAGCCGTCCACCCGCACCGGGATTCCGCTGTCGCGCTCCATCACTTCGGCCAGCGCCATCACCTCGGGCGTCGCCGCGTAGGGCTCGATGGTCACCGCCGCGGCACCGAGTGCCCGTGCGGCGCGGCTCAGCACTCCCGGGTCCCCCAGCAGCCGCTCCGCCAGCGGGCGCGCCACGCTCCGACCGTTCCCGTTCGGCACGACGATGTGCTCAGGCCGCGGGCCGATTCCCAGCCCTCCGAGGAACGCGAGGTAGTCCGGGTCCACCGGCTGGGGCACGCACACGGCGTCACCTTCGAAGGCCAGGAGCAGGGCGCGCTCGGAGTAGCGGTCGATGCCGGGCACGCGCTCGCCGAGGCCGTGGAGCGAGCGGAGCGATCCCAGGCAGTGGAGATAGAAGCGGCGGCGCACGGCGGAATCGGTGGCGGGGCTCAGGCGCCGCGCGTGCGGCAATGGAACCACGCGGGCCGCACCGGCTCGAACCGCAGCCGGTCGTACTCGGACCGAACCAGCGAGCGCGAGGGGCGAAGCTTGCCGGTGGACTCGACCGGGATTCGCTCGACGAGGCGTATCTCGAACTCCACGGCCGGGCCGAGGAGCGGCCGGACGGCACGGGTGACGGCCTCCAGCCTGGCCGCCACCGGTTCGCCGGCCACCGCGTAGAGCACCACCCGATCCGTGCGCTCCTGGACCAGCTGGTACTGCCTCAGCCACTCGCCGGGGCCCCATACCAGGAGTCGCACTATCTCGTACGGGTGGAGCACGCGTCCGTCCGGCAACGGGAAGTAGTCCAGCATTCTTCCCTGGATCTCCCCGATGGCCGCGAACGGCAAACCGCAGCCGCAGGCTCCTCCACGAGTCGCCAGGTCGCCGATGCGGTAGCGGATGAAGGGCATGGCGTAGGCGTGGAGATTGGTCACCACCACCTCGCCGCGCTCGCCGGGCTCCACCGGCTGGCCGTCGCGCAACACCTCGACCAGCACGCCGTCGTCGCAGGTGTGGAGGTCGCCGGAGTGGCGGCACTCCCACGCCATGAGTGGGCACTCGTGGCTGCCGTACGTCTCGTACAGCGGCGCACCGAAGACCTCGCGGATCCGGAGCCGCATGGCGGGCGTCGCGACTTCGCCTCCCACGACCACCACGCGCGGCCGCACCTCGGTGACGATGGACGACAGCTCCGGCGCCGTGAGTCTGTGGAGCATGCCGGGAAGGCCGACCAGGACCTCGGGGCGTGCCTCGCGGAGCTGCACCGCGACGCGCGCGGGATCCTGGAGACCATCGATGAGCCGCTTGTCGTGGAAGCCGAGCGCCCGTAGCGACCGGCCGACCACCTTACGGTCCCCGCTCTCGGGTCGGCCGCCGACTCCCACCACCACGATCCGGTCCCGGTGTCGGATGCCGAAGGCGCGGAATGTCCTGAGCCGGAGCAGGTACTGGAGCTTGTCCTCCAGCCAGGTGCGCCGGACGGTGAACGGCTCACCCGACGAGCCGCTGGTTCGCACCGAGAGCAGCGCGGCCGGATCGAGGCCGCGGGCGAGCAGGTCCGCGGACCTCGCGCGGCGCATCTCCGCCTTGTCGGTGAACGGGATGAGCTCCAGGTCCCTCACGCCCCGGACGTGTCGCGGATGCAGCCGGTGGCGATCGAAGAGCCGCCGGTAGAACGGCACCGACTCGTAGGCGTGCAGCACCAACCGGCGGAGCCTGGCGTCCTGCCAGGCCCGCAGGTCGGTGCGCCCGGGGCGGCCGTGGCGCCACGCGGCCGTGAGGGCCGGCCCGATCTCCGGACGGCCTGCGCTCACCCGACCGCCTTGAGCGCCGTGGGCGCGGCCGCGCGGGCCGCGGAGGCCGGGAGACCGAGCAGCTCGCGCGCACGCACCGGGTCGGCGAGGGGGCGGCCGAAGCTCTCGGTGAGATCGGCCACCCGCTCGACCAGCCCCTGGTTGGTGG
The DNA here is from genome assembly GCA_036259315.1 of Gemmatimonadales bacterium. Lineage (GTDB taxonomy): Bacteria > Gemmatimonadota > Gemmatimonadetes > Gemmatimonadales > GWC2-71-9 > CAVVWJ01. The sequence goes on along the minus strand of DATABZ010000136.1, from coordinate 6,679 downwards.
CGAGCTCGCTCCGGTCGAAACCGTGGTAGATGTTGTCCTCCAGGCCGACGCGGCAGTGGCCGCCCATCGCGATCGCCAGTGCATTCATGGGAAGCTGGAAGAGGCCGATGCCGGCCGCCGACCAGACCGACTGCGGAGGCAGGTCTTCGAGCATGCCGGCCAGATGCCGGGCGGTGGCGGGGACCGAGTAGCGGGAGCCGAGCAGGAGGTTGAAGTACCACGGCGGCTCGCCGAGCATGCCTCGCGAGATCAGCATGTTGGCGGCGTTGATCATCCCGTAGTCGAAGCACTCGAGCTCGGGCTTGATCCCGTTCGCCACCATCTTCTCGCCCAGTGCGATCACCATCTCGGGGGCGTTCTGGCTGGTCCCGGTCGGGAAGTCGAGGCTGGTGAGGGTGAGGCTCGCGAGATCGGGCCGCGCGGCACCGGTCAGCTCCAGCACTTCGCTCCGCCGCTCGAACTCCGGAAAGTTCCGTCCGGAGCAGCTGACGCACATGATCGCGTCGGGATGATGCGCCCGGATGCCGAGGATCATCTCCTCGTAGATCCGGGCTTCGTAGGTGGGCTCCCCGTCCTCGTCGCGCGCGTGCAGGTGCACGATGGCGACCCCGCGATCGAGCGCCAGGCAGGCCTGCTCCACCACTTCCGCCGGCGACACGGGAACGTGCGGCGTCATGGCCTTCGTGGGGATCATGCCGGTGGGGCAGAAGTTGACGATCAGCTCGGCGTACGGCGTGAGCGGATGCGGCAGTGGCCGCGTCCGGCCGGCCTGCGCGCCGGGCTGCCCCCGGGACAGGCGCTCGCCTGGGCGCCGGCTCATGCGGTCTCCAGGGAGGAGAGCGGCTCGACCACCCGGAACTTGGCCCGCGGGCCGGTGGGCAGGCGGTCCACGAACTCGACGTCGGTCTCCAGGAAGGGGGCGACCTCGCCCTGGAGCACCGAGCGGATCCGGCCCGCCACCCGGCCCCGGTCGGCGCTGGCGTCCAGGATGGCGCGGACCCGAAGGCGGGCCGGCTCCACCTGCGTAACCTGGTAGCGGAGCACATCCCCCACCCGCTCCATGGCGCAGGTGAGCGCGTAGGGCGAGACCCGGTGTCCGCCCGCGAGCACCAGCATGTCCGCGCGCCGGCCCGTCACCACGCCGAGGAGTGGGAACGGGTGCCCGCAGCCGCAGCGGTGGGGGAGCAGGCTGGCCCGGTCCCCGAGGCGATACCTGAGGAGCGGCATCGCGCGGTTCACGAGGAGCGTCGCCACCAGATTGCCCTCCGCGCCCGTGGGCACGGGGCGGTTGGCGTCGTCGAGGATCTCGAGCCGCACGACATCCGAATTGATGTGCATCCCGCCTGCGGGGCACTCCCAGGCGATCTCCTTGGTCTCCGAACTGCCGTACACGTCGAATACCCGCGCGCCGTAGGCGTCCGCGATCGCGTGGCGCACCGCCGGCCGCAGCAGCTCGCCGCTGGTGAAGATCCGGGCCACCCGCAGCCGGGCCCCGCGGGCGCGGAGCTCCTCTCCCACTTCCAGCAGCGCGGAGGGGAGGCCGTATACCGTATCGGGAGCGAAGGCCGCCAGCTCGCTGGCCACGCTCGCTGGCGGCTGGAGGATGCTGATCCGTGCGACGCGGGTGCCGGCCGCGGCCGGCGTGGCCGCGGACGGAGGCACCGCGTCGAGCAGCGCCACGCGATCGGTGGCACGCGTGCCGCAGGCGCTCCGGGCGCGGAGCTTCACCAGCACCTTCAGGGTGGCCCAGGCCCGTGGCTCGTAGTACACCCGGAAGGGCTCGCCCGTAGAGCCCGACGAGCTGGACGAGCGCCACTCGGGACGGACTCTGCCGCCCAGCAGGAGGGCGCCGCCGGCCTCGCGCAGCTCCGCCTTCGCGGCGGGAACGAGCGCGGCCAGCACCTGCTCAGGGCTGGTCTCCAGCATCAGGTCGTCGCCGCCCACACCGGCCGCGTCTAGGCGCGCCCGGTAGAACGGGATCTTCCCGGCAGTACGGAGCACGGCCGTCAGCCGCTTCCGGGCGAGCGCCTCCAGAGCCGCGGGCGCCAGTCGCGCCGCGCGCAGGACGGGCCAGGCGTCCCGCGCGATCCAGAATCCCACGCGATCGGTCACCATGTGCTCGAGGGCAGCTCGGCGAGCGCGACCCGTGAGGGAGCGCGGCGCAGCACGCCGTTGTACGTGGAGAGATACCGGGTCGTCACCCGGGTCCAGGAGAGATTCGCCTCGGCGTGCACCCGGTTGCGCCGGCCGATCTCCGCGCGGAGGTCCGGACTATCCACCAGGAGGCGGATGGCCGCGGCCAGGGCGCGGGGCTCCGCGGGAGGCACGAGGAAGCCGTTCTTCCCGTGCTCCACCAGCTCCGGGATACCACCGACCGTGCTGCCCACGATGGGGAGACCCGATGCCATCGCCTCGGCGAACACATTGCCGAACGCCTCCTCCCGGGAGGCGAGGGTGAAGATGTCGGCGTCCCGATAGCGGGCAGCGATCTCCGACCGGCCGACGGAGCCCGCGAAGACGACCTCGTCGCTCACGCCCAGGCGGGAGGCGAGATCCTTGAGCCGCCGCTCGTCCGGTCCCGACCCCAGGATCACCAGCTCGACGCGTCCGCGCTCCAGGCAGGCGATCGCCTCGATCAGGTCGCCCAGCCCCTTCCGCTCGACCAGTCGCGCCACGGCTAGGCAGCGAACCCTCCCCGAGCGGCGGCTTCGCCCGCGGGAGGAGGGCCGGAATCGGACGAGGTCGACGCCGTTCGGGATCACCGAGTAGCGGAGCGCGGGCTCGGTCTCGAGCGCCAGCCGGCCGAGGCTCTCGCAGACCGCGACCACCCGATCGGCGCGGCGCCAGATCCAGCGGGTGAGCGGGCGGAGCGCGCGATGGGTACGCTCGAGCATGCGGTGGTGCCGGTCGTACCCGGGCACGTCCGAGCCGCGCAACGAGACGACCACCGGAGTCCCGCCAAGGCTCAGCAGCGGCAGCATCGCGCCGGTCGGCAGGGAGAAGAAGACGTGCACGATGTCGTAGTGCTCGTCCCGCATTCGCGCCCGCACCAGAGGAAGCGCGCTGTGGAGATAGCTGAACGCGCCGCCCATGCCGGCCTCGTGCACCCCGGTCCGCCTGCTCTTCACGCGGTACACCGTGAGGAGCCCCTCCTCCGACGCGTGGCCGTCCCACAGCACCTCCGAACGGCACTCGTCGAATCCGCCGGCGGTGATCACGTCCACCGTGACGCCCCGCCCCGCCAGTCCGCGGGCCAGCGCCTGGGTGGCGACACCGGCGCCGCCGCCCAGCGGAGGGTACTCGTAGTTCAGCAGGAGAACGCGCATCGGCCTCCGGCGATCCGTTCGAAAGTGAGATACCGTGCAGCTTCTTGTCGGGTGTCGGCGCGAGCCGGAGGGGCAAGAGGCAAGCCATCGTGCCGTTGTCGCACGGCTCGAACCGAGGGTCGCGCGAGGCGGGACAAGCTCACGCTTCAGAGGCAGTTGCGGAGGTCGCGGAGAGCCGTGCAGCGGCTTGCGCGTGGAGTGTGAGAGAGTCCCGTGTTGCGGCCCGCCCACACGGCGCGGTCGCGCCGACGGTGTCAACCCGCAGGCTGGTCAGGAGGTCAGGAAGCTTCGGACCGCACGAGCCTTGGAGCCAGAGAGCCCCCGGGCGCAGGCGCAGGCTCAGTCAGCCCGGGCCTTCGGCGGCCAGGCCTCGGGCCGGCCGAGCCTCGACTGCACGAATGCTTTCAAGCGGGATGGACCTCTGGGAACCTTTCCGATCGGATGATAGTTGACTATGCAACTATCTCGCAGGTCGACCCTTTTCCCGGAGGTACCGGATGTCTACGCGCGAGCGGGTCCAGGAGCTGGTGACGTACGTGAAGGCGGGCCGCATCCCCGAGGCCATCGAGGAGTTCTACGCCGACGGCGTCACGATGCAGGAGAACCGGCAGCCGCCCACCGTGGGCAAGGCAACCAACCTCGCACGGGAGCGGGCCTTCGGCGACTCGGTCGCAACCTGGCACGAGGTGACCGCCCGGTCCATCGCCGTGGACGGCGACCAGGCGCTGATCGAATGGGTGTTCGACTACACCACCAAGGAGGGCCAGCGGATCCGGATGGAGGAGGTCGCCCAGCAGACCTGGGGCGACGGACGGATCGAGCGCGAGCGGTTCTTCTACGACACCGCCTCGCTCACGTCACATGTGGAACAGGTAGCTGAGCTTCAGGAAGAACCCGTCCTCCGAGCGTCGTAGTCCGGAGGCGCGAGGGGCCGCCGGATCGAGCGGGTCGAGCAGCGTGCTCCCATAGCCGAGGAACGCCACGGTGCCGGGATTCGGCTGATAGGAGAACAGGATGTCGCCCCGGAACGAGCTGCGGGTGAAGGCGCGGGTGCGCACGAAGTCACCGGCGGCCTGGTCGTAGATCAGGAGCGGCGCCTCGCTCCGGGTGTCGTCCCGGAGCGAGTCCTGTTGCTCGTGGCCGTACTCGCCGACCAGCCGCAGGAAGATCGGCCGGGAGAGCTGGTACTCCACCTTGAGCCGCGGCAGGTGCGCGACGTTCACCAGACTGCCGTCGCTCACTCGCCGCACCTGCTGGAGGGCATAGGTGCCGTCGAGCCGGAGCTTGCCCGTCGGCCGCCAGGTCAGGCCGAAGTTGGAGATGATGATCCGCCCGGGCGACCACTCGAAGAAGTTCTCGTCGTTGCCCCACAGGATGAAGGCGTTCCCGGACAGGTGCTTGAACTCGGGCGTCTCGAAGGAGAGCACGTAGTCCCGGTTGGGAATGCGGGGCCGACCGACGAAAGGCACCGTGTCGGCGCCTCCGCCCGGCCGGGGCAGCTCGACCCGGTAGCCGCCGTAGATCTCGTGGGGGTAGCCGAAGGTCTCGAGCAGGAGCGAGCCGGTGAGATTCCAGCCGCCCTTCAGGGTGGTGTTGAGGTTGAAGTGGAGCTGCTCGTCGAGGATGCCGTCGCCCCCGATGAACTCGTCGTACCGCCAGCGGCCGTTCAGGTTGATGTCGAAGGTCGCGCTCTCCATCACCGAGCCGCCGCCGCCGTACACCGTCACGCGAGGCCGGACATTGAGGTGAACCAGGCCGGGCCGGGGAAAGAACCCGCTCCTGGCGCGGAACTGCTCGTCGCTCGCGTTGATGCTGGTGCTGAAGCCGACCGTCCGGCCGTTGCGGGTGAACCGCGCTTGCCAGAGCGGCGCGGTGCTGACCTCGCCGGCCGAGCGAGTGCGGCTCCCGGCGGCCTGGAGCTGGACGGTGTACACACCGCCGAAGAGGAGCCGCGCGTCGGCCCCGAGCACCCGGTTGTAGTCGCCTCCCTCCACCCGGTCGGTGTACACCACCCCCACCCGCGAGTTGCCGCCGATGCCGCGCTGGAGCCGGACGATGTTGTAGACGGGGTGGTCTCCGGTCTCCGAGAGGTCGGGATCGTCCACCGCGGAGATGAGCGCGACGTCGGCGCCGAGCCCCTTGCCGGCCAGCTTGACCGCCCCGACGGGCTGCACCACCCGGCGGCTGTACACCAGGTTGTTCGGCGTGGTGAACAGCTCGATGCCGTCCAGGAAGAAGGGCCGCTTCTCCTGGAAGAACCGCTCGTCCCTGGGATCGAAGAGCAGCTGGCCCGCGTCGGACTCGATCTGGCTGAAGTCGGGGTTCGCGGTGCCGGTGAGGCTCAGGTTGTTGGTGATGCCCCACCGCGCGGTGCCGCCCAGCTCGGGACCGCCGCCGCTGTATGCCCAGCCGGAGCCGTTCCGCCGTCCCGTCGTCCGCGACGTGAGTGACGGGTTCAGGTCGAGCACCAGGCCGCGCCGGAGGTCCGTGAGCCCCACGAGCCGTCCCGCCTGTGAGAGGAACGAGGCGCTCGCCCGCCGCGCCGGCGCCCAGGAATCCTCGTAGCCGGAATGCTGCACCTGCCTGGTGACGTGGATGCCCCAGCTCTGCTCCGCGGCCGACTGGTAGCGCAGGCTCTTGAAGGGGATCCGGACCTCGACCTCGTACCCGTACCCGGTGAGCCGGCCCTTCGACTCGTAGATGTAGTCGGGGCTCAGGTCGGCGTTCTCCCGCCGCACCACTGCGTTGTTGAACCCGTTGCCCGAGGTGGAGCCGGTCTCCACCAGCGCGCCGTCCGATTGGACGCCGAAGGGATTCACGGCGAAGACGGTGGCCTGCCGCCCATCGTTGAAGGTGCTGATCAGGATCTGGACGTGATCGTCGGCGCCGATGCGGTCGCGATCCGCCAGGGTGGCGTGGACCGCGCCGTGCGCCTCGTAGGCGCGGACGCCGAAGTGGATCGCGGTAGGGGAGTACCACACCAGCACGTCGGTGGAGTCGGCAGCCGGCACGCCGTCCGACGGCGAGAACTGGGAGAACCCGGTGAGCACCGCGGCCCGCGCCCAGACCTCCTCGGCCAGCTCGCCGTCCACCTCGATCTCGGCCTCGACCCGCGGAGGGCGAACATCGAGCTTGCCCTGCCGGCCGTGATACACACTCGGGGGATCGATCAGGACCGGCAGGACGAACGCCAGGTGGCGCAGCATCGGGGCTCGGCGATTGGGGTACTTCCGCTTACGCTCGGGGGGAGAAGAGGGTTTCGGAGCTCGGCGGAACGGCGGAACGGCGGAACGGCGGAACGGCGGAACGGCGGAACGGCGGAACGGCGGAACGGCGGAACGGCGGAACGGCGG
>DATABZ010000135.1:0-7936 GCA_036259315.1 Gemmatimonadales bacterium | reverse complement strand
GGCGCATGGAGCTGCTGAGCGAGACCCCCTGCGTCGTGCTCCGCGACTACGCCCACACGCCGGACGCTCTGGAGCGGGCGCTCGCGACGCTCAAGCCACTTACCAGCGGCAGACTGGTCGTGGTGTTCGGCTGTGGCGGTGACCGTGACCAGTGAAAGCGTGCCCTGATGGGCCGCGTCGCCGCCGAACTCGCCGACCTGGCGGTCGTGACCTCCGACAATCCGCGCACGGAGGACCCGGGCGCGATCATCGACGACATCGAGCAGGGGATGGGCGGTGTCGCCCACCTGCGGATCGTCGATCGGCTCAGCGCCATCCGCACCGCCCTGGAGCAGGCGCAGGCCGGCGACACGCTGCTGCTGGCCGGCAAGGGGCACGAGACCTACCAGATCCTGGGGACGGAGAAGGTGCCGTTCGATGAGCGTGAAATCGTGCGGGCACTGGTGAGCGGTGGCGGGTGAGCCGATGAGGGCCGGAGCGCCGACGCCGCCCTGGCCGGAGGCCGCCGTTCGGGAGGCGCTGGGACTGCCGGGTCCCGGGGACGGTCGCACGTTCTCCTCGATATCGACCGACACCCGCTCCATCGCTCCCGGCTCACTGTTCGTTGCGCTGCGCGGTGAGCGGTTCGACGCACACGAGTTTCTGCCGGCGGCCGCCGCGGCCGGAGCGGTGGCGGCCGTCGTTCGCCAAGGCACCCCGTCGGTGCCGGGGCTCGACCTGCTCGAGGTGCCGGATCCTCTGCATGCCTTCGGCGCCCTCGCCCGCCGCCGACGGGATGCCTTGACCGGCCCCGTGGTCGCCATCACCGGTACCAACGGCAAGACGAGCACCAAGGAGATGCTCGCCGCGGCGCTCGGCACCCGGTACGTCACCTACGCCACTCGCGCGAATCTCAACAACCTGGTGGGCGTACCGCTCACGATTCTGGAGGCGCCCGAGGGCACCGAGGCGATGGTCGTCGAGGCCGGGGCCAACCTGCCTGGCGAGATCGCGCGTTATCGGGAGATCATCGCGCCCGACGTCGCGGTCATCACCAATGCCGCCAGCGGACACCTCGAGGGCTTCGGTTCGCTGGAGCGCGTGATGGAGGAAAAGCTCTCGCTGGCGGAAGGGGTCGCTCTTGCCGTCGTCGGTGTGGATCCGCCGGCGCTCGCCGCCGGCGCCCGCCGAAGGGCCAGGCGGGTGCGCAGCGCCGGGCTCGACGGCGCCGATCTGGTGCCTGACCGGGTGGAGGTGGGACCCGACGCGCGCCCCGTACTCACGCTGGGCGGCAGGACATTCACGCTCGCGGCTCGCGGGCTGCACCAGGCGGACAATGCGGTGCGCGCGTGGGCCGTCGCCGAGGAGCTGGGACTCGAGGCCGGCGAGGTGGCGGCGGCGCTCGAGCGCTTCACCCTGCCGGGGGGCCGGGGCGAGCTGCTCCAGGTCGGCGGGCTCACGATCCTGAACGACTGCTACAACGCGAACCCGCAGTCGTTCCGCGCGGCCATCGCCACGGCCAGGAGCCTGCGGCGGGGCCGGCCGCTCGTGTTCGTCGCCGGGACCATGCGCGAGCTGGGTGACGAGGCGCCGGCGCTGCACCAGCGCGTCGCCTACGAGCTGGTGGACCTCGGACCCGACCTGCTCGCGGCCGTCGGCGACTTCGTGCCCGCCCTCGAGCCTTACGCCGAGGCGCTCGGCGAGCGTCTGTTGACGGCCCCCGATCCGCCGGCCCTCGCCCCCCTCCTGAGCGAGCGGCTCCGGGGCGACGAAGTCGTGGTGCTGAAGGCCTCCCGGGGCGTGGCGCTCGAGCGCATACTCCCGGCGCTCACGGCCGCGGCGCAGAAGTGAGCGGGCCGCCGGCGAGCTCGCGAAGCGGCCCGCCTGAGGTGTTGGAGCCCGGCCCCGGCGACTGTAGACTACACGCGCCGATGCCCCTCTCCCGCGCCCACCCTCTGGATTGAGGACGGATGTTCTACCACTGGCTCGCGCCGCTCGGTCAGACGCACATCGTCTTCAATCTCTTCAACTACATCAGCTTCAGGGCGGCCGGCGCGACGGTGACGGCGCTCCTCCTCGCCTTCCTCGTCGGGCCGCCGGTAATCCGCCGGCTGCGCGCCCGGAAAGTGGGGCAGATCATCCGGGCGGAGGGACCCGCCAGCCACCAGAGCAAGCGGGGCACGCCCACGATGGGCGGGCTCATCATCCTGCTCGCCACCATCGTACCGACGCTGCTGTGGGCCCCGCTCACCAACCGGTTCGTGGTCGTCGCCATGCTGTCGATCCTCTGGATGGGCTGCATCGGGTTCGTGGACGACTATCTCAAGATCGTTCAGGGTAAGCCGCGCGGGCTGGTGGCCAAGTGGAAGTTGGCCGGGCAGGTGAGTTTCGGGGTACTGCTGGGGCTCTTCCTCACCTACAACCCCGTGGTGCCGCCCGACACGATCCCCGCTACCGCCACGACGCTGCCGTTCTTCAAGTACCTGGTGGTCAACTTCGCGCCCCTGCTGTACGTGCTCTTCGTGACCATAGTGATCACGGGGAGCAGCAACGCGGTCAATCTCACCGATGGCCTCGACGGTCTAGCCACGGGGCTCGCCGGCATCTCCGCAGCGGCGTTCGCCGGCTTCGCCTATCTGTTCGGCCGAACCGACGTGACGACCTACCTGAACCTGTTCTATCTCCCCGGCGCCGGTGAGCTGGCGGTGTTCTGCGCGGCGCTCATGGGCGCGACCATCGGCTTCCTCTGGTTCAACGCGCATCCGGCCCAGGTGTTCATGGGCGACACCGGCAGCCTGGCCATCGGCGGTGCACTGGGCACGGTCGCCATCCTGCTCAAGGCGGAGTTCCTTCTCCTGCTCATCGGAGGCGTATTCGCCGCCGAGGCGATCTCGGTCCTGGTGCAGACCGGCACCTACAAGTGGTACAAGCGCACCCGCGGGAGGGAGTACGCGGACGCCCACCGGGTCTTCCGGATGGCCCCGCTGCACCACCACTTCGAGAAGCTCGGCTGGGCGGAGACGACCGTGGTGACCAGGTTCTACATTCTGGGCCTGCTCTGCGCCCTGGTGGCCCTTTCGACGCTCAAGATCCGGTGACCATGGCCGGCATTTCCCTCCTGCGGCGGTGGCGGGACAGCGGGCGCGAAGTGGCGGTCGTGGGGCTCGGCAGGAGCGGTGTGGCCGCCGGCCTGCTGTTGCGGGACTACGGCGTGCCGACCTACGCGTCCGATACCGGCTCGGGCCCCGCGTTCGACGACTGGTCCGCCAGGCTCCGGCAGGCGGGTGCCGACGTCCAGCTCGGCGGCCACGATCTGGATCGGATCTCTCGCGCGGTGGCGGTCGTCGTGGCCCCCGGGGTCCCGCCGGATGCGCCTGCCCTCGAGGCCGCGCGCAGGGCGGGTGTGCCCATCCATGCCGAGATCGACGTCGGATTCCTCGCCCTCGAGGGCACCCGCTGCATCGGCATCACCGGGACGAACGGCAAGACGACCACCACCTCGCTGATCGCGCACGTGCTCGCCGCCGCCGGTCTGCGGGCCGAGACCGCGGGCAACATCGGGCGGCCGCTCTGCGACGTGGCCAGATCGCCGTCGCCGCCGGACTGGCTGGCCCTGGAGCTGTCCTCGTTCCAGCTCCACGACACGCCGAATCTCCGCCCGGCGGTAGGCGTGCTGACGAACCTCGCTCCGAACCACCTCGACCGCTATCACTCGCTGGAGGAGTACTACGGCGACAAGGCGCTGCTCTTCCGCAACGCGGACGACGGCTCCGTCACCGTCAGCAATGCCGACGACGCGGCCGTCCAGGACATGGTGCGCGGCGTTCCGGGCAGGCACCTGCGCTTCTCGGTGCGGGAACGAGGGGACGCCTGGTACGACCGCGAGAGGCGCCGCCTCATGCTCGGTGACGTGCCGCTCCTTCCGCGCGACGAGCTCCCGCTGCTGGGCGACCACAACGTGGCGAACGCGCTGACGGCGGCCCTGGCGGCGACGGCAGCGGGGTGCGGGGCGGAGGGCATCGCGGCGGGGCTCCGGACCTTCAAGGCCATCCCGCACCGCGTGGAGCCGATCCGGGAAGTGGACGGCGTGCTCTGGATCAACGACTCCAAGTCCACCAACATCACCTCGACCGAGGTCGCGGTGGCGGCGCTCGACCGCCCGTTCGTGCTGTTGCTCGGCGGGCGGCACAAGGGCGAGCCCTACACGAGGCTGGCCCAGCCCCTCGAGGGCCGCTGTCGAGCGGTCGTCGCGTACGGGGAGGCTGGACCTCTGGTGGTGCAGGACCTTGGGCATGCGCTCGACGTGGTGCCGGCCGGCTCGTTCGAGGAGGTGCTCGCCACGGCCCGCCGGCTGGCCCAGCCGGGCGACGCCGTGCTTCTCTCGCCGGCCTGCTCCAGCTACGACATGTTCAAGAACTACGAGGAGCGGGGCGCCCGCTTCCGCCAGGCCGTGGAGGCGTTGTGACCCCCCGGCCGGTTCGCCACCCGGGCGAGATGCGCTGGGAGACGCGACTGCTGGGAACCGTCACCGCGCTGCTGCTCGGGTTCGGAATCGCCGCCACCTACGGTGCGGCCAGCCTGGTGACGGTGCAGGGTCGGAGCGTGGGCGTGGATCTGGCGGTGCGGCAGCTCAGCGGGGCGCTCATCGGGGGAGTGCTGCTGCTCCTGGCATCCCGCCAGGACTACTATCGCTGGCGAATACTGGCCTGGCCCCTCCTGCTGGTCACCCTGGTGCTGCTCCTGATACCGATCCTGCCGTTCACCCGCGAGATCGCTCCGACGGTCAACGGCGCCCGACGGTGGATCCAGCTCGGGGCCATCGGCTTTCAGCCGTCCGAGCTGGCGCGCATCACCGTGGTGGTGTGGTGCGCCATGCTGGCGGCCAAGAAGGGCAGCCAGGTCCGTGAATTCAAGAAGGGCATGCTGCCTTTCATCCTGGTGCTGGGCCTGGTTTCGTTCCTGATCCTGCTCCAGCCCAACTTGTCGATGGCCACGCTGGTGGCCCTCCTCGGCGGGCTCGTGCTGTTCGCGTCCGGGGCCAAGATCGGGCACTTCATCCTGCTGGGCGGCGCGGCGGTGCTCCTGGTGTTCCATCAGATCCGGGATGCCCAGTATCGCCTCGCACGGCTGGTGACGTTCCTGAACCCCGGCGATGCCACGACCGAAGCCGGCTTCCAGATTCACCAGTCGCTGATCGGAATCGGCTCCGGCGGGATCTTCGGCACCGGCTTCGGGCAGGGCCAGCAGAAGCTCGGCTACCTGCCGTACGCCTACTCCGACTTCCTGTTCAGCACCATCGGCGAGGAGTGGGGTTTCGCGGGCGTGTTCGCGGTCGTCTTTCTCTTCGCACTCTTCTGCTGGCTGGGATTCCGTATCGCCAGCACCGCCGCCGATCCGTTCGGCCAGTACCTCGCGGTGGGCCTCACCTGCGCCATCGGGCTCACGGCTTTCATGCACATGGCCGTCTCGCTGGGCCTCATGCCCACCACCGGGCTCACGCTGCCGTTCATGTCGTACGGACGCTCGAGTCAGATCATCTCGCTGCTGGCGACGGGGATTCTGATCAACATCGGGCGCTCGAGAGGGAGGCCGAGGACCGTGCGGCGGCGGCGAGAGGAGGGGAAGGGGGAGGAGGAGGCCGGATGACTACGGCTGCCGCGCGCGGCGTGCGCCGGACCATCCTCATCGCCGGGGGCGGGACCGGCGGCCACCTGACTCCGGCGCTCGCCATCGCCGCGGCCATCGAGGCGCAGGCGTCCGGCTTCGAGCCGGTGCTGGTGGGCGCCGCCCGTGGTGTGGAAGCGAGCATCCTGCCGACCCGCGACCATCGCTATCACCTCCTTCCTTCCGAGCCGGTTTATCGCAAGGCCTGGTGGAAGAACGTCCGCTGGCCACTCCTGGCCGGCCGGCTGCTCCGCGGAGTGGACGAGCTGCTCCGCGCGGAACAGCCGGCCGCCGTGCTAGGGACCGGGGGCTATGCGTCGGCGCCGGTGGTGTGGCGCGCGGCGCACCGCGGGCTGCCGACGGCTATCCAGGAGCAGAACGCCTACCCTGGGCTGGCGACCCGCTGGCTCAGCCGCCGGGTGCGCCATGTGTATCTCGGCCTTCCGGAGTCCCGTCGGCTCCTGCGTTTCGGCAGCCGCACCGAGGTGTTCGACACCGGCAACCCGATCGTGCCCCCGTCGCCCGAGCGGAGGTCGGAAGCCCTGAAGCTCTTCGGACTGGACGGCGGCGCGCGGGTGGTGCTGGTGACCGGCGGGAGCCAGGGGGCCCTGGCCATTAACCGGGCCGTGGCCGGGTGGGTCGAAGCCGGCGTGCCGGGGACGGCCGCCCTCATCTGGGTGACCGGCCGCGGCACCTACCACGAATTCCGCCGATTTCACCGGCCCCCGCGGGTCCATGTAGTGGACTACCTCGACCCCATGGCCGATGGCTACGCGGTGGCGGACCTAGTGGTCTCGCGGGCCGGAATGATGACGGTGGCGGAGCTCTGCGCGTGGGGGCTTCCCAGCATCCTGATTCCACTGCCCACCGCGGCCGCCGATCATCAGACCCACAATGCCCGGGTGCTCGCCGAGGCGGGCGCGTCGCTGCATCTGCGGCAGGCCGAGCTCACGGCGGAGCGGCTGGGAGACGCGGTGCAGCGGCTACTGTCGGAGGATGGTACACGCGAGGCGATGGCAAAGCGGGCGCGTGCCCGCGGAAAACCCGACGCGGCAGCGGAGATAGTGTCCAATTTGTTGACACTGGTCCGCTGAGCGGTCCACTTTGAGAACCCGCAGCGACAACTTACATTAGCTCAATCCATCATGGACCTGTTCAACCCCGCGGATACGCGTCCTATCCACTTCATGGGAATCGGCGGGGCCGGGATGAGCGCTCTCGCGCTCATCGCCTGTCGCCGCGGGGTGGCAGTCACCGGGTGCGATACCGATCCCTCCGGGGCAGCCGATCTCGGAGCGCTCGGGATCCGGATCCATGGCGGACATGATCCCTCGCATTCCGACGGCGCCCGCGCGGTCGTCGTAACGGCCGCGGTCGCTCCCGATCACCCCGAGTTACGGCGGGCCCGGGAGCTGGGCCTCCCGATAGTTCCTCGAAAGGTCGCGCTGGCCGCACTCGTGGGTGAGGCCAGGTCGGTCGGCGTCTCAGGCACACACGGAAAGACCACGACCACGGTGATGACCACCGAGGCCCTGGCGGCGGCCGGCCTGCATCCTACCGGTCTCGCGGGCGGGCGGGTGGCGGGCTGGGGTGGGAACGCCAGAATCGACGGCGACGACCTGTTCGTGGTCGAGGCCGACGAGTACGACCAGGCGTTCCTGACGCTCCACCCCACCGTGGCGATCGTCAACAACGTCGAAGCGGACCACCTGGAGTGCTACGGCTCGGTCGAAGCGCTGGAAGGCGCCTTCATCGAGTTCGCGGGGCGGGCCCAGGTGGCGCTGGTGAGCGCGGACGACCCCGGCGCGCTGCGAGTCGCGGCCGGAGTGCCGGGTGCCCGCCGCTTCGGGTTCGCCGCCGATGCCGAGATCAGGATCGCCGAGGTGACGCAGGGCGCCGAGAGCACCGAAGCCACGGTGAGCTGGAACGGAGCCCGGAGCGTGCGGCTCAGGCTCCGCGTCCCGGGCATTCACAATCTGCGCAACGCGGTGGCGGCGCTCGGTGCGGTAGAGGCGCTGGGCGGTCAATTGGAGCCGGCCGTAGACGCTCTCGGAGCGTTCACCGGAGTCGGCCGCCGGTTCGAGCGACTGGGCGAGCACGCCGGGATCGCGGTGGTGGACGACTACGCCCACCATCCATCGGAGCTGACCGCCACGCTCGCGGCCGCCCGCCAGGCGTTCCCGGGCCGCAGGCTGGTGGCGGTGTTCCAGCCCCATCTGTACTCGCGCACCATCGCGCATGGCGAGGCGATGGGTCGGGCACTGGCCGCGGCCGACCTGGTGTTCGTCACCGA
>DATABZ010000134.1:0-4258 GCA_036259315.1 Gemmatimonadales bacterium | reverse complement strand
ACAGGATGGTCGAGTCCGGACCGTTCCGTCGGCCGATCAGAACCAGCCGCCCGCCCGGAGCCTCCAGCCCGGTCAGATAGAAGAAGTTGTTCGACTCCCGGTAGTCGCTGTCCTGCGGATGGTCGCGTTCGAGGCTCCGGAGCTCCGCCGACGCGACGACGGCCACGCCGGCGCCGATGCGCTCGAGCAGTGCCGACCGGCGCGCGGCCAGCCGCTCCACGGGCACCGGACCTGCCGGGGACCCGGCCTGAGCGGTCCCGACGGACAGCGGTGCGCACCAGAGCGCGATGGCCAATGCTAACCGGCTGCAAGGCATGGGCTTCTGAGTTCGGGACCTTCCCCCCGGCCGGACGGGGGGTATCTTACGGCATCGGTACGCATACCCGGCCTGGCGACCCCCATCGCCAGGCGCTTCTACCTTATCTGGTTTCATATGATCCAAGAGATGCGGGAGAAGCTGAGCCGGGAAGTCGATCAGCTCAGCCACGAACTCAACGTCCTGCTTCCGCAGGCGATCGCCCAGGCCGTCGAGCTGGGGGACCTGCGGGAGAACTCCGAGTACAAGGCGGCCCTCGAGCGCCAGCAGTTCGTCCAGGCGCGGCTGGGCCAGCTGCATCAGCGCCTGAACCAGCTCGGTCAGCTGGCCAACCATGAGGCGCCGACCGATCGCGTCGGGCTCGGCTCCACCGTGACCGTGCTCGACCTGGATACCGGCGAGACCGATACCTACGTCGTGGTCCTGGCGGAGATGATGGACATCGATGCCGGACACATCTCCTTGGCCTCCCCGCTGGGCCGTGCCCTCGCCAACGGGCGCGTCGGGGACGAGATCGGACTCCGTCTCCCCACCGCTACGCGCCGGCTGCGCATCACCGAGCTGGTCACGGTGCACCAGGCCGAAGGCAACGGACGAGGCGGCGGCAAGGGCGAAAAGTAAGAGCCCGGCCCATGGAATTCCCCAAGAAACAGCTGCTCGTGGTCGGCGACCGGGTCCTGATCACCCCGGAGGACGGGGACGACAGGACCCGGGTCGGTCTTTACCTGCCCGCCACCGCGCTCGACTCGCAGCAGGTGCAGACCGGCCTGATCGTGGCCACGGGGCCCGGCGATCCGGTGGCGGACGTCAGCAGCCTGGACGAGGAGCCGTGGAAGGTGGACCGGCGGGAGGGCAAGGGCCGTGGCATGCAGGCGCGCGTCGGCGATCACGCCATCTTCTTCCGCAAGGCCGCCGTTGAGATCTCGTTCGAGGAGAAGAAGTACCTCGTCGTGCCCCAGGCGGCGATCCTCGTGCTGATCCGGGACGACCTGCCCATCTGAGGTCCCTGCCGGGACCGCACCGTGTGCTATCACCTGACCTTCGCGAGCCCGCTCACGCTGAGCGAGGTGCGGTCCATGCTGCCGGCGGGGCTCACCGCCGACCCCCTGCCATCCGCCGAGCTCCCGCGCTTCCGGGCCATTCTGCCCGGGGTCCAGACCGCCGCCAGCCTGCGGGTGGGCGCCTGCTCCTGCGATCTCGTCCGGGCTCGACTGGCGGACCCGCGGGAGGATGAGCGCCATCTGCGCGAGCGATTCCGAAGGGCCGGCCTGCCGCGCGACCGGGTCATTCGGGAGCTGGAGCATCACCGCCGACGCGGGACGACGGTCGAGCCTCCCGAAGGGTGGCGCGCCGCGCTCGCCGAGTTCGTCGCCGAGCACGCCCGCAACGCCGGGCCGACCGTTTTCCAGCTCGCATTCCATCCGGCAGCGCGCGAGACGAACCGCGATGGGGCGCCGCTCACCAGGACAGTGCCGGAGATTCATGCCGCGCCCGGGCGATGGCTCGAGGAAGGTCCGCCTATCCTGGTTCTGCGCTGATGTCACTGGTGGGGGCACGGCTCGAGACCGGGGATTTAGCACGAGGGAGCGAGGCGGCCGGCCCGCTCCCTCGCTGTCCATCCGGTCCTACCGCTTCACCAGCTCCACCCGCCGGTTGTTGGCCCGACCCTCGGCGGTCTTGTTGTCGGCGGCGGGCTTGGTGTCGCCGTAGCCCTCCGCCGTCAACTGATCCGCGGTGACACCGTACTCGCTCGTGAGGACGGTCTTCACCGCCTCGGCCCGGGCCTGGCTCAGCTTCAGGTTGGCGTCGGGCTTGCCCACGTTGTCCGTGTGGCCCTGGATCTCGACCTTGAGCTCCGGGTGGTCCTTCAGCGTGGCGGCGATCTGCTTCAAGGTCGGGGTGGACTCCGGCTTCACCGCGGCCTTCCCGGTATCGAAGAGGATGCCCTGCGTGGCCCAGCGGCCCTCCGCCGCGAGCGCGTCGTAGATCGTCTTCTGGCTCTCGGCGACACGAATGCGGGTGACGTAGACCGCGTTGTCCTCGTCATCCCGGCCCTCGAGCCGGAGATAGAGCGACTTGTCACGGCGGAACGCGGCATTGGGGATGTTGGCGATCCGCTTCTCGTCGGCGTACACCTTGAGGTACTTGCCGTCGCCCAGGATCCGGAAGCTCGCCGGCTTGCCGACGTAGCGCTCGATCTCCTCCTCCTTGGCCGAGAGATGGGTCTGTACCGGACCGCCGGTCACCGACATCCCGTTGTGCCCCCAGCCGACTTCGGTGAACTCGCCGTTGTTGATTCCCTCGCTGCCGCCGGCGATTTCGATGGTGTTGGCGGCGACGCCGCGAGAGTTCCGGTTGATGACGTCGAGCTCGATGGTGAACTTGTCGGGGAGGACCTCCGGCAGCGGGATGATGAGATCGCTGGCCGCCGACGCCTTCAGGGCCCGCTGGCCCCCCTCGAACTCGACGATCTCCATGCCACCCGTCTTGTACTCGAGCCGCTGCGGGAAGTTGCCGACCACGTCTTCGGTGAAGTCCGTGAAGAAGAGCGTGCGCTGGCCGGGAACGAAGTCGTAGTTGGCCCAGACCTTCCGGTCGGCCGGTGCGGCCGCAGATCCGCCGCCGGCGCCCGTCGGTGGGCCCGCCGGTGCACCGGTTGGAGCCGCCGCACTCCCGGTGGGAGCCGCCGTCCCGCTCGCCGCCGAGCCGGTATCCGCGGCCGGGGCGTCACCGCCCTCGAGCGCGTCGTCGATGGCTTCACTCTCCTTCTGGGTGGCCTTCTGGATGGCCTTGTCCTCGGCCGTCCGCTTCACGGCGTCCTTCAATCGTTTCCCGAACTGGGCTTCGCCGGTGGTGGGAAAACCACCGAGCGCGAGACTTGCGAGCAGCAGTCCGGAGCTCACTGACAGGGGGGCACGAATGGACATAAACTCCTCAACACGGGATGGCCGCTTCTGGGTCGGAGAGCCCGGGCGATGACGTTGATCGATGGTGGGGATGTCAGGCTGCGCGGTGAAGATGCAGGTGCCCCCAGGGCGGCGCAAGCGCACCAGGAAGGGTGGTTCACCGGCTGTGGTGGGCTCTCACTCTTCCGCCAAGTCTGGCGACCGATCGGCGGCGTCCGGGCCGCCCTGATCAACGTCCATGGCCTCGGGGACCACTCGGGCCTCTACCCGACGCTGGTCGAGCATTTCACCGCCCGCGGCGTCACCGTGCATGCCCTGGACACCCGCGGCAACGGGCGCTCCCAAGGTCAGCGAGCGTACGTCGAGCGCTGGGAGGAGTATCGCGAAGACCTCGCATGCTTCGTCCGGCTGGTCCGGTCGGAAGAGCCCGACCGGCCGCTCTTCCTGCTGGGCAACAGCCTGGGGGGTCTCATCGTGCTGGACTACGCGCTCGAGCACCCCGAGGGCCTCCGGGGAGTCGTTGTCGCGTCGCCGCCGCTCGGGAGGCTGGGCGTGCCGGCGCCGCTCCTGGCGCTCGGACGGATCCTGTCCCGAGTGTGGCCGCGCTTCTCGCTCCGGACCGGCATGGACTTGTCGGGACTGGCCCGGGACCCCGTGGTCAGGGAGACCCTGCTCGCCGACCCGCTGTTTCACCGGGTTGGAACTGCGCGCCTCTCCACCGAAGTGAGGGCCGCGATCGCCAGGGTCCAGGCCGCCGCACCCCGGTTCCCCCTGCCGCTCCTCGTGCTGCACGGCTCGGCCGACCGCATGGTCCCACCGGACGGGAGCCGGTCCTTCGTGGCCCGGGTCGGGCATCCGGACCGCGAGCTCCGGGAGTACGCGGGGGCGTTCCACGTCCTCTTCGCGGATCTGGAACGCGAGCGCGTGCTGGCGGATGTCGAGCGATGGATCGTGGCGCGCCTTTGACCCTGCTCTGGCGCGCCCTGCGGCTGCGCTGCCCTCACTGCGGAGGCGGTCCGATCTTCGTGAGCTGGTC
>DATABZ010000133.1:0-3970 GCA_036259315.1 Gemmatimonadales bacterium | reverse complement strand
CGGCTCGCCTTCCTCGATCCGGAAGGTGAGGTACACGCTCTCCGGCTCGCGGACGACGGTGGTGTCGATCTTCGCGTTGGGAAACCCGCTCCGGCGGTAGAGGACGTGCAGCCGGATCACGTCGCGCCGGAACTCGGGCTCATCGAAGAAGCGCTTTTCGCCGAGCCCGAGGAAGCGGAAGGGAAAGGCGCGGGCGAACCAGCTGGAGACGGTGGTGCTGATCGCGGCCGCGAGGACCTGGTCCGGAATGGACTCGTTGCCCACGAAGTCGAGCTGCCGGACCACGCGCTCGGGCTCCTGCGCCTGGAGCGTCGCCGCCAGGAGGAACGGCGCGAGCAACGCGCAAACACCCGCGAAGGCCGCCCTCATGAGGACTCCAGGTGGAATTGACGCCATGTCGTAAGCCGGGTAGTTTGACCGTCTTACGTGAGGAAATCAACTCTGCATTCAGGCGGACGGGCGGACAGGCGGACGGGCGGACCGGTAGAACGGCCGACGGTGTTCGCCCGGTTCGTAGTCGGTGTCTGGCGGGTCGGCGGACTGTTCGCCACCCTCGCGATCCTGTCCGCCTGTCCGCCTGTCCGCCCGTCCGCCCTGCTCCACGCCCAATCCCTCCCCCAGCGGCTCGACCGCAGGCTCGACACGCCGCCGTTCGACAAGAGCCTCTGGGGTGTCGCGCTGGTGGACCACACCGGCAAGCTGCTCTACGGCCGGAACGAGCGGCGGCTCTTCACGCCGGCCAGCAACACCAAGCTCGTGGTCACCGCGGTCGCGGCCGCGCTGTTGCCTCCCGATTTCCGGGTGCGCACCAGTCTCTACGCGGCGGGCCCGGTCGCCGGCGGTGTGCTGCGCGGGGACCTCGTGCTCTACGGCCGGGGCGATCCCACGTTCAGCCGCCGCTGCTACGCCACCGACACGCTGGCATCCGGCGCATGCGACCGCGATCCCTTCGCCCGGCTCCGGCTGCTCGCCGATACGCTGAAGGCGCGGGGCGTGCGCCAGGTGGAGGGCGACATCGTCGGCGACGGCAGCTACTTCGAGCCCGCGTCGCTGCACCCGGGCTGGGAGCTGTTCGACCTCAACTGGTGGTACGCCGCCCCCGTCGGCGCGTTGGCGTTCAACGACAACAGCCTCGACTTCGTGTGGCAGCCGGGCGTGCGCGTGGGCGCGCCGGCGCTGATCAGCATGTGGCCCGACCTGGGCGACATCGCCTTCGAGAATCGGACCGTCACGGTGCCCGCGGGCGGCGAGACCGACATCGGCGACCGCTTCTTCCGGCGGCCGGGCACCGCTCAGGTGTGGGCCGAAGGCACGGTGGCGATCGACCGCGCGCCGCGGACGGAGTACTTCGCCGTGGCCGACCCGAACCTCTACGCCGCGCGCGCGCTCCGGCAGGCGCTCGCCGACGCCGGCATCGCCGTCACCGGAACGACCCGCTCCACGACGGACTCGGCAATGTACGCGAGGGCCCGCGCGGGGCGGCCGCTCGCGGAGACGGTGTCCCGGCCCCTGCGCGACTGGATCTTCCCGATCCTTAACACCAGCCAGAACCTCTATGCCGAGATGCTGCTGAAGCAGCTCGGCGAGCGCTTCGGCCGTGGTGGGTCCTGGGAGGAAGGCCTCCAGGTGGAGCGCCGGTTCCTGATCGACTCCGTCGGGATCGACTCCACCGAGTTCGATCTCTCCGACGGCTCCGGCCTCTCCAGCGCCAACCTGATCTCGCCGCTGGCGTTCACGCGGCTGCTGCGCTTCATGCGCGCGCACCCGCGCTTCGCGACCTTCGCGCCGGGACTGCCCCAGGCCGGCGGCACCGGCAGCCTGAAGACGCGCTTCGTCGGAACGCCGCTCGCCGGGCGGGTACGCGCCAAGACCGGCAGCATCGCCGGGGTGCATACCCTCGCCGGCTACATCGAGCGACCGGACGGCCGGCCGCTCACGTTCGCGGTGGAGGTGAACCACCACGCGCAGCCCTCGCGCGCCGTGCTGGCCGCGATCGACAGCGTCGTGATCCAGATGGCGAAAGGCAGGTGACACCCCGATGCTTCTACTCCTCAACCGCCACGCCAACGCCGCCCAGCGCGACTCGGCCCAGTGGCCCGACGATCGCGACCGGCCGCTCACCGAGAAGGGACGCAAGGTTCAGAGCGATGTGAGCCGCTGGCTCCGCAAGCGGGACCTCGTGCCGACGCTGGTGCTCACCAGCCCGTGGACCCGCGCGGCGCAGACGGCCGCGATCCTGGTCGAGGTAGCGCGGGTGGCCCAGCCGCCGGTGCCCTGTGAGCCGCTGGCCGACGACCCCGACCTCATCCGACTCCATGATCACGTGGGCGAGCAGCCGGGCGGCGCGATCGTCGCGATGGTGGGCCACTCCCCCTGGATGGAGGAGCTCGGGTCCCTGCTGCTCGGCGGGTCCGAGGCCGCCCTCCGGATCGACTTCCCGAAGAGTGGGGTGATGGGGATCGAGGTGGAACGGCTCGAGCCGGGCGCGGGTGAGCTGAGGTTCTTCGTGCGGCCGAAGATGGTCTAGGCGGACGGGCGGACGCTGTCCGCCCTCAATCCTCCGTCTGCCCGAAGATCGCCAGGTTCGAGCTGTGCCCCGGGTTCACCTTGGCCTTGGGGTTGATGTAGTGCACCGCGTTGTTCACCGCGATGCACGCTTCCGCCGCGCCGGTGGCGATCAGCTTCAGCTTGCCGGGATAGCTCGTGATGTCACCCGCCGCGTAGATCCCGGGCACGTTGGTGGCCATCACCTGGTCGACCTTGATGTCCGCCTTCTCGGTGTCGAGCCCCCACTCGTTGATGGCGCCCAGGTCCGAGTGGAAGCCGAGGAGCGGGATCACGGCGTCGACGTCGAAGGTCTCCTCCTCCTTCGTCTTGCTGTTGCGGATGGTGACCGCCTCCACGTTGCCGTTGCCGTGGAGGCTCTTCACCTCCCAGAAGGTCCTCAGCTCGCAGCGCCCCTGGCGGTGCAGCTCCTGCACCTGGTTGATGGTAGCCTGGTGGGCCCGAAAGCCGTCGCGGCGGTGGATCAGCATCACCGAGCGGGCGAGGCCCTGGAGGTTCACCGCCCAGTCGAAGGCGGAGTCGCCGCCGCCCACCAGTAGCACCCGCTTCCCTTCGAACTGGCGCGGGTCGAGCACCTTGAAGTACAGGCCCTTCTCCTCGAACCGGTCCTCGCCCTCGATGCCGAGCCGGCGCGCCTCGAACGCGCCGATGCCGGCGGCGATGAGGATGGTGCGCGACGGGTAGTCTCCCTCCGAGGTCTGGAGCACGAAGTGCCCGATGCCGTCGTCCTCGACCCGCCGGAGACCGGTCACCACCTCACCCAGGTGGGTGCTGGCGCCGAACTGGAGTCCCTGGGTCACCATGTCGCGGACCAGGTCCTTCGCCAGGATTTTGGGGAAGCCGGCGACGTCGAAGATGTACTTCTCGGGGTAGAGGGCGAGGAGCTGCCCGCCCAGCGCCGGGAGCGCGTCGATGATGCGCGCGGACGCCCCGCGCATGCCGGCGTAGAAGGCGGCGAACAGGCCGGTGGGCCCCCCGCCGATGATCGAGATGTCCTTGAGCTCCTGATCCGCCACTGCCGCTCCCGACGCTGAAGACGGCCCCGGTTCGGGGCAAAGCGTATAAATATAAACAGGCGGCCGCCCCCTTCCCCACCCATCACGGTCCGGTCACATTGGCGCCATGACCTCATCGCCGCGCACGATAGTGGTGCGCACCATCACCGTACGCATCGTCAACGTGCGCACCCCCAGAGCGCCGACCGTAAACGGGGCGACTGTCAACGGGCCGATTGTCAACGGGCCGACCGTCAACGAGGCCGACCGCAAATGCGCCGACGGCTCAGGCCCCGATCGCTACTGCGCCGATCGCTAACGCGCCGACCGCCGCGGGCGACGCGCAAGGAGCCTCCTGGTGAAGATCTACACGAAGACGGGCGACACGGGGGAGACCGGGCTGTTCGGTG
>DATABZ010000132.1:0-4080 GCA_036259315.1 Gemmatimonadales bacterium | reverse complement strand
GCGCGCGGGCGAGCGGCCGGTGACGAGGTTCACCGCAGGCTTTTTTTGGAATGGGCTCCGGACGAACGGCGACCCCACGAAGGCCGCCGTGATGGGCAATGGTGCAAATTCGTACATCGGGTGAGTTCGGTCAAGACGGCGACGCCACGACGCGACTCATTCCGCCTGGAGGAGCGCCCCCTTCAGGTACCCGGTTTCCGGAACCGTCAGCACCTCGGGGTGATCCTCTCCAGCACCGAGAATGCGGCGCAGGTGGATCCGGCGCCCGCTGTCGCCCGCGGCCTGCACCAGCATGGCCAGGAAATCCGGCAGCCGCACGTGGAAGGAGCACGAGGCGGTGAGCAGGGTGCCGCCCGGCGCCAGGCAGCGCATGGCTCGGAGGTTGATCTCGCGGTAGCCGCGGAGGGCGTCGGGCACCGAGGCCCGGGTCTTGGCGAAGGCCGGCGGGTCCAGCACGACGATGTCGAACTGCTCGCGCGCGCGAGCCATCGCCCTGAGGCCTTCGAACACATCCACCTCGCGCCAGTCGATGTTCGCGATGCCGTTCAGCGCCGCGTTGGTGCGCGCGCGCTCGATGGCGCCGGGGCTCGAGTCCAGCGCCACGACCGCGCGAGCCCGGGCCGCGAGGTGGAGCGCGAAGGACCCGTGGTAGGCGAAGCAGTCCAGCGCGCGGCCGCCCCGAGGCGTCTGCTCGCCGGCGAGGATGCGGTTGGGGCGCTGGTCGAGAAAGGCCCCGGTCTTCTGCCCGTCCCAGGGCGCGGCCAGGTAGCGGACGCCGGCCTCCCGGACCTCGACCTCGCGGGGCACGGTGCCGAAGACCTCCTCGATTCCGTCGGAGAGTCGCTCCCGCCGCCGGGCGGGCACGTCGTGGCGGAGCAGGATGCCCGAGGGCGCGAAGAGCGCGACGAGTGCGCCGAGGATCTCGTGGCGCATGGTCTCCAGTCCGGCGGAGAGGATCTGGGCCACGATCCAGCGGTCGTAGCGGTCCACGACCAGGGACGGCAGTCCGTCGCCCTCGCCGTGCACCAGGCGGCAGGCGGTCGCGTCGATTCCCGCGCGCCGGGCCGCGGCGGCCTCGATGCGCTCGCGCCACCAAGCGGCGTCGACGGTTCGGTCGGTCCGCTCCAGCAGGCGCAGACGAATCTCGGACGCGGGGGAGAGCAGGCCCTGCCCGATGAAACGTCCGCGCTGGTCCTCTACCGCGACGAGTCCCGGATCCGCCGGATGGCGCTCCACGTCGCTCCGATAGATCCAGGGATGTCCCCGGACCCAGCGCTCGGCACCGCGCGTCGTCACCCGCGCGGGCGTCACCTGCGTCCTCATGCGCGGTCGGGACGCAGCGCCGTGGCTCCCCGGAGATAGCAGTGCTTGATTTCGCCGCGGCCACGGCGCGTGTAGGCGTGGACCAGGAGCCGGATGCAGCGGGGCAGAGAGCCCGGCACCGGTATCTCCGTGGCATGGAGGAGCGCCACGATGTTCCACCCGTACTCCTCGGCGGCCCGGGCCGGGAAGGCGGCGTCGAGATCGCGGGTGACGGTGAAGAGCGCGCTCACGATGTCGTCGGGATCGAGCTCGTTGGCCTCGATCAGCGCCCGCAGCAGCTCGTCGGTGGCGGCCAGGATCTCGCCTGCGTCGTTCTGATCCACGGTGGTGGCGCCGCGGATGCCCTGCAGTCTCGGAGCGGAAAGCGTCATGGCGTGTCGCGAAGCGTCATGGCATATCGGGAAGCGTCATGGCAGATAATGTAGCGGCACTGGTTCGACTGATGCTCGTCACCGATGACCGCCTGTTCCGCGGCCGCGACCCGGTCGCACTCGCGCTCGCCGCCGAGCGCGGCGGCGCGACCTCGGTGCAGCTCCGGCTCAAGGGAGCCTCGGCGCGGCGGCAGGTGGAGGTGGCCAGGGCGCTGGTCGCGGCGCTCCGCGTGCCGCTCCTGGTGAACGACCGGCCCGACATCGCCCTGGCTGCGGGAGCCGCGGGGGTTCATCTCGGTCCCGAGGACCTGCCGGTGACCCTTGCCCGTCGGATCGCGCCGCCGGGGTTCCTCGTGGGTGCGTCGGTGGGGTCCCCCGAGGAAGCGGCGGGGGCGGAAGCGGCCGACTACTGGGGCGTCGGACCCTGGAGAACGACCGACACCAAGCCGGACGCCGGTACCGCGTTGGGCGCCGAGGGATTTCGGCGGGTCGTGGCGCTCGCGCGGGGCAAGCCGTGCATCGCGATCGGGGCCGTACGGGCCGAGGATGTCCGGGACGTACTCGCCGCCGGCGGTGCCGGGGTGGCGGTGGTGTCAGGGGTGTTGGGAGAGGAGGACGTGGAGGGTGCCGCAAGGCGATACGCCGGAAGCTTCTGAGTGCGGTCTACCTCCCTCGCCTCACCTTCGCGATCGCCCTGAGATGCTCGTCGTAGGTCCGCGAGAACACGTGGCGACCGTCCGGCCCTGCCACGAAATAGAGATAGGGCACCTTGGCGGGGTACAGCGAGGCCTCGATGCTCCGCAGGCTGGGCGAGTTCACCGGCCCGGGAGGCAGACCCGGGTGCAGGTAGGTGTTGTAGGGGGAGCGGAACTGGTAATCCTTGGTGAACAGCCGCGGCTTCCGCTTACCGGTGGCCAGAAAGATGGCGTACTGCACCGTCGGGTCGGCCTGGAGTGCCATGCCGATGCGGAGCCGATTGTGGTACACCCCCGCGATCGTCTCGCGCTCGTCGTCCGCCCGCGCCTCTCCCTCCACGATCGAGGCGAAGGTCACCAGCTCCGCTCTGGTCCAGCCCAGCGTGTCGAGCCGCGCATCCCACTGTGGCTTCCATGCGGCCAGGAACCCCTCCGCCATCGCCCGAACCAGCTCGGTCGCCGTGGTCCCGAACCTGAGGGAGTAGGTCTCCGGCCGGAGAAAGCCCTCGAACGATCGCGCCGGAAAGCCGAGCATGGCCGTCGCGGCGGCGCTGTCCTGTGCCGCCGCGATCACCGAGTCCGCCGGGATCCCCAGCTTCTCCTGCGCCAGCGCCGCGACTTCCGGGATGGTCAGTCCCTCGGGCACGGTGAACTTCGTCGCGACCTCGTCCCCGGTCGCGAGGATGTCGAGAACCTTCCAGGCGGAGAGACCGGGGGCGAACTCGTAGACGCCGGCCCGCACCGAGCGGTCGGCTCCGCGGACGCGCGCCAGCAGCTTGAACCAGAGCGGGTTGCTCACCACGCCGTGGGCCACCAGGGTGTCGGTGACGGCGGAGAACGACGTGCCGGGCGGAACGGTGACGCGCTCCGAGCCGGCGTTGCTGCCGCAGGCGGCAAGCAGGAGGAGGAAGAGGGCCGCCCTACCTGCCACCCACCCTCCTCGCATCCAGGAAATGTTGCAACAGCACGGCCGCCGCGAGCGCGTCGACGTCGCCCTTGCGGCCCCGGGTGCTTCCGCCTTGCTCCCGGATCGCGGCCAGCGCCCGTGCGGTGCTCATCCGCTCGTCCCACAGCTCCACCGGAAGGCCGCTCCGCTGCGCGAGCTCGCCCGCGAGCGCCCGCGCGGCCTCGGCGCTCTCCTCCTCCGCTCCCTCGCCGCTCAGCGGCAGCCCCACGACCATGCCCGCCGGGCGATGCTCGGCGATCAACTCGAAGAAACGGCCCATGGGAAAGCGCTTGCCGCGGCGCCGGACCAGCGTCTCCAGAGGAGTGGCGAGCGTCTGCGTCTCGTCGCTGAGCGCCAGGCCGATTCGGACCTCGCCCCAATCGACGGCCAGCAGTCGGCCCGCATCGGGAAGGGACAACCGCTGCTACTGCGCCATCGTGGCGAAGAACTCCTTGTTGTTCTTCGTCCGCTTCATCCGTTCGAGCAGGAACTCGAGCGCCTCGACCGGCGGCATGTCCGCCAGGAAATTGCGCAGGAGGTAGACCCGGTTGAGCTCGTCCTTGTCCATGAGGAGCTCTTCCTTACGGGTCGAGGTGCGCTGGATGTCGATCGCGGGATAGATCCGGCGGTCGGCCAGCCGGCGGTCGAGAACGAGCTCCGAATTGCCGGTGCCCTTGAACTCCTCGAAGATCACCTCGTCCATCCGGCTGCCGGTGTCCACCAGGGCCGTGGCGATGATGCTGAG
>DATABZ010000131.1:0-8888 GCA_036259315.1 Gemmatimonadales bacterium | reverse complement strand
GAGCCCGAGTTCCGGCGCGACGTGATCCGGCTGCACGTCCTCTACCGCCGGAGCGGGTTTCCCAACGCGAAGATCGACACCACCGTCGTCCGCGAGCCGGAGAGCGTGTACCTCACCTTCCGGATCGAGGAAGGCGAGCCGATGCTGGTGGCCGATCTCGATGTCACCGGCCTCGACTCGCTGCCCGAGTGGCTCCAGCGCATCGCCACCCTCGACCTCCCGCTCCAGGAGGGCGAGCCCTTCAACCGCTACGACATGCAGCAGAGCTCCGACTCCATCGAGCGGCGCCTGCGCGATCGCGGCTACCCTTCCGCACGAGTCTTCTCCGCGTTCGAGACCAACCGCGCGAAGCTCACGGCTCGGGTGACGCTCGAGGTGGACCCGAGCGCGCGGGCGGTCATCGGCGACGTGGACGTCGTCGGGCTGCGCCGCGTCGATACCAGCCTGGTGCGGGATCTTCTGGTCTCGCGCCCCGGGCGGCGCTACTCGCAGGACGAGCTGCTGCTGAGCCAGCAGAACCTCTACCAGTCCGAGCTGTTCCGCTACGCGACCGTCAGCATCGACTCGGCCGAGTTCGAGCTGGGCGCGGACACGGTCCCGCTTCTCGTCCAGGTGAACGAAGGGCGCCGGCGGCGCATCCGCGGCAGCCTCGGCTACGGGACCGAGGACTGCTTCCGGGGCGGACTCGGCTGGACCACGCGGAACTTCCTGGGAGCCAACGGGCGGCAGCTGGATCTCGCCAGCCGGGTGTCCAAAGTCGGAGTGGGTGATCCGACCGACTGGGGGCTGGCGGAAGGTATCTGCAGCTCCTCCAGCGAGGACTCGATCGGCTCCTCACTGCTGAACTACAGTCTCAGCGCGACCATTCGGCGGCCCGCCTTCCTCACCGCCACCTCCAACCTCGCGGTGTCGGTCTACACCGAGCGGCGCTCCGAGTTCCAGGTCTATCTCCGGCGGGAGACCGGCACGACCGTCACCCTCCGCCGCGAGCGGCTCCGCCGCAGGATCCCGCTCTCGCTGGCGTACAACCTGAACTACGGGCGCACCGAGGCGACCGACGTGAGCTTCTGCGCCTCCTTCAACGCCTGCACCGAGGACGTCGTGGATCTGCTGCGGCGCAATCGCGTGCTCGCGCTGCTCACCGGCACCGCCTCCGTGCCCCGGGTCAACAACCTGCTCGATCCGACACGCGGCAGCATCAAGACGCTGGAGGTGACGGTGAGCTCCCGGTTCCTGGGCTCCGCCTCCTTCCAGCAGTTCACCCGGGCGGTGGCGGACGCCGCGTGGTATCGGACGATCTCGCCGAACGTGGTGTTTAGCTGGCATGTCCGCGGCGGCGCCATCTTCTCGCCCACGGTGGACGTGGCGACCCAGCGGGGAACCTTCATCCCGCCCGAGCACCGGTTTTATGCCGGCGGTCCGAACGACGTGCGCGGCTTCGAGCGCAACGAGCTGGGGCCGGTGGTCTATGTCGTCCGCGCGAGCGAGGTGGAAAGCGCGGCCGCGCAGGGCCGGCCGATCGAGCCCGATTCGGTCCGGGTCTCGGCCACCGGCGGCAACACGCTCGCCGTCGGGAACGTGGAGCTGCGGGTGCCCTCACCGGTGTTCGGCTCCCGGCTCCGCCTCGCGGCGTTCGTGGACGCGGGTGGCGCCTGGCAGCGCGGCGACGGTGATCCGGTGATCCGGGTGACGCCGGGCATCGGCATCCGCCTCAGCACCCCGCTCGGCCCGGCGCGTGTCGACCTGGCCTACAACCCGTACCGGCTCCAGGCCGGGCCCCTCTTCGCGTTCGACGAGGACGGCGAGCTGACGCCGGTTCCCGGGCAGGAGGAGTACGTGCGGGAGCGCGACGGCCGGCTCACCTGGCACTTCGCCGTGGGACAGCCCTTCTGATGCGTCGGCGCCTGGCGCGGTTCCTGTTCGTCTTCCTCATGGGCTCCGTCGCCATGGTGCTGGGCGTCGTGACCTCGATGATCCTGACGCCGCCCGGCCGCGACCTCCTCGCGCGCACGGTGTCCCGCATACTCGATCGCGTGGTCCTGGGCCATGTGGAGGTCGGCGCGATCTCCGGCTCCTTCCTCTACGACCTGGTGCTCCAGGACCTGGTGGTGCGAGACACCAGCGGCACACTGCTCGCGGATCTGCCCCGGGTCCGGGTGGCCTACCGGCTCCCCAACCTGCTCGCCGGGCAGGTGGTGCTCAGCTCGGTCCAGCTCGAGCGCCCCGTGCTTCAGCTGATCAAGCACCGCAACGGCCGGATGAACTACGAGGAGGTGCTGCAGCTCGGCAAAGGCGCGCCGGGCGGCAAGTCGCCCCTGGTGGACTTCTACGACGTGCGGATGAACGGCGGGACGCTCCGCATCGCGCTCCCCTGGAACCCCGACCGCCGTCTCACCACCCAGGCGCAGAAGGACTCCGCGCTTCAGGCGGAGCGAGCGAAGCCGGGTCGCACCATCGAGGACAGCCCCGAGGGCCTGCGCCGGGTGATCCTCCTGTCGGATCTCACCACCAGGCTCGCGCGCCTCCGCATCGCGACGCCCGACCGGCTCCCGTTCACCATCGACCTCGACTCGCTCGCCACCCGGATCAACGATCCGGCCGTGAACCTGCGCGACGCGGCCGGCCGCGTGGTGCTGCGGGGCGACAGCGCCATCTTCAGCCTCTCGCGCGGTGCGCTTCCCGACACGCGCTTCTCCGGCGGCGGCGCGGTCACCTGGCCGCGCGACACGGTGCTCTACGACTTCCAGGTGATCGCCCCACAGGTGAACCTGGTGGACCTGCGGTGGGTGTCCCCCCACTTCCCCGCGATGGAGGGCAGTGGCGTGCTCACCGCCCGCTCGGTGAGCGGGGCGCGCACCGAGTACGACATCCGCGAGCTTCAGCTCGGCGCCGGCCGCCAGCGGGTGAGCGGCGAGCTGGTGGCGATCACCGACCGGCACCAGGGGCTCGGCGTGCGCGACATGCGGCTCCAGCTCCGGCAGCTGGACCTGGATGCCGTTCGGCCCTACCTGGACACGCTGCCGTTCGACGGCGCGCTCTCCGGCACCGTGTCCGGCTCCGGGTTCCTCGACGACCTCGACGTGCGGCTGGACTGGGCATTCGCCGACGCGCGGGTGCCGGGCAATCCGGTGAGCACCATTGCCGGTGAGGGCGGCGTCGGCGCGCGGGGCGAGCAGGGGCTGGTGTTCACCGACTTCGAGGTCCGGAGCTCGGACTTGGATCTCCGCACCGTGCGGCTCCTCGCGCCCGCCGTGATCCTCCAGGGGCGGCTCGCCGCCACCGGCACGCTCGACGGCCCGCTGCGCGACGTCACCTTCGAGGGCACCCTGCGGCACCAGGACCGCGAGCGCCCGGCCAGCGTGGCGACCGGACTGATTCACCTCGACACCCGCTTCGACACCCTGGGGCTGGTCACCGACGTGGCCCTGGAGCCGCTCTCCTTCGAGGGCATCCGCCCGGCGTTTCCGTCGCTGGAGACCCGGGGCGAGGTGCGGGGCCGGTTCCGGAGCTCGGGGACATTGGCCCGGCTCGAGGTGAGCACGGAGCTGGCCGGCGAGATCGGCAGCGTCCGGGCCGACGGGCTCGCGACCGTGCTGCCGCCGCGGTGGGGCGCCGAGGATATGCTGCTGCGCTTCGCGAGGCTGGATCTGGGCGCACTGACCGGGCGGGAGTTCACCAGCGCGCTCAACGGAGAGCTGCGCGTGAGCGGCGTCCTGGACACGCTTCGCGCGCCCGAGGGCGACATGGAGCTCGCGCTCACCCGCAGCCGCATGCGGGAGTGGGTGCTCGACAGCGTGTTCGCCCGCGGCCGGAGCCGCGACAGCGTGATCCGGGTGGACACCGCGTACGCCGAATGGCAGGGCGCGAGGGCCGCGGGCGCGGGGGCGCTGGGCTGGGCCGCGCCGCACACCGGCGAGATGGCCTTCACCCTGGTGGCGGACAGCCTGATCGGCTTCGACTCGCTGCTGCTCGCGACCACGGGCCAGCGCCGCGATACCTCGCCGGACCTGGTGCCGCTCGGCGGCTCGGCGCGGGGCACGGTCCGGCTGACCGGCAGCCTCGACACGCTCGATGCCGCGGGCGAGCTCACGGTCGTCGGGCTCGAGTTCCAGCAGTACCGCTCGCCGCGGATCGCGGGCTCGTTCACCTGGACCGGCGGGCGTCGTCCTCAGCTCACCGCGGCCGTGGTGTCCGATTCGATCACGGCCGCGGAGTGGGCCTTCGGGCGCAACAGCCTGACGCTGACGGGCTACGCCGACTCGCTGGCCTGGGGGGTGGGCACCACTGCGGGCAGCACCGCGCGGGTGGATGCGGCCGGCCGCTGGAGGACCCGGGACAGCACCCACCTGGTCTGGCTCGACAGCCTGCGCGCCGCGATGCCGTCGCACGCGTACCGGCTGGTGGAGCCCGGCATCCTCTCCATCGGCGAGGCGACGTCGGTGAGTTCGGTGACGCTCCAGGCGCTCGACGGCTCGGGGCTGGTGCGGCTGGCCGGTACGATCCCCGCCGAGACGCCCGGCGCGATGGCGGTCGAGGTCGTGGGCATGAACCTGCGCGATCTCTACTCCCTGCTCCAGCGCG
The DNA here is from genome assembly GCA_036259315.1 of Gemmatimonadales bacterium. Taxonomy (GTDB): domain Bacteria; phylum Gemmatimonadota; class Gemmatimonadetes; order Gemmatimonadales; family GWC2-71-9; genus CAVVWJ01. Next base: position 4,307 of record DATABZ010000131.1, on the reverse strand, counting down.
ACACGACCGGCGTCCACGGCGAGCTGGGGCTGAGCCTCGACATCGGCGGCACGGCGCGCGAGCCGACGATCAGCGGCATCGCGAGGCTCGGCGAAGGCCGCTTCGGGGACTTCCGGGCCCCCTTCGTGCTGGGCAAGGTCAATTACGCCGATCGCCGGCTCGACGCCGACCTGAACCTGTGGCGCACGGGCGATAACATCCTGGAGCTCGAGGCCCACCTGCCCCTGGATCTCGGCTTCACCGGCGTGGAGCAGCGGCGACTGGACGGGCCGCTCCTGGTTCGCGTCCGCTCCGACAGCGTGGATCTCGGCATCATCGAGGCGCTCACGCCCGGGCTCCGCAGGGTGCAGGGCCGATTCGTGGTGGACGCGGAGATCGGCGGCACCTGGGAGGACCCGCGCCTCGCCGGCGGCATCGCCATCCGGAACGGCAGCATGGATGTCCCCGGCCTCGGGGTGCGCTTCGGCTCGGTCGAGGGCTCCGCCGTGCTGCGGGGCGACTCCCTGCTGCTCCGGGACATGCGCATCACCAGCGGCGGTGGGGACCTCGCCATCGGCGGCGCGGTGCGGCTGGAGGACCTCTCCCGACCGCTCCTCGATCTCGACTTTCGCGCGAGCCAGTTCTTCGCGATCGACGTCCGGAATTTCCTGACCCTCACCGCCACCGGCGATCTCTCGCTCGAAGGCCCGCCCCTGGGGGCGACCCTCACCGGCAATATCACCGCCAACAGCGGGGTCCTGTACTTCGCGGACCTGGTGAACAAGCGCGTCATCGACCTCAACGACCCCACGATCGCCGACCTGGTGGACAGCTCGCTGATCCGGATGGAGGACCTGGGCAGCCAGTTCCAGAACCAGTTCCTCGACTCCCTCCGGATCAACGACATGCGCGTGGCGATCGGCTCCGACGTGTGGCTCCGCTCCGCCGAGGCCAACATCCAGCTGGACGGCGAGGTGCTGGTGAGCAAGTCGGCGGAGGAGTACCAGCCGATCGGGACGCTGCAGGCACCGCGCGGGAGCTATACGCTCAAGATCGGCCCGGTCGCCAGGGACTTCACCGTGACCCGGGGCGAGGTGCGCTACATCGGCACGCTCGACGCCCAGCTCGACATCGAGGCCCGACACACGGTGCGTGCGGTCCGGGGCGAGGAGATCCCGGTGATCGCCGTCATCGGAGGGACGCTCTACAACCCGACCCTGCGGCTGGAGAGCACGCTGCGCCCGCCGATCTCGGAGACGGACCTCGTCTCCTACCTGATCACCGGCTACCCGGCGAACGAGGCGACGGCGATCGGCGGGGCGAACGCGATCGAGACCGGGCTCGCCTACCTCTCGAGCGCGTTCGCCAGCGAGCTGGAGCGCACGCTGATCCAGGACCTCGGCGTCCCCATCGATCTGATCGAGATCCGGCCCGGCGTGGGCACGGCCGGATCGGCCTCGCCGACCCAGCTCGCGGCCGGATGGCAGCTGGGGCGCAAGACCTTCCTGACCTTCAACGCGGGGTTCTGTCCCGATTTCAGCCAGCTCAGCACGCGGAACTTCGGGGCCGGGCTCGAGTTCCGATTCAGCAAGGAGTGGCGGCTCCAGAGCGCGATCGAGCCCACCATCCAGCGCTGCGGGAGCACCGGGGTGATCCCGCTGGACTCCCGCAGCCGGTACCAGATCGGCTTCGACGTCCTCTGGGAGCGCGAGTTCTGAGATGGCCCGCGCGCTCCTGATCACCAATCCCGCCGCGGCGAGGACCCGGCCGAGGGCGGTGGAGGCGGTGATGCGGGCGCTGCGCGGGGCGGGATGGAACGCCGAGGTGCTCGCGACCGGCGGACCGGGCGACGCGCGCCGGCTGGCCGAGTACGGGGTGACGGAAGGGGTGGACGTCGTCGCCGTGTTCGGCGGAGACGGCACCACGATGCAGGCCGCGGCCGCGCTGGTCGGCACCGATGTCGCCCTGGGCGTGATCCCCGGAGGCACCGGGAACCTGCTGGCGGGCAACCTCCGGATCCCGGCGTCGCCGGAGCGAGCCGCCCGCGCCCTGGTGAGCGGCAAGCCCCGGCGGTTCGATCTCGGCCGGATGGAGCGGCCGGGCGGGCCCCAGTACTTTGCCGTCGCGTGCGGGGCGGGATACGACGCCAGGGTGATGGCCGGCACGCTCTCCGAGCACAAGCGCCGCTGGGGCATGGCGGCCTACGTGGCGACGACCCTTCGGCTCATCGCCGACATCCGCAGCACCACCCACCTCATCACCATCGACGGCGTGGAGTACGACGCCGAGGCCGCGATGGTCCTGGTCGCCAACTGCGGGGAGGTCATCCCCCCGCTGGTCCGGCTCCGCGCGGGAATCCGGCCCGACGACGGGCTGCTCGACGTCGTGGTCATGCGGGCGAACAGCTTCGGCGAGAGCGTCCGGGCGGTGTGGGATCTGCTCCGTGACGCCCCCACGGCCGAGGGACAGGAGACGTTCGTCGGGTACGCGCAGGGCCGCGAGATCCGCGTCGAGACCGATCCGGTCCAGCCGGTGCAGCTCGACGGCGAGGCCGGGGGCGAGACCCCGTTCGCGGTCACCGTGGTGCCCGGGGCGATCAGGATCATGGTGCCGTGAGGCATGGCGCGGAGACCGGGACTGTTTAATTTTTGGTGGGTTTCGTCCCGTTCAGTTCGCTTCCAGAGGTCTCCAGCATGGCCGGATCGGTCCTCCTCATCGATGACGACGTCGATGTTCTGCGCAGTATCGGCAACTACTTCGAGAAGCTGGGCTACGAGGTCACCCGGGAGCTGAGCGGCGAGGCGGGGCTGGCCACCTTCGACCGGCTGCGCCCCGAGGTGGTCATTCTCGACCTCTTCCTGCCCGGGATGAACGGTATGGAGGTGCTCGAGAGCCTCCGCCAGCGCGACGCCGCGGTCATCCTGCTCACCGCCGAGGCAGACGTCTCCATCGCCGTCCGGGCGATGCAGCTCGGCGCCGAGAATTTTCTCACCAAACCGGTGGACATGGAGCACCTGGCCGCCGCGACGGCGCGGGTGGCGGACAAGGCGCGGCTCCGGCGCATCAACGAGGCACTGCTGGTGCAGAGCGCGCCGGGGCACGGACTCGACTCGCTGGGGACCTCGTCCGGCATGCAGGACTTCGCCCACCAGGTGGGTTTGCTGGCCCAGAGCGAGCGGACCACCGTGCTGCTGAACGGCGAGAGCGGCACCGGGAAGGGCTGGGTGGCGCGGATGATCCACGACCTGAGTCCCCGCGCCAAAGCCCCCTTCGTGGAGGTGAACTGCGCCGGGCTCAACGCCACCTTCCTCGACTCCGAGCTGTTCGGCCACGAGAAGGGCGCATTTACCGACGCCAAGGACCGGAAGCAGGGCCTCTTCGAGATCTCCGACCGCGGCACCATCTTCCTCGACGAGATCGGCGATCTGGCACCGGAGCTCCAGCCCAAGCTGCTGAAGGTGCTGGAGACCAAGACCTTCCGCCGGCTGGGTGGCACCCGCGAGATCACGGTGGACGTGCGCCTGATCGCCGCGACCAACAAGAACCTCCAGCAGGAAGTGGAGGAGGGACGCTTCCGGGAAGACCTCTACTACCGGCTGAGCGTCATGCCGCTCACCCTGCCCGCCGTGCGGGAGCGCTCGCGGGAGGATCGGCTCGCGCTCATCACCCGCATCCTCTCCGACCTGCTGAGCGAGCTGCCGGAGGGACCGCCGACGCTGTCCAGCGAGGTGCTCGAGCGGCTCCTGGCGTACCCCTGGCCGGGGAACGTGCGGGAGATGCGCAACGTGCTGGAGCGGGCCCTGATTCTCGGGCGGAGCCAGCCCGCGGTGAGCGTGGAGCACCTCCCGGGCGAGTTCCGCGCCCGGCCCGGCATCGGCGACCGGCGGCATACCCCGCTCAGCCTGGAGGATCTCGAGCGCCAGCACATCGAGCGCACCCTCAAGCACCACACCGGCAACCGTACCCGCGCGGCCATCGAGCTCGGCATCTCGCGGGCCACCCTGATCAACAAGATCAAGCGGTACAACATCACCGCGTGAGCGCCTGATGGCCGAGATTCACGAGCACGACGGGATGACCTGCCGCGCCTGCGGCCGCGAGGAGCGCGCGTCGGAGGGCTACCCCTGCACCGGCTGCGGGGCCTTCATCTGCCTCATCTGCACGTTCCGGGGAGTCACCCTCTGCAAGGACTGCGCGGCGAAGCAGCCCGCGGCGACGGAGAGCACCGCCTCCTGACCTGCATCATCGCGCGGTCCGGGGTCGTGCCGCTGTTCGCCGAGCCCAGCCTGCGATCCGAGCAGGTGAGCCAGCTCGTGCTCGGCGAGACC
>DATABZ010000130.1:0-3132 GCA_036259315.1 Gemmatimonadales bacterium | reverse complement strand
TGAGGGGTGGGTCCTGCGGGGACTCGCCTACTTGGCGCGCTCCAGGTAGACGCCCTCGCGCGGGTTCACCCGAACCCGCTCCCCTTCGTTGATGAACTCGGGGACCTGAATGGTGACGCCGTTGCTGAGCTTGGCGGGCTTAGTGCTGGCGGTCTTCGTCGCGGTCTTCATGATGGGCGCGGTCTCCACCACCTCGAGCTCGGCGACCGCCGGGAGCTGGATGGCGATGGGGCGGCCGGCGAGCCATTCAGCCTGGAAAGTGAGCCCCGGCTCGAGCCACTGGCCCTGATCACCGATGGCCTCCTCGTCCAGGGTGTACTGCTCGTAGCTGCTCGCGTCCATCACGTGCACGCCGTTCGCGTCGCGATAGAGCACCTGCAGCTCCTTGGTGTCCAGCCGGGCGTCCTCCACGAACTCGGTGGCGCTGAGCCGGGTATCGAATGTGTTGCCGGAGTTGAGGTTGCGCAGGCGGACCTGGACGAATGCGCGGAGGTTGCCGGGGGTCCGGTGCTGGAAGTCCATGACCCGGCACGGCTGTCCGTCGACGATGATCACGTGTCCACGCCGGATATCGCTCGCCTTCATCGGTTCTCCGCTCCTCTGTCGTCGGTCGCGCCGCGGACAGGGTGCCCGCGAAACCGGTGGGAAGATACCGCCACCCGTGACAACAGTCACTGCCGCCGCCGGCCGGGCGCATCTACGTTCCCCGGGCGTGGCATCGCGCGGCCTGGGTCTCGAAGCCCGCCTGGCGGGATGGCGGCGGAACGTGGGGGCGGCCGTGTCGCTCGACCTCGCGCCCGCCGAGGCGTCGCGGCGGGCAGCCGCGGCGACCGGTCTCGCGGTGATCACCTGGAACGTCTGGATGGGGCGGGGCCGGCTGCTGGAGCTGGTGCAGCTTCTCCATGCGGGCCGGCTCGGTGTGCCCGCGGACCTCACGCCGGTGCTGCTGATTCAGGAGGCTTTCCGCCAGGACGAGACGATTCCCGAGCGCTCCAACGGCTTCGCCGCGCGCGAGCTGGTGACGAGGCTCCGGCCCAGACAGGACGTGGTCGAGGTCGCCCGCGGCCTAACGTGGAACCTGCGGTACGTTCCCTCGATGCGGAACGGCGCCGAGCGCAGTGATCGGGGCAACGCGATCCTCACCCCGCTGCCGCTCGGCCCCGGTGAGGGGATCGAGCTGCCGTTCGCGCTCCAGCGTCGGGTCGCGGTCGCCGCGGACACGTCCGTTGCCGGGCGGCCGCTCCGCCTGATGAGCGCTCACCTCGATCCCCGGGGACCGGTCGGCTACAAGTGGCTCGGCGCCGCCGCGCGCGGCGCGCAGATGGCGCACCTTCTCGACCGCCTGGAGGATCCCACCGTGGTGCTGGGCGCCGATCTCAACCTGGGGCGAGGGCGTGCCGAGCGTGCGTGGCGGCTGCTGCTGGAGCACGGGTTCGAGCACGGCGTGCCGCCGTCGCTGCCCACCTGGCGTCACACCTACCATTCCCTGCCCCGACTGGTGATCGACTACCTGCTGGTGCGGAACCGCGCCGGCGCCATCCGTTCCTGCCGCGTGAGCCGGGTGGACGAGGATCCGCGCGACCGCGGGCCCAACGTCTTCGGCTCGGATCACCATCCCCTGCTGGCCCGGATCGACTTCGCCGCATGAGCGAGCTGATCGGGCTCGACCTGCCGTGGTGGGCCTGGAGCCTGCTCGTCATCGGTGCGGTCGCGCTCGTCGGCGTGATCGGCGCGCTCTTCCTTCCCGACTGGCCGATGCCGGACTTCGGGCTCGGCTTCGGCGCGGAGCCCGGCTCGGAAGCGTTCGTCCGCTCGTCCGCGAGCTTCCTCAACGTTCCGCTGCTGCGCGGCGGCACTGCCACGCTGCTCCGGAACGGCGATCAGTTCTATCCCGCCATCCTCGACGCGATCCGCGGGGCCAGAGACACGATCAACTTCGAGGTCTACATCTTCGAGTCCGACGAGACGGGGCTGGAGTTCATCGAGGCCTTCAAGGAGCGGGCGCGGGCCGGCGTGGAGGTGCGCCTGCTGCTCGACGCGTTCGGCTCGCTGAAGCTCAAGCGCGCGCATCGCCGCGAGCTCCTGGAGGCCGGCGTGAAGTTGGAGTTCTTCCGGCCGCTCGCGCTCCGCAACCTGGTGCGGATCTATCGCCGCACCCACCGCCGCGCCATCGTCGTGGACGGGACGGTCGCGTTCACCGGCGGCGCCGCCATCTCGAACAAGTGGCGAGGGGATGGGCGGTCGCCCGAGGAGTGGCGGGACAGCATGACGCGGGTGACGGGAGCGCTGGTGATCGGGGTGCAGTCGGCGTTCGCCGGCAACTGGGTCTACGTCACCGGCGAGGTGATCGCGGGACCGAGGTTCTATCCCCCGGGGCGCGACGAGGGCCCGGCGTGCGGTGTCTCGGTCGTGAGCTCCCCGTCGGACGCGCAGCAACCGATCCGCCTGCTGCTGTGGCTCAGCTTCGTCAACGCGCGCCGACGGCTCTGGATCGCCAACTCCTACTTCATTCCCGACGTTCAGCTCCGCAAGGCCGTGCAGGAGCGTGCCCGCGCCGGCGTGGACGTCCGCATCCTGGTGCCCGGCAGCCACACCGATGCCAAGCCCGTCCAGTACGCCGGCCGCGGCTTCTACCAGGAGCTGCTGGAGGCCGGTGTGCGGATCTTCGAGTACCAGCCCTCCATGATGCACGCCAAGGCCGTCGTGGTGGACGACGCGTGGTCCCTCGTGGGCTCGGCGAACATGGACGAGCGCAGCATGGAGATCAACGAGGAGAACCTGCTCGGGATCGCGGAGCCGGAGTTCGCCCGCACCGCGGCCGAGGCACTCGAGGAGGACTTCCGCCGATCGCGGGAGATCGAGCTGGACGTCTGGCGCCGCCGTCCCGTCTACAAGCGCGTGCTCGAGAAGGCGGCGCGGGTGCTCATCGAGCAGTACTGAGTCGCGGCCTGAGCGCCGGCTGGTCCCGGTGCCGGCGGGCGTGACCGGCAAGCGCGCTGGAGCCGGCTTCGGGCCCCCACCCGCGCAGCGGTGCTGGGGCTCGGGGCACCTCGCGCAGGGAGCCTCGGTGCCCGCCACCAGCTCCCCCGGAGTAGCAGGCCCACCGATCGAGTGGCGGACACTGTAGTGACC
>DATABZ010000129.1:0-4797 GCA_036259315.1 Gemmatimonadales bacterium | reverse complement strand
CCGCCGGTGATCGTCCGGCGTCAGCTTGCGCGCCGGCTTCGAGGGGTCGATCCCCGCAGCGAAGAGCGCCTCGTTGGCGTAGATGTTTCCCACGCCCGCCAGGTGTCGCTGGTCCATGATCACCTTCTTCACCGCCTGACGAGAGCGCCCCAGGGCCTCGACTAGCCGCTCGGGGGTGAACGCGGGGTCCAGGGGCTCGGGCCCGATGGCTGCGTCGTAGCGCTCCCATGCTCGCGGGTCGAGGAGCAGCAGCGTACCGAGGCGGCGAACGTCGCGATAGACCAGCTCGCGCCCATCGTCGAGCTCCGCGCGCAGCACCGCGTACTGCCGCTCGGCGGGCCGCAGGGGACGCGCGTGCACGATCAGCGACCCCGTCATGCCGGGCTGCACCACCAGCCGCGACCCGCCGAGGTCGAGCACCGCGTGCTTGGCGCGACGAAAGACGTCGTGCACGGTCGAGCCGTCGAGGGCCCGCAGCAGCCGGCGCCGCGAGACCCCGCGCAGGACGTCCTCGTGACTCAGGGCGACGCGGTCGAATCGGCGGCCGAGCAGGGCGGGGCGGATGTCGCGAACGATGGTTTCGACTTCGGGGAGCTCCGGCATTGCGCCCGGAATGTAAACGGCCGGCGTGGGCTAGCGGGCGGCCCCCGCCAGTCTCGCCGCCTCGCGCCAGCCGATGTCGCGCCGGTAGATCTTGCCCTCGTAGGTGATCGCTTCCGCGGTCTCGCGGCTCAGGCGCTGCGCCTCCGCGAAGCTGGAGGCCACCGCGGTGACGTTGAGTACGCGGCCCCCGTTCACCCGGAGCACGCCATCGTCGCCTCTCGCGGTCCCGGCGTGAAAGACGGTCACGCCGTCGGGGACACGATCGGGAATGGAGATCGCGGCCCCCTTCGCCGGCGAGTCGGGGTAGCCCCTAGAGGCCAGCACCGTCGTCACCGAGGCCGACCCCGCGGAGAGGTCCAGCGGGGTGGGCGCCCCGCCCCGGGCGACGCTCCACAGCGAGCCGGTGAAACCGCCGGCGACGAGCGGCAGCACCACCTGTGCCTCGGGATCGCCCAGACGGCAGTTGAACTCCACCACCCAGGGCGTGCCCTCGTCGTCGACCATGAGCCCGGCATAGAGTACGCCGGTGAACGGCGTCCCACGCCGCCGCATCTCGGCCAGTGTCGGGAGCAGCACCTCGCTGCGGGTGCGCGAGAGCAGCTCCGGGGTGGCCACCGATACCGGGCTGTACGCGCCCATCCCTCCCGTGTTCGGGCCGGCGTCGCCTTCCAGCAGCCGCTTGTGGTCCTGCGAAACCGGCAGGAGCTCGACCTCGCTGCCGTCCGTGATCGCCAGAACCGAGACTTCCTCGCCCTGAAGGAACGACTCGATCACGACGGTGCGCCCCGCCTCACCGAACGCGCCGTCGCCGAGCATGGACCGGACGGTCTCCGCCGCGTGACGTCGAGTGTCACAGACGACCGCGCCCTTGCCCGCCGCGAGTCCCGATGCCTTCACCACCAACGGCTCGTCGTGGGCACTCACGTACTCCAGCGCCGGACCGAGCTGGTGAAAGGTGCGGCTCGACGCGGTGGGAATGCCGGCTGCCGCCATCACTTCCTTGGCGAATGCCTTGGAGGCCTCGAGCTGGGCCGCCGCCGCGCTCGGGCCGAACACGGCACGGCCTTCCGCGCGGAGCCGGTCGGCGAGGCCGCGCGCGAGTGGCACCTCGGGACCCACGATCGTGAGGTCGATGCCGTGCATGTCGGCGGCGTCGGCGATCCGGTCGAGGTCGTCCGCCGCTATCGGGAGGTTCGTCGCGTCCTGCGCGGTGCCGGGATTCCCAGGCGCGCAGTAGATGTCGGCCTCGGGATTCTCGCGGCGCAGCGCCCAGCAGAGGGCGTGCTCCCGCCCGCCCGAGCCGACGACGAGGAGTCTCACGACTTCTGCGCGCTCCGGAACGCCTCGCGCGCCCGCTCGGCGGCGCGGCGCGCGGCCTCGGCCACCTGATTCGCGAGCTCCTTCGCTTCCCCGGCGTAGTAGGTGCCCGCGGCGGCGAAGTCCTCGCGCACCGGTCGCTCCGCGGACTCGGCGCCACGGCGCACGTACTCCCCCCGGAGGATCCGGTCGTACTCTCCCGCCGTCACCCACCGCTGCAGCTCGGCGGCACGAACGGTGTGCATGGGATGCGTGAGAGCCAGGGTGCTCAGGATCTTGTAGACCACGTCCAGGCCCTCGCCGCTCGCGGCGTACTCGTGGGCCTGCTGCATGAAGGCGTCCACGTTGAGCTGTCCCGCGAACGCCTCGCCGCGCCCGCCACCCGCCATCTTCATGTCCAGCCGCTGCGCGACGGCCACGTCCTGCCCGCCGAGGAGCCCGGCGCGGTCGGAGGAGAGCTCCGACTTGCGGGACCACTCCAGGAACGCGAGACGCACCGGAAGCACCGCCAGGCTCGCGAGCACCGGCAGCGCGCCCAGGCTGATGACGGCGAGGACGGCCGCGATCGTGCGGTAGAGGGCGTGCCCGCTCATGACATGTCCGAGCTCGTGAGCCAGCAGCACGCGCAGCTCGTCGTCGTCCAGCAGCTCGATGGCCGCCGAGTGGATGACGATGAACGGCCGGTCGATGCCGTACGCCCCGGCGTTGAAGAACGGAGTCTGGGAGACGTACAGCTCGGGAACGTCAGTCCAGTCGAAGGTGGTGGTGACATCGGTGTGGAGATGCCAGAGGCGGGGAAACTGGCTCGGTCCCACCCGGACCGCGTTGCCCTGGAACAGGAGGCGCACGCCGCGCTCGCCCCCGAGCAGCGCGAGCACCTTCCGAATGACCTCGTCAACGCCCGGAACGGCGCGGAGTGCCTGAAGGGCCGCGCGGTCGGCCGGGTGCTCCCAGGAGACCGCGGAGATCTCGGGAAAGGTGCGGCGGGAACGGGGGGCTGGCAGGGACGTCATCGGTCGCTCGGTGTTGGGGTCGGACCACCTACGGGCTCGGTGGTCGAGTGTTTCAGGCTGCGACGCTCAGCGCCCGGTCGAGGTCGGCGATCAGGTCGTCCGCGTCCTCGACTCCACAGCTCAGGCGGACGAGGCTGTCGGTCAGTCCCATCCTCTGGCGCATCGCGAGAGGTACAGCGGCATGCGTCATGGTGGCGGGATGGCCGATCAGGCTCTCCACCCCACCCAGCGATTCGGCGAGCGCGAAGATCCTGGTGCCCTCCACGACCCGCCGAGCCCGGCCCGTATCGCCGACGTCGATGGAGATCATGCCTCCGAAGCCGCTCATCTGCCGGCACGCGAGGTCGTGCTGCGGGTGCGAGGGAAGCCCCGGGTAGTAGATCTTCGGGATGTCCTTGCGACCGGCCAGCCACTCCGCCACCCGCCTGCCGTTGGCATCGTGCTGACGCATTCGCAGCGGCAGGGTCTTGATCCCGCGGAGCGCGAGCCAGCAGTCCATCGGACCCGGCACCGCCCCTGCCGCGTTCTGGATGAAGCCCAGCCGCTCGGCGAGATCGTCGCGCGAGGTCACCAGCAGCCCGCCGACCATGTCGCTGTGCCCGTTGAGGTACTTGGTGGTGGAGTGGAGCACCAGGTCCGCCCCGTGCTCCAGCGGGCGCTGGAAGTAGGGCGTGGCGAAGGTGTTGTCCACCACGAAGAGGTAGCCGTGCGCCTGGGTGAGGTCGCCCAGGGCCGCGAGGTCCACCAGGTTCATCATCGGGTTGGTGGGTGTCTCGCAGTAGACCAGCCGGGTGGCCGGGGTAAGGGCCTGCTCGACGTTTCGCAGGTCCCGCATGTCCACGAACGTGAACGTCAGGCCCAGGCCGGCATAGATCCGCTCCATGAGCCGCTGACTGCCGCCGTACACATTGTCACCGCAGACCACGTGGTCGCCCGCCCGGAGCAGCTTGAGCACCGCGTCGAGTGCCGCCAGACCGGAGCCGAAGGCGAATCCGTGAGTACCCCCTTCGAGGGCGGCGACGTTGCGCTCCAGCGCTTCCCGGGTGGGGTTCTGGGTGCGGGCGTATTCGTAGCCTCGGTGCCGCCCCAATCCCTCCTGGACATAGGTGGATGTCTGATAGATCGGCGTCATCACGGCGCCGGCCAGCGGCTCGACGATCTGCCCGGCATGCACCGAGCGAGTGGCGAAGCCGTGGCGATCGTCGTGGGGGAGGACTCTGGTCATCGAGGTCGGCCCGAGAGGGAAGTGCAGAAGCGTAACGGCCCGCGGCCAGGGGCGGCAAGCGCTCGACGGATTGAAGCGGTGCGCGCGACACCTTACTTTCCGCGCGTGAATCAACCCGGAAGCGCGGGTGCTACCGCCCGCTGTCTGGTCGTGGACGACGACGGCGCGGTGCGGCATGCCCTGGCCAGGGTCATCGAAAGCCACGGCCTCGCGACCATCGAAGCGGCGTCCGGCCTGGAAGCCCTCGCGACGCTCGAGCGCGAGGGCGAGATCCCGCTGTGTATCTCCGACGTGCACATGGCGGAGATGGACGGGGTCACCTTCCTGCGCGAGGCGCTCAGGCTCTACCCCGACATGGCAGTCATCATGCTCACCGGCGTGGCCGACGTGGGCACGGCGGTCGAGTGTCTCAAGCTCGGCGCGCTGGACTACATCTCGAAGCCGGTGATGATGGAGGAGGTGCGGGCCCGTGTGGACAAGGCGCTGGAGAAGCGCCAGCTCGTGCTTCAGAACCGGTTCTACCAGAAGAACCTCGAAGGCCGGGTCCGGGAGCTGGATCGGCGGAACCGGGAATCACTGATCAACGGCGTGCAGACCCTGGTGCACGCCCTGGAGGCCAAGGACGCCTACACCAGCGGC
>DATABZ010000128.1:0-40485 GCA_036259315.1 Gemmatimonadales bacterium | reverse complement strand
CTTCGCCGAGCTGCGGGAGCACATCGCCGAGTACCCGTTGCGCCAGCGGGCCAAGCCGGGGATCACGGGGCTGGCCCAGATCCACCACCACTACGACCGCTCGCTGGACGACGTGCGCACCAAGGTGCGCTTCGACCTCGAATACATCCGGCGGCAGAGCCTGCGGGAAGATCTCCGGATCATGCTGCAGACGATCCCTGTGATCCTGTTCCGGCGCGGCGGCTGGTAAGGAACAGGGGCCGCGGCGTGTGCCGCGGCCCCGGTGCTGCCGCTCAGCCGTGACGGATGTTCAGCCGCGGCAGGACTTCGTTCCCCTGTTTTCGGCGATGCGGCGGAGCTTGTCAAAGGCACTCCGAATGTCCGAGGACGACAGGTAATCGGAGTTGTGCTGATAGTTGAAGAACCCACATGGATAGGAGCTGCTGAGCAGCGCGGAACCCCAGTCCTCCACCTCTTTCGCCGTCATCTTGGTGCCGTTCGGGTTACCCCCCTTGAGCACGTTCAGCCCCACGACCAGACCGAGCCCCCGGTCCTGTGCGTCGCTCACCTGGCGCCGGATGTAGTCCGAAACGTTGCCGCGGCGGTACAGGTACTGGGCCCATGCGGCATCGAGGTACCGATGGTTGTGGCTGAGATAGCTCGGCTCGGTCCGCACGACCGTCGGCAGGTTGGGCCAGAGCGACTTGCTGTACCTGGCCATCTCCTCCAGGGTGCTGGGCGAGATCCGCTCCCCGTTCCAATTGGCCTTGTCGTTGGGCTCGTCCACCAGCCAGTGGCCCATCAAGGTGCCGTCATTGATGAACGAGTCGAAGTTCTTGCTCTTGAAACGGGCGACACGATCCTTCCACTTGTTGAGATCGAAGTGCCCCTGGCTGTCGGTGAAGTACCGCGAGCTGCCGGAGAGCGACACGATGACCCTGCCGCCTCGCGAGCGGATGGCCGACAGCTCGTCCATCACGCCGGCCGGGCCGACGACGATCTTGGCCCCGTTGAAGCGGGAGCCGAACGCGCTGACCGGCTGCGCGTTCATGCCGATGGGGATCCCGCCGGCGAAGGACGCCGACGCGAGCTGCGGCTCGGCGGTCGGTGCCAGCTCGGTATCGCTGGTGACCGCGGTTTCATCCGGGAGGATGTTGGTGTTGGGGTCGAGCGAATCGGGGTTGTCGCAGGCGAGAGTGAACATGAGCGCGGCAACGAGGGGCGCTCGAAGGCGAGCGATCCTGCGAGACAACTTGAAATCGTGGGGCATACGAGGGCTATTCCTCTCTCCACTGAACGGTTGGGAGGTAGAGCGGTTGCGCAGGCGAGGGGCCATCGCTCGGCACGGCCAAAGCGGCGGCTCATCGTTGGACGAGTCCTGGCGCAGCGGGTTCGGGCAGGTTTATGCCCGACCCTCGATGATGATGGTGTTGTAGTACAGGTACGCTGAGACTAGTGGGACTAGTCTACTGGGCACGAAGGAATGAGCACCGGGGTGGTCTCATCTCGTTGTCTTGAGCTCGCGCCGCGACAAGGATGGTGAGGTTCGTCACCTTTGTCAAGTGTTGAATCTCCTATCGAATCTGCTCCGGTACCCCCGTGCAAGCAATTGCACTCGAGGCCCCACTACCGGTACGCAACCTGCTCCGCGACATTCACCTGCCGTGTGGCCGCGGCTGCTCCCGGCGGTGCAACTACTTGGAACTACGCAGCATCCGTAAGGGGACTCGGGGATGACTTCTGGAGGATCGACCGGCGGCACGGGTGACCGGCCGGGGCTCAGCCCAGCGCTGATCATTATCGCGCTGACCCTGATCGCGCTCGCACTACGCTTCTGGCGGCTCGGCGACTGGAACTTCGAAGCAACGGAGATGTTCACGCTCCGTGACTCTCTCCGACCCCGCTGGAACAACTCCCGGCCGCTGGGATACCTGCTCAACTACTACCTGGTGGGACCTTTCCGCCCGCTGGACGAGCTCGGGCTCCGGATCCTCCCCGCTCTCTTTGGCGCGCTCGCCGTGCCCGCGCTGTACCTCGTCGCGCGGCGGCTGATCGGCACGCGCGGCGCGCTGTTCAGTGCTCTCCTGCTGACGTTCAGCGCGCTCCACGTGTTTTACTCGCAGTTCGCCCGCTACTGGTCGCTCGTCTTCCTGCTCTGTGCCGTCTATCCGTACGCTCTCTATCTGGGCATTCGTGACGGCGACCGCCGGGCGCTCGCGGTCGGCATAGTGGCGGCGATTCTGGCCGTGCTGGCCCACCCCGTATCCATTCTCCTGGTCGGTGGTCCGGCGATCTGGCTCGCGGTGACTTACATGCGTCCGCGCTACATCAAGCAGGCGTGGACCTATCGGAGCTTCCGGTGGGGAGTCGCGGTGGCAGCGGTGCTGGCGGGGGCGTTGATCGCCCGGGTTGTTCCCCTGCTGCACGACTGGATTACCATGCACGACAAGAACCCCGGCATGGGCCAGTTCCTGCTCGGCCCCAAGAAGGGGCCCGGCGTCAAGCAGGCCGTGCTGCTGAGCGCGTACTTCGAGGGTCTCACCATTCCGGTCGTGCTGGCGGGAGCTCTCGGCGTCTACCTGCTCTGGCGGGAGCGCGACCGCCCCCTCGGCGTGTTCCTCTTCAGCCTCGGCGTCTTCCCTCTCGCGTTCATCGCCCTGCTGTCGGCGAGGACGCCGGTCTCCACGTATTACCTGCTGCCGACGGCGCCGGTGTTCTTCCTGGGCGCCGGGGTGTTCGTCGACCGACTGTTCCGAACCGAGTGGGGATTGCGCCCGCGGTGGCTCGTCCCCGCCGCTCTGCTCGTCATGATCCTGGTGGCCGGCATGCCGACCCTGGTGTCCCAGTACCGCAACGGCCGGCGCTTCGATTTTCGCGGCGCGGGGCAATGGCTGGAGCCACAGCTGTCACAGGGGGACATCGTCTATTCCGATCAGCCCATGGTGCTGGATCACTACATGGCCGGACCGACGGTCCAGAAGCTGCGCGCCAATCCCGTCCCGCTTCGCGAGGCGTTGAACGAGGTGCGGAGCACGGGCGGCGAGGCGCTCTGGGTCGTGGCGCCAGCCCCCGCGCATGCCTTTCGCACCAACCTCAAGCCGGGCGGGCTGGCGGACTGGCTGTACACCAACTGTCAGATGCGAAACACGTTCGGGCGGGGGCGGCTGGATTTCAGGCAGCAGTACCTTCAGGTGTATCGCTGCCCCCCGGTGCCGGTCGCGGCAGGAGCGGCGGTCCCGGCGGCCGACTCGGGTGCGGGCGGCGGCCCCTTGCGGGCCAGCACCTCACGATAGAGACCTTCCCAGCGCTCGGCGACGCGGGCGAGGTCGTAGTGCTCCCGGATGTGCTCGCGGCCGCGCTCACCCATGCGTCGCCGCTCCGACTCGGGCATTCGGGTCAACCGCAGCATCGCCGAGGCCAGCGCCGCGTGGTCCGATGGCGGCACCAGAAACCCGCTCTCCTCGTGCAGGACGACCTCCTGATTGCCGCCGACCTTCGTCGCCACGATGGGCAGGCCGGCCGCGGCGGCCTCGAGCAGGACCATCGGCATCCCCTCCCAAGCGGACGACAGGACGTACGCGTCGGCGGCGCTCATGACCTCGGGCACGTCGCCCCGGACGCCGGCGAAGCGGACGCCGGTGACGCCCAGCTCACGGGCCAGCGCCTCGGTGTCCGCCTGTAGCGAGCCCCGGCCTACGAGCACGAGCACCGCTCGCGGCTCCTGCGCCTGCAGCGCGGCGAAGGCCCGCAGCATGTTCGGGTAGTCCTTGGCGACCTCGAACCGTCCGACCGCCAGCCACACGAACTGATCTTCCAGCCCGAGCGAACGCCGGACCGCCACCCGGGTATCCGGCGGGAGTCCGCGGAAGCGAGCGGTGGCGACGCCGTTGGGCACCACGCGCAGCATTTCCGCCGGGACGATCTTCTCGGCAGCGAAGCGATCGAAGGCGGCCTGGCTGACGATCGTCATGTGATCCACCAGGCGGTTGGTCAGTCGGTACGCGGCCATGCGCACGCGGCCACCCTCGTAGATGTTGTGGATGGTCGAGACCAGCGCAGGCACGGGGGCGATGAGTCGGAGCACCCGCGCCATCAGGTTCGCATGCACCATGTGGCTGTGCACCACGTCGGGCCGCCAGCGCCGCACCAGGCGGGCGAGCCGGATCAGCCCTCTGGGGTCGGGGAGGCCGCGCCGCATTTCCAGGGACTCCGTCGGAATGCCGGCGCTCCTCGCCTCGAGCCCCATCGGGCCGAGCGGCGTGAGCGACACGATCATCACCTCGTGCCCGCGGCCGCGGAGCTCTCCCGCGGCGGAGAGGAGCTGGCTGTCCGCACCGCCCATCCCCATGCTGGTCGAGAGAAAGAGCACCCTCATACGTCCCGCTCCTGGGATCCCGCCACGCCGCGGCGGACGACGCGCTTCAGGCCCAAGGGGATGCGAGCGTAGGCGTGGCGACCCAGCGAATACAGGTACATCCAGCGCGGCAGTCCCAGCTCGCGCACGACCTGCGCCTGCACACGAGCCAGGTCGCGCTGGCGCTCGCTGTACTTCAGGGTGCGATGGAACCAGCTGGAGTCGTGCACGTAGTGCTCGCCCACCACCTCCGGCACGTTGGCCAGCTTCCACCCGCCTTTGGCGATCCGCAGATAGAACCGGAGATCGATCAGGTTGTTGACCTCCGGATATCCGCCCGCCTCCGACCACGCGCGGCGGCGAAAGGTGGCGGTCGTGTGGGCGATCGGCACGCAGCGCGCCATTGCCGCGATGATCGCCGTGTGCTCCGTAGCGGGCATCCGCACGTACCGCTCGCCCCGCCGCTCGTCCACCAGCACGTAGGCGCCGCCCACGATGCCGACCTCGGGATGCCGGTCGAGGAAGTCCACCTGGTGCCGCAGGCGGTCGGGGTAGCTCCGGTCGTCGAAATCCTGACGAGCCACGTATTCCCCGGCCGCCTGGGCCACGCCGTAGTTGTAGGCCGACGCCGCGCCCAGCCTGCCCGGCGCGAAGACGCGAATCCGCCGGTCGCGCGCGGCCAACTCACGGAGCTTTTCCAAGCTGCCGTCCGTGGACCCGTCGTCCACCAGGATGTACTCGAACTCCTCGAACGTCTGTGCCAGGATGCTCGGCACCGCCCGCTCGAAGTACGGCTCTCCGTTATAGACCGTGGTTACGACGCTGACCCGTGGCGTCATGCCGTAGCGTCCGGGAGGTCGCGCCGGCCCACCACGGGCCGCTCCCGCGCGCCGGCCGCCCGCGCCCAGGCGCGCACCGGCGCGGGTCTGGCCGCTGCCGGCTGCGGCACGGGCCCAGGCCGGGCCGCGATCCGAGCCTGGGAGAACCCGATGAGGATGGCCATGGTGATCCAGACCACCCGGCGATCCTCCCAGGTCAGGGGCATCATGGTCACCGCCAGCGTAAGGAACAGCACCAGGGCGAAGCGCCGCTCCAGGCCCCGCAGCCTCAGCAGGGAGTACAGCACCGCGATGAGCATCGCCATGTAGAGGGCGAAGCCCACGATGCCCTGCTCCACCAGGACCGAGATGTACGAGTTGTGCGCGACCTGAGCCGCCGGACCCAGGATCGGCGTGATGGCCGACTTGAAGTGTCCGGTGCCGAAGCCGGCGATCGGCCGTTCCGCGTGCGCCTGGAGACCGGCCCGCCAGAGCTTGCCCCGCCCGCCGATCCGGCCCCCCTCCACTTCCGTCCCGATGGTCGCGAGCCGCTCGATGGTGGTCTCCGGGACATAGGCGACCGCGAGCGCGCCCGCGGCGACCAGCATGACCATGGCCGAGATCACTCTGCCGGGCGAGAGCCGGGTCATGGAGAGGGGCACGATGAGGAGCGCGACCGTGGCGGCGATCATTCCGCCCCGCGAGCCGGTGAGCCCGATGGCGAGCACGCCGAGCGGCAGGAAACCCCGGCTGACCCAGCGCACAACGGTATTGCGGGTGGTCATCCCGAGATACCACGCCATGGGCAGCGCCAGCGCCAGCACCATCGCCATGTCGTTGGGATCGGCGCCACCGGCCGCGAACCGGCGCGCCACACCCGCCTGCTGCCGGTAGATCAGCAGGGTATCCAGCGACGCGACGTACCCGCCGAGCACGTAGGCCATCAGCAGGCCGCGCTGGCGCGCCTCGGTGACCGCCAGCTCCCACGTCATCCACAGCACGAGGAGCAGCTGTCCGTAGGTCCAGTACTTGGCCGGCAACCGGTCGCCGCTGTGATACACGAGGAAGCAGGCGCCGGCCCAGAGCCAGAACATCAGGGCCCAGACGTGGAACGTGTGCCAGCGCCGGAACCGCCCCGCCATCACGATCGCCACCAGGGTGAGACCCACGGCGATGCCACCGGTGACCCGGGAGATGATGGCGACTCCCGGCAGAACCAGGAACCGTTCCCAGGGCAGCGTGAAGACGAACAGCCAGAGGAACGCATAGGCGATCCGAGTCATGTCCAGTCGAACTCCTCGCCCAGCCAGCGGTACAGCTCGCGGTTGTGCGGCTCGAAGTAGTCGACCAGCCTCCGCCTCAGCTCCGCCGGTATGTGGCGATCGTAGTTGCCTTGATAGAAGGGCTCGTAGCGCCCGCTCCGGTGCTGCGGCAGCCCCAGGAAGTCCTGGACTCTGCCGATCACCTTCGCCGGCTCGCGGAAGAGCGTCTCGCTCTGCAGGACCAGCAGGCGCTCGCGGGGGAAGTGGGCCGTCCACCGGCGGAGCTGCTCGAGGTAGAGTCCCCGCCGGGTGTAGGAGTACCGGTGATGACCGAAGCTGTAGTATCCGGGCTCGTTCCGGAGTCGCTCCTCCTCACCGGCGAGCCGCAGGTCCTCCCGCTCGATGGCCTCCTCGAACGACAGCGTCTCGCGGCCATCGCGCACCTCGTGCTGGTAGTGCGAGAAGGCGCGGTCCACCGGATGGCGCAGCACGGCTACGAGCTTCACCTCGGGCAGCAGCCGAGCGGCCCGCTCCGGCGCGAGTGGATGCAGGAGGTAGTACGGCGATGCGTCGAGCGTGATGCCACCGCCTCGCAACCGCCAGGCAAACGGAAAGCGGCCGCGGTACCACCTCACGCCCCTGGCGTAGTGCAGGTCGAAGTAGTGGATCTCCTTGCCCAGTGGGGGGAGCACGGCGGGATGCCGGACCAGGTAGTTGAAGAGCGACGTCGTCCCGCTGCGCTGTGCCCCGATGAGCAGGACGGACGGCAGGCCTCGGAGCGGCGCCGTGAGCGTCCGGTAGTCCGAGCGGAGCCGGCGGAACGGCGCCTTCGCCGGCTCCAGCAGCGTCGGACTCCGCCGGCCCCGGCCGGCGGCCGTGCTCGACGGCGGAGCGGCCGAGCTCGTCGGCGCACTCACTTGGAGGTCGCCTCACCGACCGGCGCCAGCTCCTCGCCGGCCGCCGTCTTGCGCCGGCGCCGGGGGCCACGACGGAGCAGCTGCAGCCCGTGACCTACCGCCCACGTCCCGTGCTCGCCCAGGAAGGCGCTCGGGCGCAGCCGCGCGGCGAGCACGGCCACGCCCGTGGCCACGGCCGCAGCCAAGATCAGCACGGGGACGGTCCCGAGCTGCATCGCCCTCGCCTGCTGCGCCACGACGGCGGCCGCCGGGCCGACCACCATCGCCACCATCGCCGCCGGCACGTGGGCGCGAACGAAGCGGGACCAGGAGAGCCCGGTAACCGAGTGGCCCAACCAGGCCATGCTCAACCAGTTGATGCCCATCGCCACCGACACGGCCACCGCCACCCCGCCGACGCCCCAGCGCTGCCCGACGACGGCCCCCACGACCACCAGGGCCGCGTAAACGTACTGGAGCACTGCCCGCAGGTAGACCTCCCCTGCAGCCTTGGTGCAGGCGTCGCTGATCTTGCTGCTCATCCGGAACAGCAGGCTGATGCTGAAGAGCCTGAACGGCAGGACGACACCGCCCCAGTCGGGGCCGAGCACGAGGGCGATGAACTCCGGAGCCACCACCCAGAGGAAGATACTGAGCGGTAGCGCGATGAACGCGACCACGGCGAGCGCCCGCTCGTATCCGCCTGCCAGGCGCTCGCGCTGATCCTGCACCTGCGACATCACCGGGAAGAGCACGCGATTGATGATGCGGCCGAACGCCGACGCCGGCATCACCATGAGATTGTAGGCGCGCCCGTAAATGCCCAGCGCCGAAGCGCCGAGCCAGCGGCCGACCACGAGATTGTCGCCCTGCTGCGAGAGCAGCGTGCCGATCTGGGCCATGGAGTGCCCGAAACCGAAGCCGAGCAGGTCACGCACGGCCTGCAGGTTCAGACTGGGACGCACGGAGTGCCGGGCGGCGAGATACATGATGACCGTGCGAACGCCCACCTGGGCCAGGTTCGCGCTCACCAGGGCCCACACGCCGAAGCCGTACCAGGCGAGCACCACGCCCACGAGCGCGTAGCCGAGCACGTACGCGGCCACATCCAATGCGATGTAGAGGCGGAAGCGCAGCTGCCGGGTGAGGACCGCCTTGGCGACGGTATTCATCCCGTCGAGCGGGAAGAGGAAGGCGATCGCGCGGAGCACCGGCTCCAGCTCCGGCATCCGGTAGAACGCCGCGATCCGCGCCGACCCGAACCACACGATCGCGCCCAGTGTGGTGCCCAGGAGCCAGGACAGCGTGACGGCGACCCGGATGTGTGTGTCGTTCAGGTCGCGCCGCTGGATGATGGCGGGCCCGACACCGACCTGCGAGACGATCTGGGAACAGGCGATGACGACGGTGGCCGCCCCCATGAGACCGAACTCGGCCGGGGTGAGGAGCCGCCCCAGCGCCGCGATGGCGAGGAGCTGGACCACCACCTGCACGCCGGTGCCGGAGAAGGTCCAGAACATCCCCCCGATCGCACGCTGGGTGAGCCCGCGGGGTGCGGCCCTGCGCTCGGGCCCAGGTGGCGGGACGGAGGGCTGACCGGAGGTCATAGGCATCGTTCAGGTGCCGTGGTCGCTACCATAACCCCACGTGAGGAATCGGGTACCACGCCAAAGGCCGCGCCGGACGCCCTCGGCAGGCCGGATTTGACGACGGCAATCTACCACCGGGGGTCGGGTACAAGCGCTCAGGGCCACGCGTATCCGAAGCTTCTGCTGGTCGGTCCCGCCACCCGGGCGATCGTGTCGAGGTCGGCGCGGCCAAGGGTGGTCCGCCACGAGAGGTCCTCGCGGATCTCGCCGAGCCCCTTCATGCGCATCTTGTTGCCGATGATGTGACGCGCGGTGTCCTGAAAGCCGTCGCGCATCGTAGGCCGGCGGATGCCGAGGAAATCGGAGATCCGGTCGAGCACGCCCGCGGGGTCGGCGCAGAGGGCCTCGTAGCGGAGCGAGAGCCAGGACTCCTGCGGGAGATACCGGCTGGTCCGCGCGGCCTCGACGTTGACGTGCTTCCACTGGCGCGCCGCGGTCGCCACGTCCACGCCGGTGTGCTTCATGATGCTGGCCACGTTGCCGCGCGGGTCCCGGACCAGGTGGATCACCTTCAGGTCGAACATCGGAAGGCGGGAGAGATACTTCGGCCGCTGGTGATCCCTGGCCGTGTCCACGAACACCCGCTTCCGGGTACGCTCCAGGACCGCGGTGGCGAGGCTCCACGTGTTCCATCCCATCTCGGCGATCCGCGCTCTGGCCGAGGGCACCTTCCAGATCACCGCGTCACGCGCGCGATTGAGCGGGTCCCAGCCGAGCGAGCGGGCGAGCGCGAAGTTGAGCAGCCGGTTCCGGGAGAGTCGTAGGTGGGTGTTCCAGAAATTGGTCTGGAAGACGTTCACCGGGTGACCCAGCGCGCGAGTCCTGTCGGCGATGTGGTTCCAGAACTCGCATTCGCGGAACAGCGCGCCGCAGGAGCAGCGATACGTCGTGAGGTCCGTGCGACGGATGAGTCCGGTGGCTGCGCCGATCGACGCGCAGTCCGGATGCTCGTTGAGGAGCGACCCGAGCAGGGTGGAGCCGGTGAAGCGACTGCCGGGCAGACAGACGTACCGGACACGCTGCGGCTCGTTGCGCGCCGACTGGTTTTCTGACTCCAAACGCTGGATTCCCTTTCGGTAGTGCGATGCTGTCCCGCGCCGGCTCCGCGACCGGCGCGGTGAACGAACGTCGGCCGACCCGGTAGGCTAGTGAATCCTGAGAATCTTCCCGACCGAAGGCACATCGTCGCCGTCGAGGATGAATACCATGTAGTGACCTGGGGGCGCCCGATTGCTGGAGCTCGGGGCGGTCACGGTGACGCCATCGGCTTCCACGGTGAAGGTCAGCCACTGGAAGCGCTGGTTCTCGTCGAAGGCGTGGGTAGTCGCGCCCAGGCGGATCAGACTCACCTTCGTGATCGCGCCGGCCTGCGGCGTGAGCAGTCGGAACTGGGCGCCGTAGGCCACCTCCGCTGGGGCGCTCGTGATCTCCGGCCTCGGGCCGCGCAGGAGGTATGGGGGCGAGAACAGCTCGGCGTTCTTCTGATCGGGAGCACCGGCGCCCTCGCCGCTGCCCGCGTGCAGCACCCGGCCGTCGGGCAGCAGCAGCGAGCTGGAGTGATATCCGCGGGTGATCTGGTTGCTGGCCAGCGTCCTCCACTGGCCGGTCTCGGGATTCCACATCTCGGCCGCGTGAACCCCGGCCGTCACGTCGTTGAACGTGGTGCCGCCGACGCCGCCGGTCGCAAGCACCTCGCCGTTCGGCAGGACGGTGAGGTTGAGGTGCCGGCGGGCGTGGGCCATCGGGCTGGTCCACCGCCACTGCGGTGACCCCTCGTTGAGGTCGATCAGCTCGGCGGTGTTGGTCGTCTGGCCGCCTCCCGCATAGAGGATCTTGCCGTCGTCGTACATCACGGCGGAGCCATAGGGCCGACCCTCGCCCAGCCGCCGGGGCCCGTTCTGCCAGGAGCCGTTGCCTTGCAGTGACAGGTACCTGGTGTTGATGGTGGATCCCGCCACGTACAGCCGGCCGTCGGGCGCGACGAAGGCCCGCGGGTAATACGGCAGCGACTGGCTCGCCCCGGTGAGCTGCCGGATCGTGCCGTTGCTCCAGACCTCCGGCACGGTGACCTCGAGCATGTTCTCGTCCCGGCCGGCGATGATCACTACGTCCCCGTTACCCATGACGGTCGTCGTGGGGTACCACCGGCCCCTGGCCATCGGCGTGAGCGAGGTCCAGGAGTCCGCGGTGGGCGAGAACAGGGTGACGTTCGGCAGGCCCTGATTGTCGTCGATGTGGCCGCCCGCGAGGAACACCGTGCCGTCGGGAAGCAGGGCGTGCCCGGCGCAGAAGAGATTGGCGGGAGCCGGCACGGACTTGAAAATGCCCGTCGCCGGGTCCCACACCTGCGGGTTCCGATTGCGGTTGATGGCGAGCACCCGTCCGTCCGGGAGGAGCATCGTGTGGATGGCGACGATGGGCCATTCCATCGGGGCGGTCCACTGGCCGCTCTCGCTGGCGATGGTCTGGAGCGTGACGGCGCTCGACTCCAAGCCCACCAGATCGGGGGCCGAAAAGACGAGCGGGTAGCTGCCGGAGGGCCCGCTGAGCGCGAGATCGGTGAACCGTGCGATTCCGTCGCCGCCGGTCTCGACGGTTATGGTGCCGGACAGTGTCGCGCCCTCGACCGATACCGTCACCGGAACGCCAGCCAGGGGAGCCCCTGCGTCGTCCTCGGCGCGCACCGCGGGCTGCTGGGCCAGCACTTCGCCGCTTTCCGCCGAGCTCGACGGCGCGGTCACCATGACCAGCCGCCCGCTCGTGGTCGGCGTGGAGGTGAGCGTGATGACCGGCGAGAGGACGGGCACGTACCCCGGCGACGAGAAGGTGATCGTGTAGGCGCCGTCCTCGCCGCTCAGTGCGAGATCGGTGAAGCGGACGACTCCTTCGCCATCGCTCTCGACCGTTGTGGTGCCGGTCAGCGTCGCGCCCGTGACGGAGGCCGTCACCTCGATACCCGCGCCAGCGGGTTGCTCGGTGCCGTCATCCACCTGGATCACCGGCTGACTGGCGAAGGGCTGCCCGCTCACCGCCGAGGTCGATGGCGGGATCGCGAGGATCAGGTTGGGGAGCGGCTCGGATTCGACCGTGCTGGTGAAGACCACTGCCGGCAGGTCGGCGACCGCGGCAGTCGTAGTCACCACGCCGGGTGCGCTCCCGAGCACGCGCTGCACGGCCGCGGTGCCGTCCGGCCCGGTGGCCACCTCGGACCGGTCGAGACTGCCTCCCCCGCCAAGGGACCAGGTCACCGTCACACCCTCGAGCGGCCGTCCATCCTCATCCGTTACCCGGACGACGAGGGGAGACGGCAGCGGCCGGTCGGCCATGCCGCCCTGCTCGTCGCCGGCAATCTTGACCAGGCTCGCGGGTCGAGAGTCCGGATCACCGATGTCACTGGAGCACGTGATCGAGCCGGCAGCAATGGCGCCGGCGAGAATCCAGCTCCTGATTCTCCGAATGGTGACCATGGCGACGACCCCGATCTCCTTGCGAGGAAGAGGAACCACCGATGCACCTTTCAGGCCACCGTACAGAGGCAGTGCGCGGCCGAACCTAGGCTATAAAGCATTGCAACGTTGCTACTTACAACGTGCTTCAGGATCCTTTGCAGGAGGCGCCCGGCGCGCTCTAGCAGGCGCACTCCTGCTCACGCACATTGCCCGATTACACGTAGATAGTTGTCCACCGCGGCCTCGTGGGTGAACGCCTCGAGGGCCTCCCGGGGAGCTGCGTCCGTCGGCGTGTTCAGCGCGTCGAGGATCGCACGGGCCAGCGACGGCACATCGCCGACCGGGACCAGTGCGCCCAGGCGTCCGTCCTGGAGAATCTCCCGCGGGCCGCTCGGACAATCAGTCGAGACGACGCGTGTCCCCGCCGCGAGCGCCTCGATCAGGACGGTCGGCAGCCCTTCCCAGGCCGAGGAGAGCACGAACACCGCCGAGCCCGCCATGTAGGCCATGGCATTGTCACGGAACCCCGGCAGCGCGACGTCGTCCTGCAGCCCGAGCTCCGCGATCAATCGCTCCAGCTGGGGCCGGTCCTCCCCTTCCCCCAAGATGATCAGTCGCGCAGGGCAGCGGCGCCTCACCTCGGCGAAGGCGCGGACCAGCGTCGGGAAATCCTTCTGTCGGGTCAGCCGGCCGACGCCGAGGATCACCGGCGGCTGGCCCGCGCCGAACCACGCGTGATCCGGCGCCGCGCGGGCGAGCGCCTGCGCGGCCGGCGTGATGACCGGGTTGTAGATCACCTCCACTCGCTCTCGCGGCAGTCCGGTCGTGCGAGCCAGGTCGTCGGCGGCACCACGCGAGACGGCGACGATGCTGTCCGCCCAGGGATAGAACGCGCGGAGCAGCGGCAGCGAAAGCCGGCCGCCGAGCGCTCCCTGACCGGGAGTGGACTCGGACATGGTGTTGTGCACCGTCACCATGACCGGTGTGGACCGGCGGGCGAGGCGGGCGGCCCAGAGTGCGACCAGGTTGGCGTGGGTCATCGAGGACACGAGGATCCTCGGTCGCTCGCGCCGCAGGTAGCGGATCAGCGGAAGGAGGCTCCGGACCAGCCGTCCGGCCCCCAAGTCCACCAGCCGGACCTCGGCCGGCAGGTGGTCGAGGAAAACGCCGTCGGCGGTGGCGAGGACCATGTCCACCGGAAGGCCGCGCTCGACCATACCTTGAGCCAGGTTCACGATCACCCGCTGCGCGCCGCCTCCTCGTACCGACGGCAGGAAGAAGGCGATGGGGCCGGCCTCGGATCGGGTCACTTCCGCTCGGGGTTGGGGACGCGCTCGGTGGGCGCCGATGCCGGACTAGAGCGTCGCGGGCTCCGTGACCCGCTCGGCGCCGCCGTGCTCGCCGTAGCCGTAGCGGAGTAGGTCCTCTCGCAGCAGGTCGTCCAGGATGACCTGCTGGCCTGGGGACAGGTCGTCGCGCCACCGGTTGCTGGTGCTCCGGATGGAAGCCGCGCGCACGTGGCGCTCGAACTCCGCCGATTGCGGGAGCTCGGCGAACTCGAGCACCTCGCGGAAGCTTTCGACCGGGTGCTCGCAGAATTCCTCGTACTTGACCTCGTGGAAGAGCTTCGGGTCGAGCTGCCGGCGGGCGGCCTCCATGGCGCGCATCTGGATCCGCCATTCGATGGCCGCGAGCGCAGTGAAGGACCGGTCGTAGCTCTCCCAGGTGGCCTGATCCTCGGGCGAGAGCAGGCCGGCCCGCCAGCCCTGCGGTCCGTACCAGCCGCGCCAGAAGTTCACGTGCAGCAGCGAGCTGGCCACGGCGCGGCCGTCGCGCAGCACGTGAATGAACTTGGCGTCCTCGAAGATCTCGTTCAGGAAGCCTATGCGAGGCCAGCCGGTGATCTTGATGAGCAGGCGGTTGCGCCTGGCCGTGAGCATGGGCTCGAAGGCGGCGCGCACCTGCTTCTTCACCCGGGCACTGACGTCGGAGCGGACCAGGTCCCGACAGGGCTCGGAGAACCCGTACGCGTGCTTGTCCCAGAAGCGGTAGTTCTCACCCGGCCGGACCTTGCCGCCGAACAGCCGGCTCAGCAGCGGGTTGTCCATGGCCGTAACGGCCAGGCGGTTCCAGGAGGGACGGTCGGGGTACCTGTAACAGAGCGGCGAGAGCCACATGACGTGCGGGTGCTTCGCCAGCAAGCGGTGGAACAGGGTGGAACCGCAGCGCCCGGTGCCGACGATGATGATCGGTTTCGTGATTCTCATAGTCCGCTGTCTGATCGTTCCGTGAGATCCGCGACCGGCCTGCATCCCGACCCGGGCGCCCGAATGATCCCGCTGGGGGAAGCACAATTCATGCCCCCCGGGCCCTGGCAGCTTGACCCCGGAGGAGGCGCAAGGCAATCTACCACACCGACATCCGGATGGGCACCTCGCCCCGTTCGCGGCCCACATGGTCGGATCCTTGCATATCGGCCGGCCTGTGGCCCCTGCGCGACAGGATCACTCGGCTCGCAGCCAGTCAACCAGCGTGGACGTGCCCCGGGAGTCTACGACCGTGCCGACCAGACCCAGCTTCTTCATCGTGGGCGCGCCCAAGTGCGGCACTACGGCGCTCTACGAGTACCTCCGGCCCCACCCGAACGTCTTCATGCCGGAGATCAAGGAGCCTCACTTCTTCGCCAAAGACCTGGGCACGTATCCCAGGATCAAGACGCTGGACGATTACCGGGCCCTCTTCGCCGGCGCCACGGATCAGCACCTCGAGGTGGGCGAGGCCTCGGTCTACTATCTGCGCTCCACTGTGGCCATCCCGAACATCCGGGAGTTCAATCCCGCCGCGAAGCTCATCGCCATGTTCCGGAACCCGGTGGACATGGTCTACTCGCTGCACTCCCAGCTGCTCCATGTCTCCGAGGAGACGGTGGCGGACTTCGCGACCGCTTGGCGGCTGCAGGAGCGCCGCGCGCGGGGGCTCGACGTCCCTCCCCACATCCGCTCTCCCCTCCTGGTCCAGTACTACCAAGTGGGGCAGTTCGGCACCCAGACCGAGCGGCTGCTGTCGTGCTTCCCGCGCGAGCAGGTGAAGCTGATCCTCTACGACGACTTCGCCGCCTCGCCGCAGCGCGTCTACGACGAGGTGATCGCCTTCCTCGGGGTACCGCACGACGGACGCAGCGAGTTTCCCCGCATCAACGAGAACAAGACCGCCAGGGTGCCCTGGCTGCGGCGCTTCTACCGGAAGCCGCCGCCCGCGTTGCGCGAGGCGGTGCGCAGCCTGAAGCGGGCAGTGGGGGGCCAGACGATCAGCGCCGCGAAGAAGAAGCTGGTGGCGTTGAACACGGTGCGGGAGCGGCGCCCACCGATGACGCCCGAGCTTCGGGCGGAGCTGGTGGCGGCGTTTCGGGACGAGGTGGCGCTGCTCGGGCGGCTGATGAACAGGGACCTGAGGCACTGGACCTGAAGCCGCGGCGCTGAGCGCTAGAGCCAGTGCTCCAGGCTTCGCCCGATGAGCTTCGAGGTGCTCGCGATGTCGTCGCGGAAATAGCCGGTGAGCTCCTGGCGGAGCGCGGGCGGCAGCGGCGTCGCCTTCTTCAGGGTGCGGGCCCGGAGCCGCCGGACCCACTTGGCGGCGCCCACCGGCACCCAGCGCCGGAGCGCGGTGCTCAAGGAGCTGCGGGTGAGGAGCCCCTCGAGCAGATGGCTGGTCGGCACGCCGCCGGCAGCGTGGGGCGTCGCCGTGTCGGGCTCGAAGTCCGGGTCCACACCGAGGAAGCGATAGACGCCCTGGGCCGCACCCACGGCGCTCTTCCTGATGTCGTCGAAGAGCAGCACGTGGATCCGCTCGCGCGGGAAGACCTGGTAGTAGCGCGCGAGCTGGGCATGGTAGCGGCTCACCTGCATCCAGCGGGAGTCGGGCCGAGCCCACGGCGCTCCCGGGGTGAGGTCCCGGGCCGGGTCGAACGGCCGGCCGCGGCGCCGGATGTACATCAAATAGTCGGAGTATGCCCGATCCACCGGATGGCGCAGGGTACAGACGATCCGCGCGTCCGGCAGGAGTGACCGGATCCTGCCCGCCGCCTGAGGTGACTCCAGGTAGAGCGGCGAGGCCTCTCCGATCGCCTTCGCTGCGCCCGCTTCGGCGTAGAGT
The DNA here is from genome assembly GCA_036259315.1 of Gemmatimonadales bacterium. Taxonomy (GTDB): domain Bacteria; phylum Gemmatimonadota; class Gemmatimonadetes; order Gemmatimonadales; family GWC2-71-9; genus CAVVWJ01. Next base: position 23,926 of record DATABZ010000128.1, on the reverse strand, counting down.
GCCTCGTACTCCTCCAACGTCTTCACCGGGAACCGGTGCACGTCCGGATCGCCGTAGAGCAGCTTGCCGTCGGCATCCAGGTTCCAGGCGAAGAAGTTGGTCTCCTTCACCGGGCTCATGAAGACGTCGGGATGCTCCGCCAGGTACCAGTAGAGCGCCGTGGTTCCACCCTTGGCGGTCCCGATGACGACGAAGCTGGGCAGGGTCACATGTACCCGTCGCGGCGCAGCGTCTCCAGCCCACCGCCGTCGGCCTTGTCCTGGGCCCGCCCCGAGCGCTCCGCGATGTTGTGGAACTTGCCCGACTGCAGCTCGAGAATGATGTCGTCGACGTTCCGGGCGTCCGACTCCACCGCATTGGTGCAGGTCCGGCAGCCGAGCGAGCGGTAGCGCTTGCCGTCGCCCTGGTCGTAGTAGAGCGACACGGTCGGGATGTTCTCCCGCCGGATGTACTCCCAGATGTTGAGCTCGGTCCAGTCGAGGAGCGGGTGGATCCGGAGGTGCGTCCCCGGCGCGAACTCGGTCTTGAACTGGTTCCAGAACTCCGGCGGCTGATCGCCAACGTCCCAGTGCGACTGCGCGTTCCGCGGCGAGAAGTAGCGCTCCTTGGAGCGGCTCCCCTCCTCGTCCGCCCGGGCGCCCACGATGACGCCGGTGAATGCCTCGGTGTTGCGGTCCAGCTCGTAGACCTTCTTCGCGTGGTTGAGCCGGTACCGGGGCCATTCGCCGCTCAGCGTGTGCTTGAGGGCGTCGGTCTTGAGCGCCTTGCAGCACGCGATCCGGTCGATCTTGCCGTCCGGGTAGGTCCGCTTCTCCTCGAGCGCCTGCTTGTTCTGACCGTAGATCATGGTCAGGTTCCACTCCAGCGCCAGCCGGTCCCGGTATTCGATCATCTCCGGAATCTTGAACGAGGTGTCGATGTGGATCAGCGGGATCGGCACGTGGCCGAAGAAGGCCTTCCGGGCCAGCCAGAGCAGGACGGTGCTGTCCTTCCCGATGGACCAGAGCATGCCCAGGTTCTTGAAGTTGGCGTACGCCTCCCGAAGGATGTGCACGCTCCGGTTCTCCAGCTGATCGAGATGGTCCATCGCGATGGCTGCCATCAGTCCTTGCCTCCAAATCGTTCCATGACCCGCGCGACGCACTGCTCCACGTCGAGCGCGCGGGTGTCGAGCGTCAGCTCGGGATGCTCGGGCGGCTCGTACGGATCGTCGATGCCCGTGAAGTTCTTGATCTCGCCGCGCCGGGCCCGGGCGTACAGCCCCTTCACGTCACGGCGCTCGCACTCCTCCAACGGCGTGGCCACGTAGATCTCCACGAAGTTGGCGCACTGCTTCCGGATGAACTCGCGCGACTCGCGGTACGGCGAGACGAACGAGGCGACTACGGTCACGCCATGAGCCGCCAGCCGGCTGGCCATGTAGCCGGTGCGCCGGAGGTGCTCCTCCCGCTCCGCCCGGGTGAAGCCCGTGCTCGGAAACACCTCGCGCAGGGCATCGCCGTCGATGTACTCCACCTGGACGCCCCGGCGCCGCAGCTCCTCGTGCACCCGGACCGCGATGGTGCTCTTCCCGGAGCCCGAGAGACCGGTAAACCAGAGAACCGGGGCCGCGGTTCCCGTCCGCGGCACAGGGGTGGTGACGGCGCTCACAAGCCGATGACGAAGCTGGGATTGCGCAGGTCGGGCTTGTTGTAGGTCAGCGGCGAGGGCCGCTCGCCGTCCCGCCCCGACTGGCGGTACACGCAGTCGCCCGCCGCGACGTCCCACTCCATGGTGGGGCCCAGCCGCGGGTAGATGTCGGCCCGACCCTCGGCGACCCAGCAGAACTTGAGGGAGCTGCCCGCCTTGACCCGCTTGGCCACCGGAATGGTCTTCAGGTACTCCTCGAGCTCGTGGGACGGATGTGAGAGGCTCTCCACCACCGTCAGCGGCTCTCCCGGCGTCGGCACGGTGGAATAGATCCGCTCGGCGGGAGCGCCCTTCTCCTCCCGCCAGGCCCCCTCGCCCTTCACCGCCCAGTACAGGAGATCCAGTGCCGGCGCCTCCACGACGCCGAGCACCGGCTCGCCGTCCTCGATGAGGGCGACGTTCACCGTGAACTCGGCGCGGCGCTTGATGAACTCCTTGGTCCCGTCGAGCGGATCCACCAGCCAGAACCGCCGCCACCCGCGCCGGGCCTCGAAGTCGGCCGCCGCGGCCTCCTCCGAGATCACCGGCGTGTCCGGATCGATCCGGCGGAGCCCGTCGACCAGGATCCCGTGCGCGACCTCGTCGGCCAGGGTGACGGGGCTCCGGTCGTCCTTCTCCCGGACATCGGCCGACGCGGGAGCGTCGTAGTAGGTCATCGTGGCCCGGCCGGCCTCACGCACCAGGTCGACGACCGCGGCCCGGATCTGGGTCGTTACCATGGGCGGAAGATGACGCCCTTGTCCTGGAGGTGTGCCTTGAGCCGGTCCACGGCCTCCGGAACGGCGCCCCCGGGCAAGTGCAGGTCGCAGACGAGGTCGGTCGTGATGGTGTCGCCCGCCCAGACGGTCTCGATCCAGTCCGGCTCTACGGCCGTCTTGATCACCTCGAGGTCGTCCTGGGTGAGCTCGGCCGCGGCGACCACGAGAATGATGCCGGCGTCGAGCATCAGGTTGGCCACCTCAGCGAGACGGCGCATGTGCTCCAGCCGGTTCTCCTGCTTGCGCTCGATGTCGGCGTCCACGCCGTAGAGCACGTTTCCGATCCCGAGGAAGTAGACCACCTTGCCATCCTGGAACAGCTTGTCCTCGAGCGCCTTGGCGACACCCTTGCGGTCGTGCTCGTGCTCGCCGGTCACCAGGACCAGGGCGGCCTTCTGATTGTATTTCTCCGCCCGGTGCTCGGGCTGGATGATGCTGGGCTCCCACTTGTAGTTGCGGAGCAGCACCCGGTCGCGCACCGCGGCCTGACGGTCGGTCATCGCCTCGCGCACGATGCCACCGCCCCGGATCTCGTAATCGTCCACGATGACGAACCGGCTGGTCGACGCGATGTCCTCGGCGAGGTCACAGGCGATGGCGCGGTCGAGCCGGAGGACGCACTCCGCGACGTCGTGCCGCTGGATCTGGTTGCGCTGCTCGGTGGCGCCGAGCGTGGAGGCGTCCATGACGCGGAGGATTTCCTCGATCCGGCAGGTGACCCGCGCCGTCCCCAGCTTGAGGAGGTACTCCTTCCGCTTCACCATCGGCTCCTTGCCGAGCCAGAAGAGGCTCACGCGGAGCCGGGTGGTCACCTGGGGCCGGTCCTGGCCCTCCACCGTCGCCAGCTCGCCCCGCGTGATGTAGATCTGCTCCTGGAGGGTGAAGCCCACCGACCAGCCGGCCTCCAGCCGGGTCTGCGGCGGCCGGTTGAAGGCCTCGATGCTCTTGACGCGGCTCTTCTTGCCCGAGGGATAGAAGATCACGGTATCGCCGACGCTCACCGAGCCGGACTCGATGGTTCCGGCGACGATGCGCCGGTCGTCGCCCTGCTTGGTGAACTTGTAGACGTCCTGGACCGGCATGCGGAACGGCCGGTCCACCGGCTGGGGCTCGCTCCTGAACTCGTCCAGCGCGTTCAGGACCGTCGGCCCGTCGTACCAGGACAGCTGCGTCGAGCGGTCGGCGATGTTGTCGCCTCCCCGGGCCGACACGGGGATGAAGCACGACGGCCGGAGCCCGATCTGGTCGAGGAAGGCGCCATACTCACCGACGATGCGGTCGTACACGCCGCGATCCCAGCCGACCAGGTCCATCTTGTTGACCACCACCGCGAGCTGGCTGATGCCGAGCAGGGACATCATGTAGCCATGACGGCGGGAGTTCTCCTGGACGCCTTCGGCGGCGTCGATCACGAGCAGCGCGGCCTCGGCCCGGGCGGCGCCCGTGATCATGTTCTTCAGAAACTCGATGTGCCCGGGCGCATCGAGGATCAGGTAGTGCCTCCGGCTGCTCTTGAAGAACACGCGGGCGGCGTCGATTGTGATGCCCTGGGCCTGCTCGTCCTTGAGGGCGTCGAGCAGGAAGGCGTACTCGAAAGGCTTGGAGTTCAGCTCACACTGCGCCCGCACCTGCTCGAGCTTGCCTTCGGGCAGCGAATGGGTATCGGCGAGCAGGCGGCCGATGACCGTGCTCTTCCCGTGGTCCACATGGCCAACGATCACGATGTTCATCCGCTGCGCCGCGAACGCGGGCGCCGAGACGAGCGGGTCCTGGGTGGCGATGGTCGACGACATCCTGGTGTGACTTCCCCTCGCTGAGGGTCTATACGCGCCGCGCCCGGGCGGCAACGGCCACGTGCGGCCATGTCGCCGGGCGCTGGATGAACATCAGCAACGTCTCCGCCTGCATGATCGGCCGCCGGCGATCACCGGATTCGTATCACTGCTCCTGCGCGGCGTAGTCGTACGGATAGTAGTAGTCGCCTTCCTTCGCGACCTCACCACCCGGATCGTTCAGCACCGTCCCCACCACCCGGGCGCCCACGTTGGAAAGCTGCTGATAGGCGCGCTGGGCGGCGTTCTTGTCCGTGGTGCCCGCGCGGACGACCAGCAGCACGCCGTCGGTGAGCGACGCCACGATGCAGGCATCCGCCGTGGCCAGCACCGGCGGCGTGTCGAGCACAATGATGTCGAACTGCTCCTGCAGCTCCCGGAGCAGGACCCGCATCCGGGTACCGCTCAGCAGGTTCGCGGCGTTGACCGGCAGCGCGCCGCAGGTCAGCACCGAGAGCCGGGCCACCGGGGTCTCGCGGATGGCGCGGGGCTGCGGCGCGTCGGGATCGCCCGATGCCCGCAGCAGCTCCATGAGACCCGGCGCGCGAGGGAGCTGGAACAGGCCGTGGATGCGGGGCCGCCGGATGTCGCAGTCCACCAGCAGGACCCGGAGCCCATCGTAGGCGAGGGTGACCGCGAGGTTCGCGGCGGTCATCGTCTTCCCCTCGCCGGGCGCGGCGCTGGTCACCACGAGGGTCCGGAGCGCCTCGCCGCCGTCGGACCAGATCAGACCGGTTCGCAGGTTGCGGAAGGCCTCGATGCCGATGGAGAACGTCTGATTACCGGTCAGCGGGGAGCCGACCGCCTGGTCGGGACCCTTCTTGCCCGAGCCGAGCAGGCGGCGGAAGTGCGACTGTGCGCTCCGCGAGCCGTCGGTGATGCGTGGGATGACGGCGAGCCCGGGCACGTGCAGCACGGCCTCCAGGTCCTCGGGACGGCGCACCGCCGTGTTGAGCGCCTCGAGGATCCAGGCGATGATCATGCCCAGCGTCAGCCCGACGAAGAGCCCCAGCGCCACCTTGAGCGTCGCGCTGTTGAGCAGGGGTGTGGACGGCAGCGGCGCGAGCGCGACGACATCGATGTCGCCGGCTTCGACCGCCTCGGCCATACGGGCCCGCTGGAGGTCGAGGCGGAGCTCGTCGCCGATCCTGGCGAGCGCGTCCACCCGCCGGTTGAGCCGCATCTCCTCCTCGGCCATCGCGGGGAGGACCGCCATGGACGCGCCGGTGCGATCGCGCAGGCTGCCCAGGGATTTCACCCGCGCATCGAGAGCGCCGATGTGGCTGCGCACCGCCTGAATCAGCTGGTTCTGGGTGCTCTGGGCCAGCGACCGGAGCTGCACCAGGTCCGGATTGGTGGGCGATGCCCGCCAGGGACCCGTCGTCATGGAGTCGATCCGGATCTGGTACTTGAGCAGCTGCTGGTAGAGACCGCCGATCGCCGGATTGTCGGCCATGGCCGGCGAGGTGGCAAGCGCGCGCAGCGCCTCTTCGCGGGACGCGTCGTCGCTGGCCTTCAGCCGCTCGAGCAAGGTGTTGAACGTCTGCCGGTCGGCCTCGAGCTCCTCCCGACGCGAGTCGAGCGCGAGAAGCGCCGACTGCTCCGCCTGCATGGCGGTCTGGGAGCTGGCGAGCTGCTGCCGGCTCCGGAAGGAGGCGAGCTCCGCCTGGGCGCGCTGGAGCAGGCTGTCGTTCTGGGTCAACTGCTCCGCGAGGAACTCGCTGCGGCGCCGCGAGCGCTCGCGCGCCCACTGGACGTTCAGGGTCTGGAACGCGTGCACGGTGCTGTTCACGATGCGCTGCGCGGTGCGCGGGTCTTCGGCCACGAAGCCGACATCGATCACGTCCGTCATCTCGCGGCGCGAGACGAGCAGGCCGGCCAGGAGCCCGTCGATCGCCGCCTCGCGCGAGCGGATGCCGAGCGAGACGGTCTCCACGGCGGGGCGCGACCGGATGACGAACTGCACCACGCCGAGGTTGACGACCTGGCCGTAGGGTGACGTCACCACCCGCTCGCCGCGGCGCGCGGTTACGCCGTTGTCGCGAAAGGCGACCAGGACGGAATCGCCCGCGGCCCTGGGGTCCACCTTCACGCCGTCGAGGTCCTCGACCGAGAACTCGGGCGTCAGGCTCACCAGTTGCAGGCCGAGGCTGTCCACGACCACCCCGGCGACCGCGCGGCTCCGCAGGAGCTCGATGATGGAGAGCATCGGGTCGGTGGTCCGGCCGACCACCGACTGCGCGTCTTCCGCAACGCCGGTCAGCGTCTGGCGCTCTCCGGCGAGACGGAGCATCGCACTGGCCTTGTAGGAGGTCGGCTCCCGGGACGCGAGGAACAGGCCCAAGGCGGCGCCGCAGGCGGTCAGCGCGAGAATGAGCTGAAAGCGACGGCGCAGAACGGTGAGCGCCTGCCGGAAGGAGACCATTCCGGCGTTATCCACCGGCTCCACCGGCCTGAGGGGCGCGTCGTAGCCGCCGGGAAGCAGGCGGTCGCGGGGGGGCTGAGCGGGCATGGGCATCTAGCGGTTGTCTCTGCTGACGCGATCGATCAGCAGTCCGAGGGACGCGATGGACCCGATGATGCCGAGGGCCGGCACCAGGACTTCGCGGAAGAAGTTTCGCCTGCGATCGATCAGGATCTGGTCGCCCGACTGTACCGGCGTCAGCCCGGCGCCGGCAGCCGGGTCGGTGAGATCGACCAGCAGTTCCCGCTGCTGGCCGCTCTGATCCAGCCGCAGCACGCGGACCCGGTTGCGGGCGCCGGTTTCGGTCGCGCCGCCGGCGTTGGCAATGGCCTCGGCGATCGTGGTCTCCGGCCGGAGCGCGTACACTCGCGGGCGATCGACCTCACCGGAAATGGCTACCCGGACCAGCGGCTCCATCACGAACTCGGGATTCTCCTCGAACCGCGTCAGAAAGCGCCGCAGGTTCGCCTCCGCCGTCGCGAACGGCACCCCTCCGACCTGCACCGCGCGGTACAGTGGATGGGTGATGGTCCCGTTGGGCGCCACCACGAAGTCGCCGCTGAACTCCGGCCTCCGCCAGACCACCACCCGGATCGAATCCCCCGGCGCCAGCATCGACTGTCCGCCGGCGGGTCGTTCTTCCTGGGCCGATGCCGGGGCGGAGAGCACAACGACTGCGAGGAGCGAAAAGAGGGCCGGGATGCGCATATACCTCGCGGAGCGGAGAAGGTGGTGACGGGCAAGGCCCATCCAGGGATTCCGGGGTGGCGGTCGCACATTCCATGCCCTCAGGGGCTGGACCGCTGGGAACCGGAGGTCGTCGCAGGCGCAAGACAATTTAGCACAGCCGGATCGGAAGATCACCTTGGCGGCGGCGTAAGTCAGTGTTGGAGGACACACTAGGTATTGGCGACGAGGCGCGCTTCGTGGGGGTGAGGGCGGCGCGCGCAGTTTTGTGGCGCTGGTTCGACAAGCGAGAAACGCCGGGCCGGTCGATGAGACTTTCCCATCGACCGGCTCGGCACTTCACTCGATGCCGCTCACTCCTGGTGCGCGGCTGGTGCGCCACAGCGTCTAGGTACGCCTGCAGGCTTTGGCAGGCAGGCCACGGAGCACCCCGGCCACATGCTGGAGCGCGCGCTGGATCTCCGGCTTGTCGTAGTACGCCCGCTCGTAGCGCCACATGTTGAGCAGGCAGCCGGCGCTGCCGAGGATCACTCCCCATTCCTGTACCTGGGCGGCGCTCATCGGGCAGAGCATGCCCCTCGGATCGTCGCCCCACTTCTCGCAGTCGGTGCCCGGCGTGCCGCCATGGAGAATGTTCAGGCTGAAGGCGATGGAAATTCCGCTCCGCTTCGCGAACGCCACGCCGCCGTCGCGGAAGTCGTTCACGTTCCCCTTGGACAGCCGGTACTGCGAGACCACGAAGTCGCAGTGCTGATAGTTCTTCTCCGGCTCGAGCACCCGGTGGTCGTGCACCACGCCCACGGGCAGCGTCGGAAACATCTGCTGCACGTACTGACACAGGCCGTCGACCCGAGCCTTGGTCATGAACCCTTCCGGACCCCAGCCCTTGGTCGAAGAGACATTGCCGGGCTCGTCCATCACGGAGTTGCCGATGATCGTGCCGTCGGCGACCGCCTCCGCGACCGCCGCTCGGATCGCCGGCGTGTCGTAGCTGTCCATCCGGGCCTTCCACTTCGAGTAGTCGAACACCCCGTCGGTCTTGTAGTTCTCGTGGCTGCCGCCGGTCATGTTCATGAGGACGCGGAGTCCCCGCGAGCGGGCCGTGTTCAGCCGGTCGATGATGTTCGAGGCGGTGTAGCCGTCCAGCGTGGCGGTGTAGTGGATGGGCTCCCGACCGGAAACCAGCAGCGAAGAGAGACCCATCGGAATGCCGCTCATGCCGGATGGCAGGGTCGGCGGAGGCACCGGGGTTCCGCCGCCGGAGGTGGCAGCGAGGGTGACCACCGCAGTGTCGGCAAGCTGGTCGGCGGTGGCGATGACCTTGTAGGTGCCCGCCTTGGTGCCGGCCGTGTAGAGCCCGGTCTCGGTGATGGTGCCGCCGGTGGCCTGGTATCTCACGTTGACCTGGACGCTGTCGCCTTCACTGGTCCGACCGAACGTGGCGAACCTGTGCGTGGCGCTGGTCGCAAGGAAGACGGTGCCCGGCCGGAGGACGAGCTGGGTGGCCGCAGCGGGAGCCGTCGGTGTGCCGGGCCCATCAGGGGTGCCGGGGGCCTCGCGGGAGACCGAGTCCGGGAGGATCGTCACCGGAATGGTGTCCGCCACCTTCCCGTTGGGTGTGGATGCCACGACCTGGTAGGCGCCGGGAGTGCTCGTCGCGCGGTAGATACCCGCCTGGTCGATCGTCCCGCCGCTGGCGCTCCAGTTCACCCGGATGGCGGTGCTGGTGCCGTCCGGCAGCAGCCCGACGGCCGTGAAGGTGCGCTTCTGACCGGCGTAGAGCCTGGGGGTGCGAGGCGTGACTCGCACGTCGACGACCTTCGGCTGCTTGGCCACGACCACGACGACCGAGGTATCGGGCCGCTTGATGAAGGCGCGGTCACTGCCACGGCTGCGGCCGACGACCTCGTAGGTGCCGGGGGTGCTCGCCCAGAAGACACCGTGGGCGTTGATGTTGCCTCCGCTGGCCTTCCATTCCATGACAGGGGCGCGGACGAGACCGCGGGCGTGCTTGATCTCGCCGCGGAAGCGAATCCGTTGATCGACTTCTATGGTCACCGAGCCTGGAAGGACCCGGAAGCCGTGGGGAGCAGTGGGTTCGGACGGGATACCGGGGTCGGCGGGGCCCTCCGGAGCAGTCGTGTCGCCCGCGCATGCGGCCACCAGGAGGAGGGCGGAGAGCATGGCCCAGTCTCGCGACAGCGCCAGCCTGCGCGCAAGCTTGTGGGTGTACGTCATTTTCAGTGGATCCTTGCGATGAAACCACGCGGAGCCCAACCCTCCCGTTCATCCACGCCGACCCTTGGGCTGGAGCTAATTACGGGAACGCCGGGAGCACGGTCAATCGGCACAACATAGACAGTTTGGCATCTACAGCGACCGGGGGTATCATGCAAGCGCTTGAGATGTCAGTAGATGGCGAGATGCAAGATCATGGATTGTAACGAAATGTTGTAGCGAAACAGTACAGCAGCAGATTGCTTTACACCCGGCCGTCACACGCCAGCAGGCACTTCCCCGCCGCGATATACTTCCGGCCGGCCGGCCCGCACACAGCGGACGACCCACGCCGTGTCCACCCCGGCGACCTAGCCACGCGCCCCCGACCAGCTGCCGTGAGGTGTCTGCTCCCATGACCGAAGTCCGCGGGATGCCCGTGTGAGGATCGTCTACATCATCACGAAGGCTTCCCCGATCGGTGGCGCCCAAATCCACGTTCGCGACCTCGCAGCGGCGGTGGCGGCGCAGGGCCACTCACCGACGGTGATCACCAGCGGCAGCGGCACCTTCATCGACGATCTCCGGCGCCTCCACATCCCGGTCGTGCTCCTCGACCATCTCACCGCGCCGATCCGCCCGTTCCGCGACTTGCGCGCACTCCGGGAAGTCCGGTCCGCGCTCGCGACGCTGAAGCCCGACCTCATCGCGGCCCACTCCTCCAAGGCCGGCTTCCTCGCGCGACTCGCGGCCCGCTCCCTGGGGGTGCCGGTCGTATTCACCGTCCACGGCTGGGCGTTCACGGAGGGGGTGCCGCCGTTCCAGGCGGGTGTCTACCGACAGGTGGAGCGCCTCGTGGGGCCGCTGGCCAGCAGGATCATCACGGTGTCCGACTACGACCGCAGGCTCGGCCTCGCGGCGCGAGTCGCCCGGGCGGATCGCCTGGTCACCGTGCACAACGGGATGCCCGATGTGCCCCCTGAACTCCGGGCAGACCCCGCTCGTACGCCGGTGCGGCTGGTGATGGTGGCCCGCTACGGCGCGCAGAAAGACCATCCCACCCTGCTCCGCGCCCTTGCCGAACTTCGCCGGCACCCCTGGGAGCTGGATCTGATCGGGGACGGACCGCTCATGGCGGAGACGGAGTCGCTGGCGTCCGAGCTCGGCCTCGCGGATCGGGTGCATTTCCTTGGCCAACGGAGTGACGTGGACCGGGTCCTGGCCGGCAGCCAAGTGAGCCTACTGATCACCAACTGGGAGGGGTTCCCGCTCAGCATTCTGGAGGCGATGCGGGCGGGGTTGCCGGTGGTGGCTTCGGCGGTGGGCGGTGTCGGCGAGTCGGTGCGCGACGGGGAGAACGGCTACCTCATCCCCCGGGGTGACGTGGACCGCCTGCGCGCGTGCATCGAGCGCCTGTTGACCGATCCCGAGCTCCGCGCGCGCCTCGGCGCCAACGGTCGCGCGCGGTTCGTGCGCGACTTCACCCTGGATGTGGCGGTCGGGCGAACGTTGGAGGTCTATCGGGCCGCGGTGGCAGAATCGGACGCCAGCGCAGGGAAGCGCGGGTGACGCCGGTCACAGTGAGCCGGCCCTGCTTCAGGTAACTAGCACGTCCCATTCTGCAAGGTCGACATCTTGGCCCAATTGGAAGCCCCCGCGGGCGGGCAGCGTACCGTCCTGGTCGTGGACGACGAGGACATCGTGCGGGCGCTGGTGGCTCGCTCCCTCCGGGACGCGGGCTATCAGGTGATGCAGGCCAACCACGGCGAAGCTGCGATCGAGCTGCTGGAGCGTGAGGCGGCGGCGGTGGACCTGGTCATCTGTGACCTGGTGATGCCGGTGCTGGGCGGGCGCGAGGTCGCCGAGTGGATGAAGGAACACTGCCCGGCGGTTCGGCTGCTCTTCATCTCGGGCTACCCCCGCAATTACCTGCAGGCGCACGATCTGTTCGACCCGTCCGTGCCCCTGCTCCGCAAGCCTTTCCTTCCCTCGAGGTTGCTGGAGGAAGTGGAGGAGCTGGTCGCCGGTATGCGAGGGCAGGAGCCTCGCCAGGCGGAAGGAAGCTGAGTCAGATCTCCCAGTTCGACATCACGACGCCCCCGAGGGGCTCGCGCCGCGGATATCCCTCCAGCGTCATCCGCAGGTCGGTCCAGTGGACCCGGTATCCCTTCGCCACGAGACGCAGATAGGCTGACCCGAACTCGGTCTGGCAGCGCAGCGCGATTCGGGTGACGCGCTCGCGCGCGGCCGTGGCGGGCAGCGTGTCGAGGATCCGCTCGTAAGCGGCGGCGTCGCGGGCGACCAGCTTCAGCACCCGCAGCTCGTCCTTCGGCCGGCCCGCCGCGAGCGGCGTGGAGTGCCAGAGTGCGAAGGCGATGAGCTCGCCTCCTTCCCTGACGATCGTCGTATCGCCGATGGCGAGCTCGCGGGTGAGCGCGATCTCCCGGGTGAAGTCCACGCCCGGCAGGAGTGCCTCGGTGAGCCGCCGGCACTCCGCGATCCCGCGCTCCACCGGCTCCGCAGTGGACAGGAGCTCGGCGCCTCCGGCGGCACGACGGGCCACGTCGAGCACGAGCGTCACCGTGAGGTGGCCCGGCACCAGTCCGATCCGGCTGTAGAACCCGATGTTGTCCACCGTGCGCGGCATCGTCTCGAGCCCGATCGTGGTGGCGCCCTGGCTCTTCAGCCACTCGATTCCGGTGCGCACCATGAGGGAGCCCAGCCCCTCGCCCTGGCGGTCGGGGCGCACGGCGAGCGGCCCCATCCACCCTTCGGTGCCGGAGCGGTGCACCATGTTGAAGGCGACCATGTGCCCCTCCGTGTCCCGCCACACCATGGCGCCGTCCCCCGCGTCGTCGATCGCGTAGCGCCAGACCAGCGGATTCAGCTGCGGGACTCGCACGCCCACGAGCCCATCACGGCTGTACCGGTCGGTGAACGCCTCGGCGAACACCCGGTTCAGCGGATCGATGTCCCGGTAGCTCGGCCGGTCCGGCCCGCGCACGCTGCGGTCAGGCCGCCACATCGTGTCCGGCCAGGGGCTCGTCCCGCGCGGTCGCCACGCCGCGGGCCACATCCAGCCCGACGCGGATCACCCGGTCGAACCCGTCACGGACGGAGTCGATGTGGGTGATGAGGATGACCTGGGGGAAGCGGTCGGCCAGGCTCCGGAGCAGCTCCACCACCGCGACACGCCGGTCCTCGTCGAGCGAGCCGAAGATCTCGTCCAGCACGAGGAGGGAGAGCGGCTGGCCGGCCCGCTCGGCGATCATCTGACTGATGGCGAGGCGAAGCGCGAGGTTGGCGACGTCCTCCTCACCACCCGAGATGACCACCTTGGGATCGCCGTCGTCGAGCAGGGTGGAACCGTAGTCCTCGTTGAGCTCCAGCTCGGTGTACCGCCCGTTGGTGAGGTCGCGCAGGAAGCCCGAAGCCAGATCGGAGAGATCGGGCCGCAGGGTGGCATTGAGCTCGCCCCGGAGATCGGAGAGGGCCCGGTCCAGCTCGTTGTGCAGGGCGAGGTCTCGTGCGGTCGCGGTGGTCTCGCGCTCGCGCGCGACCCACTCGGCCCGCCGCCGCTCCGCCACCGCGACCGCCTCCGCGGCCGCGGTGCTCTCCCCCTTGGCCCGGACCAGCGCCACTTCGGCCTCGCGCCGCTCGCGCTCCGCCGCCACGGCGGCCTCGCGCGCCGCCTGGTGCTCGGCCTCGCTGTAGCCCAGCGCCCCGTGACGCGCGCGAAGCTCGGCGGCGCGGCGGGCGATGTCGGCGCGCTCCCGCTCCGCCGCCTCCAGCTCCTGCCGGATCGCCGCCGCGCGATCGCCCACCACCCGAAGGCGCTCGGCCTCGAGCGCGAGCGGTTCCAGCTCGCGGATGGCGACCTCGACCTCGCGATGACGCCGCTCGTCGTAGGCGACCGGCGCCGCACCCAGCGCGGCCTCCAGCTCGGCAACCCGCGCGAGCAGGCGCGTCCGCTCCCGGCCGAGCGGACCCGCCTCCTGCGCCTTGGCCTCGAGGCGAGCGAGCTCCGCGGTCGCGTCGGTGAGATCCTGCTCGACCCGGAGACGAAGCCGGTCGAGCTCGTCGAGCTCGGCCGGCTCGTTCTGGAGTTGGTCGATCCGCTGCTTGTAGTAGTTGCCGTTGCTGACGACCTCCTCGATCTGCCGATCCAGCAGGCCAAGAACGTTTTCGTACTCCGCGCCCAGCGGGCGCGTGCAGGTGGGGCAATTCCCCTGGGGTCCCGCCTTGAGCAGCAGCTGCCGCTGTTCGCGCAGCTCCTGGTACTGGTCCGCGAGCCCCTGTCGCTTGGTGCGCGCGTCCTGGGCGTCGCGCACCCAGGCGGTCCGGGCGCTCTCCGCCTCCAGGGTCGCGGCGGTGTGGGTGGCGCGCAGCTCGTTGATGCGGAGGCGGGCGGTCTCGACGCTGCCCGCCGATGGCAGCCGGGCGATCCGCTCCTCCACCGACGCGAGGTGGGCGCGGACGTCGGTGAGCTGTGCGGCGAGACCGCGGCGACGCACGTGTTCCTCGGCGAGCCGCTCGAGTGCCTCGCGCTCGGAGCGGAGCCCCGGCAGCACCTCCAGCCTGCGCGCCACCTGCGCCAGTCGCTCACCCGCGCCGCGAGCCTCGCTCGCTTCGGCCTCCAGCCGCTCGATCCGCTGCCCCGCAGCGCTCACCTCGTGGTCGGCGACGCGCAGCTCCGCCTCCAGCGCGAGCGCGGCGTCACGGAGTTGCTGAAGTCGCTCGGCCCGGGGCCGTGCCTCGGCGAGCCGCCGCTCGACCTCACGCCAGGCCCTCTCCGCGGCCGCTTCGGCGGCCCCGGCGGCGGCGACCCGCTCGCGTGCCTGCGCCTCGCCCGCGTCGAGCTCGGCCGGGTCCCCGAGACTCGCCCGCAGCGCATCGAGCCGGGCGCGCAGGGCGGAGCGCTTCTCCCGCAGGCGGTCCTGCGCCGACCGGATCCGGTCGTATCCGAGCACGCGGGAGAGGAACTGCGCTCGCTCGGGCGCGCTCATCGCCGCCATCACCGCGAGCTCCTTCTGGCCCGTGAAATAGGTGTTGAAGAACTCCTCGCGGGTCATGCCGAGCAGCCGGGTGACGCGCTCGGTCACGGAGCCCAGGCTGTTCGCGACGGGCGAGAGGTCGCCGTCCTGGTAGAGCTGGGCACCGTTGAGCGACCGCACGATGCGGTAGTGGTGCGGGCCGAGGGCGAAGTCCATCTCCACCTCGACCCGCTCGCGCGGGCCTGCCCCCCGGCGGCGGATGGTGTCCCGACTGCCCCGCGCGGCAGGCATTCCGTACATCGCCCAGGCGATGGCCTCGAGAATCGTGGTCTTCCCCGCCCCGTTGGGCCCGATGATTCCCGTCAGGCCGGCGCCGAGCTCCAGCTCGGTGTTCTCGTGCTGGCGGAAGTTGCGAAGGTGAATGCGCTGGATCTGCATCAGGTACCGGCCAGATCGCGCTCGACGCCGTCCATCAGCTCGCCGCCCAGCCGGACGAACTCGTCGCGGTCCAGCTCGGCCGGGAGCGGCCGGCCGCTGAGGTAGGTGCGGACCAGCTCCGGCAGCGTCTGCCGCCGCCCGGGCGACCCGACGCCGACGGTGCGCTGCACCTCGGGCCGGCGGATGTCGAGGTGGAGGTGCAGCGCCTCGGACTTGTAGGCCCGGACGGCGGCGTGGTCCAGCTCGCGCGCGACGTGGCGTGGGACGTCGTACACCCGGAGCCGCACGATGCGGTCCGCGACTCCGCCGGGAATCGCGCGGAGTCGCTCTTCGATCGCGCGGTTCAGCGCTTCCGCCCCGAGTCCCTCGCCGCGGACCGGCTCGAGATCGATGATGGGACGGGCGGCGGGCACCGGCTCCCGGGCGACCGTCCGAGCGTCCAGGTCCGCGAGCAGCCACCCCTTGCCCCGAATGCCCTGTTCCGCCTCGTCCGCCAGCTCGCCCCAGATGTTGGTCCCGACGTACTCCAGAGATCCGGAGTACCAGGTGTGCGGCGCCACCTCGTGCTGCACGTGATAGTGCCCGAGCGCGATGTAGCTCCACTCCTCGAGCGCGAGCTCACGGAGACCGACCAGCGCGCCGCCGTACTCCACCGTGTGTCGCTGCGTCGGGAGCACGCCCTCGATCTCGCCGTGCAGCACCATGAGCTGCCGGCGCGCGCCCCCTTCCGGCCGCAGCGACGGGCGGTCGCTGGAGACCAGCGCGTGATGGGGTACCGCGAGTACCGAGAGATCGAGCGCGGGATACTCCAGCCGCCTGGCCTCGTCCACCGCCACGTCGACGCCCAGCTCCTCGAAGAGGCGGAGGATGGACCCGGTCTCCGCCGACCGGGGAGTGTCGTGGTTGCCGGCGACCAGCACGATGGGCGCGTCCGGCAGCGCCTCGCGCAGTCGCTGGAACTGCTTGAAGGCGAAGACGATCGCGGCGTTGGTGGGACGGACGGAGTGGAACAGGTCGCCGGCGACGACGACCGCATCGGGACGCGCGGCGACGACACCCTCCACCGCGAGGCGGAAGGCGCGGGCGACGTCCGCCTCTCGTTGATTGATGCCGGACGGGGTTTGGCGATGGTACTGCCGAACGCCCAGGTGGGGATCGGCGAGGTGAGCCAGTCTCACACAGGAAATGTCATGTGAGACCGCGATTTATCAAGCGCCGTACCCGTCGTCCCCCCGCTTCACGGCGGGAATGCCGCGGCGCGGCAGCACGATCTCGCCGGCCACCCGCTTGCCGAGGCAGGCGACGAAATAGGAGAAGGGATCGTCGGGACGCTCCCGCCGCGTGGCGGAGAGGGCCCGGCGTACGTCGTCCTGGCGCCGGCCGTCGATCGCGGCGTGGACCGATTCGACCGTGATCCTCCGGTCGAGCGAGCGGAGCCGTCGCGCGACGGCATCGGGGAACGACACATCGCCCGAGGGCGGGAACCGCTCGATGCCCTCACGGCCGCCGAGCACCGACGGCCGGGGAAACTTCACGAAGATCGGCTGGGTAAAGTGCGGGTGCCGCACCATCAGCTCGCCCTTGGGCAGCGTGGCCAGCTTGATCTTGGTGGCGGGAGAGAGCGTGGCGTACCCCGGCGTGGCCAGCTCGTCCGCGTCCATTCGACCATAGACGCCGGTCCCGGCATTGCCGACGACGCGCCGCTGCACCTGAGAGCGGAATTGCTGCGCCGAGAAGAGGACCAGGCCGAGATAGCGCCCCCGCTCCGAGAGGTCGAGCAGCATCTTGCGCACGTAGGACTCGGGGCCATCGGCCGGGGCGTACTTGTTGAGCTCGTCGACGAACACTACGACGTGGTCCACGCCGAGATCGCGGCGCTCGAGGTGCTCCCGGAGCTTGGACACCACCCGGGCGAACACCAGGTCCTGAGCCAGCGGGTCGAGACCGGCCACGTCCACCACGTGCACGCTGCGGTCCGCGAAGCGGCCCCAGGGGAGATCGTTGGCGGCGCCGTCGTCGGTGACGAGCCCCTTGGACCTGGTGGAGATGTTGCTCAGGCGGTTCCGCACCTTCCGGATGGTCGCGAGGTGGTGCGTCTTCCAGACCTCGGCGCCCTTCCCCAGCGCCTCCATGAAATCGAAGATCGCGCGGAAGAACTCCTCCAGGTCGGCGAAGCTCTGGACCTGGAACGGGCGCCCCCGCAGCATGTCGTCCTGGTATTCCCGGCCCACCACCCGCTCGGCCAGGAAATCGATGAAGGCGTCCGCCTTCGCGTCCACGTCGTCCCGGTTGAGCACCACCTCCGCATAGTCGAGGACCTCGCGGAGACCCCACACGAGGGGCTCCGTATTGGCGGCCAGGGCCTCGTTGGTGCGGAGGGTGTTCAGGTTCACCCCGTCCGGTCGGAGGGGCGCGTAGTACTGAACGTCGGGGAACGGCTCCGGGCGAAGGCCCAGCCGGCCATAGAGCCGCCGGTCCTCCTCCGACAGGGACCCGGGCTGATCAAGGAAGCAGAGATCGGGGCCCTTTACGTTGAAGCAGAGCGCCGCGACCGAGCCCTTGTGCGCCGGGAAAGTCTGAAAGATGCTCGCGAGCAGGAACTCCACCGCGCTGGTCTTGGTGGCGAGACCGGACACGCCGGTGATGTTCAGGTGAGCGGCCTCCGGGCCGAGGAGGAAGTCGCAGTCCAGGTAGACCGGCGACTCCAGGCCGCCCGCCGCATAGAGACCGACGGGCACGCCGCTGGGCCGTTCCCCGCCGGTATACGCGTCCATGCGGAGCGCGAGCAGCACGTCGGCATCGTCGGCCAGCCAGACGGGGCCGAGCGGCACGGGCTGGAGCGGCTCCTCCGGCACCTGCCGCAGCACGGCGGCGGTGTAGAGCCTGATCTCGGCGCGGGCGCTGGGCTCCTCGCCCGCGGCGACAGGGTCGCCATCCGCCCCGAGCACCGCGTGCATCGGCGTGGCGAGGTCGGAGTAGGCGAAGCCGTCGGTGACGACTCCGTACACCGTGCGTCCCGCCTCGTGCACCCGCACGATCGCTCCGATGCCGATCGCGGACTCCCGCGCGGTCCAGAAGTGGAACTGATGGGGAGTGGACGGCTTGAGCTCGGTGGCGACGACCCGCCCCACGGGCTGCACGGCGAGCGTGGCGGCGGTGCCGTTCATCCCACTCATCCGCGGCGGAACGGAATGCGCTCGCGCACCTCGGCGAGCTCGCGCTCCTGCCGCGCGCCGTCCCAGCCGAGCTGGGTGCCGACGAGGTCGGCGCATTCCTCGAGCTCCGCACGGCCCGGGTCGCCCACCGTGGCGATGCCGGTGCGGCGAAAGACCGCGTCGGACAGCTTGCAAACCATCTCGCTCCTCGCGGCGTGGACCACCTCGGCGCGGAGGATGTCGCTCCCGCCCACGGTGACGCCGAGCTCGGGCCGCTCGCGCGCGAGACGCAGGACCTCGCCGTAGGCCGACCCGTGGTCCCGCGCGATCCGGTCCGCGATGCCACGATCCACACCCTCGGGCAGGGCGGTCGCCACCTCGCCGACCAGCTCCTCGAAGCGCTGGAAGTCGCCCCCGTGGATACGCGTGACCTCGGTTCGGCTGGGGCGCACCTCGCGGCCCAATTTGTGGTAGACCAGATCCACCGCGTGCTCGGCCACGCCGCGCGCCACGGTGTAGCGGTTGGAGATCGCCGAGACGAGGCCCTGCACTCCGTCGATCCTGGCGTTGTCCACGACCAGGGGACGCTTGCCGAAGCTGACGTTCCCGCCTTCCTCGTCGCCCTTCTCCACCGGCAGGAGCCCCGCCATCACCAGCGCCACGTCGTCCATCGTCAGACCGAGCTTCGGGTCGGCCTCGGCGATCTCGGTCACGAAGTCGCTGACCTCGGCCTCGGTCACCCGCAGGCGGTCGGGCTCGTCGCGCCAGATCAGGCTGTTCACTCCCACGAGGGTTCGGCCGCGCCAGGGCACCAGGAAGAGGTGCCGCGCGCCGCGCGAGAGCACCGCGGAGGGGTCGCGATACCGCGTCTGGAGCGCAAGGCCGCGTCCGTTCACGAGCCTGCGCTTCAGCACCAGCGCCATGTCGCGGGAGAAGGGCACGCTCCGGGACTGCCGGATGCCGGAGCGCACCAGGAGCGCCTCCGCGTACGGACCCGCCGCGTTGATCACGGTCCGGGCCCTCACCTCGAACCTGTCGCCCCCCAGCCGATCCTCCACCTGCACACCGACGACGCGACCGCCCTGCAGCACCAGCGCGATGACATCGCAGTAATTGGCGACGGCGGCGCCGGCCCGAGCCGCGGTGCGGACCAGGGCCCACACGAGACGGGGCGGGTTGTAGAGCTGCCCGTCGTAGAACACTCCGGCCCCGGTGAGCCCATCCTTGTCGATGTCGGGAAACCACTCCAGGACCCGTGCGCGTGAGACGATCCTGGCGGCGGGGATCCGCCTCGCCGGGTCGGTGAGTCCGCGATTGCGATCGGCGGTGAGCGCGTTGAGCAGGGCGAAGGCCGCGCCGAGGATCTCCGGCCCCCGCATACCGTGGCCGTAGGTGGGCACCACGAACGGCATCGGCTGCACCAGATGGGGAGCCATGCGCAGCAGCGCGCGGCGCTCCCGGCTCGACTCCCGTACCCGCACGATGTCGAGGTGCTGGAGATAACGCACGCCGCCGTGCACCACCTTCAGCGATTCCGCGGATGTCGCGCCACCGAAGTCGCCGCGCTCGAGCAGCGCCACCGAGAGCCCCCGCTGGGCGGCGTCCCACGCGGTGGCGGCACCGGTGACTCCGCCGCCCACGACCAGCACGTCGAACTCACGGCCGGCCAGGGCCGCCAGCGCGCGCGCCATCAGGTCAGCATCCCTTCGCGCGCGTGGAGGTACTGCTCGACGGAGTGGATGCCGTACAGCAGGCGGTCCCACCGCGGATCCGGGGTGCTGAGCGGCGCGCGCTCGGCCAGCAGGCGCCGCGAAAGGGTGTCGGCGGTGGCGGGAACCCCGTTCGCGACGGCCACCTCGACCCGCACCAGGCCGTGGAACAGGTCCTTGGCTTCCCAGTCCCAGAGCCGCAGCGCCCATGCGTGCACCGGGGCCACGCTGCGGCTCTGGGGAGCGAAGATGGAGGTGCGATGTCCCCTGGGAAGTCGGAGGTACCGGTCGAGCTCGGCCCCGCCGAACGGGAGAGTGGCGTGGCTCTTGGAGACTCCGATGGTGTGGGGGTCGGTCGCCCAGTCCGGACTTTCGGCCAGGGAGCCGTCCACCACCAGCCATCCATCGGAGACCCTGCGGAAGCGCCTGCCCAGGGCGAGCTCCAGCTGGCCGCGGGCGCGATCGAGCGCGCGGCTCGCCTGGGTGAGATCCCGCACCGGGTGGGCGGGCTCGTCCTCGGGCAACGCGACGCTCTCCATCCCGTCGAGGGCGTCGCCGGCCGCCTGGAGCGCGCTCGGGCGCGCGATGGCGAAGCGTCGGCGATCCTCGTCCACGGTCCGGAGCCTGGTGCCGCGCCTCTCGCGTACCGCCGCGGCGATCTCCGCCACGTAGATCGGCGCGGCTCCCGCATACGCGACCAGGTGCATGCGCTGAACGCCGTCGAGAAAGGCCAGGGGACCGGGCCAGGTCTCCGGCTGCCCCACCGGGTGGGTGCAGAGCGCCACGTCCTCGACGATCCTGGCAGGCCGGATGCAGGCCTCCTCCGCACGGCCGGCGCTAGATTCAGGAACAGCGGAGGCGGGCGTGAGTCCCCTCACGGCCAGTCGCCGCCGTATCGCCGTCAGATTGGGGCTGGGCATGCCGAGTAAGGTAGCAAGTGAGCTGCGGGAACGCCTCGCGGCGCTGCTCGCGTCGGACGACGCGCTCCAGCGGGAACGATTCGATCTGATGCAGCGTATTCGTCAGTCGCTCGTGGAGTTGCGAGCGCAGCACAGCGAAGCGGGGAGCCGAGCGCTGGAGGAGACACGGGCCGCCTCGACCACGGAGCGGCTGGCCACCAGGTTCGGTTTCACCCGCCGCGAGGCCGAAGTCGCGCTACTGCTCGCGGGAGGCAGCCCCAACGCGGCTATCGCCCACGTCCTTGGCATCAGCGAACATACCGCCCGCCATCACACCCGCCACGTCCTCCTCAAGCTCGGCCTCCACTCGCGAGCGCGCGCCGGTGCCGTCGTGCTCCGTGAGCTCGCCGCGCGCGCGGTGGACCTCGGCCTCATCGAACATCCTTCCTAGCCCGTTCTGGCCAGAATAGGCACCAAAAGTTAACAAGCCGTGAGTCCGCTCACAGACATGTAGCTGCGGCTGCGTGCAGACTCCGACAGGTACTTACCCTGTCGGAACTGGGTTCATCGATCCTGGGAGGTCGCCGCGTAATGGCCATGAAGGTGCTGGTTACGGGTGGAGCGGGGTTCATCGGTTCACATCTCTGTGAGCGTCTGATCCAGCAGGACCACCACGTCATCTGTCTGGACAACTTCTTCACCGGACGGCGGGACAACGTTCGGCACCTGATGGATTCGGGGCGCTTCGAGCTGTTGCGCCACGACGTCTGCGAGCCGCTCCTGCTCCAGGTCGACCAGATCTACAACCTGGCCTGCCCCGCGTCACCGGTTCACTACCAGTACAACCCCGTCAAGACCGTGAAGTCGAACGTCCTGGGCGCCCTCAACATGCTGGCGCTGGCCCGCCGCGTGGGCGCTCGCATCCTGCAGGCCTCGACCTCGGAAGTCTATGGGGACCCGCACGTGCATCCGCAGCCGGAGACCTACTGGGGGCACGTCAATCCGATAGGTCCCCGCTCCTGCTACGACGAGGGCAAACGCGTCGCCGAGACCCTGATGATGGACTACCACCGCCAGTCGCAGGTGGACATCCGCATCGCCCGGATCTTCAACACCTACGGCCCTCGCATGGCCGAGTCGGATGGGCGGGTGGTCTCGAACTTCATCGTCCAGGCGCTCCGGGGGGAGCCGCTCACCATCTACGGCAAGGGGGAGCAGACCCGCTCGTTCTGCTACGTGGACGACCTGGTCGACGGACTCATCCGGCTGATGGAGACCGAGGGCGTGCACCAGCCGGTGAACCTGGGCAACCCGGGCGAATTCACCATCCGGGAACTGGCCGACGAGATCGCCGCGCTCTGCGGGCGGCCCCTCCGCGTCCAGTACCGGCCGCTGCCGCAGGACGATCCGACGCAGCGCCGACCCGACATCACTCGTGCCGAGCGCGTGCTCGGCTGGAAGCCGACCATCGCGCTCCGGGAGGGACTCCGGCGCACGATCCCCTACTTCGAGGGCCGCCTTCAGCGCGGTCGCGGCCAGGACATCCCCTTCGTGGAGCGCCGGCGGGCGTACGCGGAGGCCGACCACTGGACCGACCGCCTGCGGGCCTGAGCCGCAACCTGAGAGCATTCGCACATGGGCAGACACATCCTGATCACCGGCGGCGCGGGCTTCATCGGGTCCCACTTGGCCGATACCCTCCTCGCCGCCGGCGACCGGGTCCGGGCGCTGGACAATCTCTCGCCGCAGGTGCACGGAGAAGGCGGCTCCGCCCCCGACTACCTGAGCTCCGAGGTGGAGCTGGTCGTGGGTGACGTACGGGACCGCGAGGCCGTCGATCGTGCGCTGAAGGGCGTAGACGCGGTGGTGCACCTGGCGGCAGCGGTCGGGGTGGGACAGAGCATGTACCGCATCGACCACTACACCGACGTGAACAACCGCGGCACGGCCGTGCTGCTGGAGGCGTTGACGGAGCGTCCCGTGGAGCGCCTCGTCGTGGCCTCGAGCATGAGCGTGTACGGCGAGGGCCTGTACCTCGATCCGGAAGGCCGTGCGGTCGAGACGGCGGAGCGGGGCCGGGGGCAGCTCGAGGCCGGGGACTGGGAGATCCGGGGCCCCAACGGCGAGGAGCTCACGCCGGCACCGACGCCGGAGCGCAAGCCTCCGACGCTCGCGTCGGTGTACGCCCTGTCCAAGTTCGATCAGGAGCGGATGTGCCTGCTGGTGGGCGGCGCCTACGGCATCCCGACCACCGCGCTCCGGTTCTTCAACGTCTTCGGCACGCGGCAGGCGCTCTCCAACCCCTACACCGGCGTGCTCGCGATCTTCGCTTCCCGGATCCTCAACGGCAACCGGCCGGCGGTGTTCGAGGACGGCAGGCAGCGGCGCGATTTCGTGAGCGTGTCGGACGTGGCCCGGGCCTGCCGGCTGGCGCTGGAGAAACCGGAGGCCGCGGGGCAGGTGCTCAACGTAGGAAGCGGCCGGTCCTACAGCATCGCGGACATCGCGCGCCGGCTCGCGCGCGTCATGGAGCGGGAGGACCTCGAGCCGGAGATCACCGGCACGTACCGCGTCGGCGACATCCGGCATTGCTTCGCCGACATCACCCGGGCCCGGGACATCCTGGGATTCGAGCCCCAGGTGGCCCTGGAGGACGGTCTCGCCGAGCTCGCGGCGTGGCTGGCACGGCAGGTCGCCACCGATCGGGTGGAAGAGGCACGCGCCGAGCTGGCCGCGCGAGGGCTCACCGTATGACCACGCTCATCACCGGAGGCGCGGGGTTCGTCGGCACCAACCTGGCCGCCCGGCTGCTGCGGGACGGGCGCAAGGTACTCATCCTCGACAGCCTGGCACGGCCGGGCGTCGAGGAGAACCTGCGCTGGCTGCGCGACACCTTCGGCTCCCGACTCGCCGTGGAGATCGGCGATGTCCGGGACGCCGCCCTGGTCCGGAGCGCCGTCGGGCGGGCGGACGCGGTCTTCCACTTCGCGGCACAGGTGGCGGTGACGACGAGCCTCACGGACCCGGTGGAGGACTTCGAGGTGAACGCGCGCGGGACGCTCAACGTGCTCGAAGCGATCCGGG
>DATABZ010000127.1:0-1510 GCA_036259315.1 Gemmatimonadales bacterium | reverse complement strand
GCGCTGCAGAAGCGGACGCGGACTTCCGGCCTGAGCAGTCCGCCCGTCCACCCGTCCGCCCGTCCGCCCGTCCGCCCGTCCACCCGTCCGCCTGTCCGCCCGTCCGCCTGTCCTCCCGTCCGACTGTCGTCACCCAGCTCCACTACGCCCGTCGGGGCGAGATCACTCCCGAGATGGAGTTCGCCGCCATCCGTGAAGGGGTGGAACCGGAGCTGGTGCGCGGCGAGGTGGCTCGCGGGCGCGCCATCATCCCGGCCAACATCAACCATCCCGAGCTGGAGCCGATGGTCATCGGGCGCCGTTTTCGGGTCAAGATCAACGCCAACATCGGCAACTCCGCGGTCACCTCATCCATCGAGGAGGAGGTGGAGAAGCTCCGCTGGGCCACGCTGTGGGGCGCCGATACGGTGATGGATCTCTCCACCGGAAAGCACATTCACGAGACCCGCGAGTGGATCCTCCGCAACTCGGCCGTGCCGATCGGCACCGTGCCGATCTACCAGGCGCTGGAGAAGGTCGGCGGGGTGGCCGAGGACCTGACGTGGGAGATCTACCGGGACACGCTGGTGGAGCAGGCGGAGCAGGGCGTGGACTACTTCACCGTGCACGCCGGCGTGCTGCTCCGCTACGTGCCGCTGACCGCCGGCCGGGTGACCGGCATCGTCAGCCGCGGCGGCTCCATCATGGCCAAGTGGTGTCTGGCGCACCACCAGGAGAACTTCCTCTACACCCGGTTCCGCGAGATCTGCGAGATCATGGCGGCGTACGACGTCTCCTTCTCGCTGGGCGACGGGCTTCGGCCCGGCAGCATCGCGGACGCGAACGACGAGGCCCAGTTCGCCGAGCTCCGCACCCAAGGCGAGCTCAACGCGATCGCGTGGGAGCATGACGTGCAGGTGATGAACGAGGGGCCAGGGCACATCCCGATGCACCTGATTCAGGAGAACATGGACCGCCAGCTCGACTGGTGCCGGGAGGCGCCCTTCTACACGCTGGGCCCGCTCACCACCGACATCGCCCCGGGCTACGACCACATCACCAGTGCGATCGGCGCGGCCATGATCGGCTGGTACGGCACGGCCATGCTCTGCTACGTCACGCCGAAGGAGCACCTCGGCCTGCCGAACCGGGACGACGTAAAGGCCGGAGTGATCGCGTACCGGATCGCGGCTCACGCCGCCGATCTCGCCAAGGGCCTTCCGGGCGCCCGGGCGTGGGACGACGCACTGAGCAAGGCGCGCTTCGAGTTCCGCTGGGAGGACCAGTTCAACCTGAGCCTCGATCCGGTGACGGCGCGGGCCTTCCACGACGAGACCCTGCCCGCCCACGGCGCCAAGGTCGCCCACTTCTGCTCCATGTGCGGACCCAAGTTCTGCTCCATGCGCATCACCCACGACGTGCGGGCGTACGCGGCGTAGATGGAGCGCAAGGCGGAGGAGTTCCGCGAGCGCGGCGGGGAGATCTACGTTGCCGGGGCCGAAGGGTAATGCCCCAGCTGGGCCGATGAGGA
>DATABZ010000126.1:0-5062 GCA_036259315.1 Gemmatimonadales bacterium | reverse complement strand
GGCGGACAGGCGGACAGGCGGACAGGCGGACAGGCGGACAGGCGGACAGAAGCTAACGCCGCCTCCCCTAACGAAGCGAGGGATCTCTCAGTAGGTGTCAATCACCGCCGAGAAGATCCCTCGCTCGTGTTCAGTCCTGCCATACCGACGAACTCGTCGCGTTCACCTACCGCCGTTCCGACGTTCCGCCGGCGGGGTGGCCGTGGAGGGGAGGGGTTCCGCCGGCGGGGTGCGGGGCCGGGGAGCGGTTCCGCCGGGCGGTGGAGCGGCCGGGAGCTCCGCCGTTCCCCCTACCTCGCCGCCTGCTGCACCTTCGAGTGCCGCTTCCCGTACAGGAAATAGATCGCGAGTCCCAGGCCCATCCACACGATGAGTCGTGCCCAGGTGTCCACCGGAAGGCCGAGCATCAAGTAGAGGCAGGCGGCGATGCCGGCGAGCGGGACGAGGGGGACCAAGGGCGTCCGGAAGGGGCGCGGCCGGTCGGGGTCGGTGTAACGCAGCACCAGCACACCGGCACAGACGATGGCGAACGCGAGCAGCGTGCCGATGGATACCAGCTCACCGAGCAGCCCGATCGGGAGCAGTCCGGCGAACGTCATCGCGACGGCGCCGGTGAGCGCGCTCGCGACCCACGGCGTCCGGAATTTCGGGTGCACCGAGCCGAAGATGGGAGGCAGCAGGCCGTCCTTGGACATCGTGTAGAAGATGCGCGGCTGGCCGAGGAGCATCACCAGGATGACCGAGGAGAGCCCCGCGATCGCGCCGATCTTGATGATGGGCCGAAGCCAGGCGAGCTCGGTGCCGGCGGCGTTGATCCCGACCGCGATCGGATCGGGCACGTTGAGCTGGGAGTAGTGGACGATGCCGGTGAGGACGAGCGCGACCGCGATATAGAGCACCGTACAGATCGCGAGCGAGCCGAGGATCCCGATCGGCATGTCCTTCTGCGGGTTCCGGGTCTCCTGCGCCGCCGTGGACACCGCGTCGAATCCGATGTAGGCGAAGAAGATGACGCCCGCCCCCCGCACGATGCCGTCCCAGCCGTACTTGCCGGGGCCTTCCTGGGGCGGCACGAAGGGCGCCCAGTTGTCGGCGTTGATGTAGGCCAGGCCGAACGCGATGAACAGCAGCACCACGGTGACCTTGATGACCACCGCCAAATTGTTGAACGTCGCCGACTCGCTGATGCCGACGATCAGCAGCACGGTGAGGAGCCCCACGATGAACATCGCCGGCAGGTTGAGCACGGCGCCGGTCGACGACCACCCCTCCGCGAAGAGCCGCCAGATGTTGAGCCCGGCGTCCGTCGGGGTCGTGTGCACGTAGGGGGCCGATGTGTACTGGGGCGGGATGACGATCCCGAAGTCGCGGAGGAACGACACCACGTACCCGGACCAGCCCACCGCGACCGTCGAGGCGGCGAACAGATACTCCAGGATCAGGTCCCAGCCGATGATCCAGGCGAACAGCTCGCCGAGGGTGGCGTAGCCGTAGGTATAGGCGCTTCCCGCGATCGGAATCATCGCAGCGAACTCGGCGTAGCAGAGCCCGGCCAGCGCGCACGCCGTTCCGGCCAGCAGGAACGAGATCACGATTCCCGGGCCGGCGTAGTTGGCCGCCGCCTGCCCCGTCAGCACGAAGATGCCCGCGCCGATGACGGCGCCGATGCCGAGGAGGACCAGATTGACCGGTCCCAGCACGCGCTTGAGGCTCTGATCCGAGGCGAGCTCGGCCTGGAGCGTGGACACATCCTTGCGACGGAAGAGGCTCATGGGATGCTCGTCGAATTGTGGGACAGACGGATCGACCGCGTGACGTGGATCGAAGTGCGTGACCAGAAGCGCGAAGCGCGGGAGGGCGCAGGTCCCCCTACGGCTCGTTCACCGAGCGCGCTTCACCGAGTTTCAGGCACTGTAATTCGGCGCTTCCCGCGTGATAGTGACGTCGTGCGGGTGCGACTCGCGAAGTCCGGCGCTGGTGATCTGCACCATCTCGACCTCGCACTGCAGCTGCGGGATGGAAGACACCCCACAGTACCCCATGCCGCTGCGGAGCCCGCCGACCATCTGGAAGATGACGTCGGCCGCCGGGCCCTTGTACGGCACCCGTCCCTCGATGCCCTCGGGCACCAGCTTCGAGGGCGCCATTTCCCCCTCCTGGAAGTAGCGATCGGCGGAGCCGTCCTGCATCGCGGAGAGGCTGCCCATGCCGCGGATCATCTTGTAGCGCCGCCCTTCGGCCAGGACCGACTCGCCCGGACTCTCCTCGGTGCCCGCCAGCATCGACCCCATCATCACCGATGACGCGCCGGAGGCGATGGCCTTCACCACGTCGCCCGAATACTTGACCCCGCCGTCGGCGATGACCGGCACGTCTTCCGCGCCACGGACCGCGTCCATCACCGCCGTGACCTGAGGTACGCCGACCCCGGTGACGACGCGGGTGGTGCAGATGCTGCCCGGCCC
This sequence comes from Gemmatimonadales bacterium, assembly GCA_036259315.1. Classification (GTDB taxonomy): domain Bacteria; phylum Gemmatimonadota; class Gemmatimonadetes; order Gemmatimonadales; family GWC2-71-9; genus CAVVWJ01. The sequence continues at coordinate 2,597 of DATABZ010000126.1, read as the reverse complement.
GATGCCCACCTTCACGGCATCCACGCCGCGCCGCACCATCTCGCGGGCACCGGCCTCCGTGGCCACGTTACCGGCGACCAGCTGCACATCGGGGAACGCCTCGCGCAATTGGGAGACGGTGTTCAGCACGCCCTCGCTGTGACCATGGGCGGAGTCCACGACGAGCACGTCCACGCCGGCCTCGACGAGACTCCTGGCCCGCCCGGTGGCATCCGAGCCGCCGCCGACCGCCGCGGCCACGCGGAGCCTTCCGTGCTGATCCTTGTTGGCGTTGGGATGCTCGCGGCGCTTGAAGATGTCCTTGACGGTGATCAGCCCCTTCAGCACACCCTGCGAATCCACAACCGGCAGCTTCTCGATCCGATGCTGCGCGAGAATGCGCTCCGCATCGTCGAGGCTGGTGCCCACCGGCGCGGTGACCAGCCGATCCTTGGTCATGGCCTCCCGGATCGGCTGGTCGAGGTTCCGCTCGAACTGGAGATCGCGGTTGGTGATGATACCGATCAGCCGTCCCTGGCCGTCCACGATGGGCACGCCCGAGATCCTGAACCGCCGCATCAAGGCGTACGCCTCACGGAGCGGCCGATCGGGACCGAGCGTGATGGGATTGAGGATCATCCCGCTCTCGCTCCGCTTCACCCGGTCCACCTCCGCGGCCTGCCTCTCGGGGGTCATGTTCTTGTGAAGTACCCCGATGCCACCGGCCCGCGCCATGGCGATGGCCATGTCGGCTTCGGTGACGGTATCCATGGCGGCGGAGACGAGCGGGATGTTGAGGGAGATCGTGCGGGTGAAGCGGCTGACCGTCGAGACCTCGCGCGGATGGACCGCGGAGTATCGCGGCACCAGAAGGACGTCGTCGAACGTGAGGCCGGGCTTGGGACGGATGAGGGTCATGCACACCTGAGCGGCGCTGGCGCCGGGACTTGATGCACGACGGCCCGCCCGAGCCTCGACGAGGCGCCTGGCGGGCCGAAGGTAAACTGGTCCATCTCGAAGTCTAGAGCCGAGTTCGGCCGAAATCAAGCCGGACTTGGCGCCGCTTACTTCCCCCCGCCCAGCGAGTGGACGTAGGTCGCGACCGCCTTGACCTGCTCGGGGTTCAAGGAGGCACCGCCCATGGGCGGCATCGGCGCGGGCGCCTGCTTGGGCTGAGGCACGCCGTTCTGCACGACCTTCGTGATCCCCTCGAGCGTGCCGTCGGTGTTGAGCCACTCGTTGTCGGTCAGATTGGGCCCGACACCCGACCCCGTGCCGTCCTGCCCGTGGCACGCATAGCAGGTGCCGCCCCCGGCCTGGCCGTGGAAGACGCTGTCTCCCAAGGCGATGAGCTGCTGCGACCCGCCGCCTCCACCCCCGGCCGCTGCACCGCCGGCCGCACCACCCTCACCACCGGCCGCGCCACCGGCGTCCCCGCCGCCCGCCGCGGGCGAGTCGGCCGGAGCACCGCCACCTGCGGGCGCATCCGTGGCCGCCGGGGGCGTCGTTCCCGCACCTCCACCGGGCGCGTCCCCACCACCCGCGGCCCCACCGCCCGCGGCACCGCCGTCGCCGCCTCCGCAGGCCGAGAGCAGCCCGGCCACCGCCACCGGGGCGAGCCACGTGAAGAGGAAGTTGTGATCGAGCTTCAGTGTGCGCATGCGCCGACCCCCGCGCTGATGTCCTGAAAGGGCCCCCTAGGTGGGGCGTGGGACATGGTACGGCGGAGACGCGGCGTCGTCTGTGACGGTTGCCCTACCCGCGCGCGCCGCTTACCCCGGGCTCCGCCCCCGCCAGATGAGATAAACCGGTATCCCGCTCGCCACGATGATGAGCCCGGGCCAGGTGTACAAGGGCTTCTCGAACAGCAGAATGACCATCAGCGACCCGACCGCGGCCATATAGAGCGCCGGGACCAGCGGATAGCCGAACGCCTTCACCGGGCGCGGCAGGTCGGGACGCAGCCGCCGCAGCCGGAAGAGGGCCAGCGTGGTGAGGAAATAGAAGACCAGCGCCGCGAAGATCACGTAGTCCAGGAGCTGGCCATAGGTGCCGCTGATGCAGAGCATCGAGGCCCAGATTGCCTGGGCCCAGAGCCCGAACACCGGCGTCCGGTGCTCGTGGTGCAGCCGGCCAGCCGGCGCGAAGAACAGGCGGTCGCGGGCCATGGCCCAGTACACGCGCGGCCCGGCGAGGATCAGCCCGTTGTTGCAGCCGAACGTGGAGAGGAGGATCGCCACCGCCATGACGGCCGCCGCGCCCCCGCCGAGGGCGACCTCCACGGCCGCCGTCCCGACCCGGTCCTGCGCCGCGTGCTGGATCCCGCGGGCCAGCGCGTCCTGGCCCGCGGGGTCACCGTAGAACGGAAGCACGTTCAGATAGGCGAGGTTGGTCAGCACGTAGAGGAAGCTCACCAGGCCGGTGCCCACCGCGAGCGCGATCGGCAGGTTGCGGCTGGGATTCTGCACTTCGGCCGCGGCGAAGGTCACGTTGTTCCAGGCGTCGCTGGAGAAGAGCGAGCCCACCATCGCCGCGCCGACCAGCGGGATCATGGCGATCGTCCAGTCGCCTGTGCCCCAGAAGCCTGCGAAGTTCGCCGCCGCCACCGCGGGCTGGCG
>DATABZ010000125.1:0-7146 GCA_036259315.1 Gemmatimonadales bacterium | reverse complement strand
GTGCGGTGGTCGCTCCACGACTGCCCCTTCGGGGGGTCGGACGGCAGGTGCGGCGCAAGCGCGCGCCACTGTGCTTCGGTCAGGTCAGTGCGTGCCATGCGCTTGCATACACCGCAACCCTTCCGTCAGACACACCCTAGCGGAGAAGGCGCCGCCGGGCAGCTCGTCGCGAAGCTCGGCGCAAAGGCGGAAGTCGCGCGCGAGCTGGCGTACCGGCTCTACAATCTCTGCGAGCGGAAGAAGCGCGCGCAGGATGCACTCGCATACAATGGACTCGTGCAGAGCTGGCCCGAAATCGTGCGGCTGGCGCGGGAAGAAGTCAGCCGCGCGCCTGAGCAGGGCGGCCTGTTCGCGGAATTGGGAGTCTAACGATGGCGATGACGAACCAGGACCGGGTCGGCAAGGCCCTCGACCTGCTCAAGGACGGCCTCGCCCCCTACGTGGAGCGCGAGCTACAGGCGCACGAAGGGCAGGGATGGCTCGGCGTCGTCCGGCAGTCGATGCCCGAGCCTCAGGCCCGGCTGTTCGCCGAGGAGACAGCACCGAGGTGGGACGCGGCCTCCTTACTGGCGGTTCTCTGGAACCAGTGGAACACCACGTTCCGGAAGACGCTGGGGCAGGCCGAGCGCACCCTCGTCTCCGAGTTGCGCGACGTGCGGAACCGCTGGGCGCATCAGAATCCGTTCTCCAGCGACGACGCAGACCGCGCGCTGGATTCCATGGCACGGCTCCTTACCGCCGTATCGGCCCCGCAGGCCGAAGCGGTGAACAAGCTCAAGCTGGAGCTGCGCCGGCTCATGTACGACGAGCAGGTGCGTGGCGAAAAGCGCCGCGCGGGCGGCTCGCTGATCGAATCCACCAGCACCGGAACCCTTAAGCCCTGGCGCGAAGTCGTCACCCCGCACGCCGACGTCGCGAGCGGACGCTACCAGCAGGCCGAGTTCGCCGCCGACCTCTGGCAGGTGCACCTGAACGAGGGTAGCGACGAGTACAGAAACCCGGCCGAGTTCTACCGTCGCACCTACCTCACCGAGAGCCTCACGCGGCTGCTCGTGAACGGCGTCCAGCGGCTCACCGGCGCCGGGGGAGACCCGGTGATCCAGCTCCAGACCAACTTCGGAGGCGGCAAGACGCACTCCATGCTGGCGCTCTACCACCTGTTCTCGGGGGTGCGCCCGGCGGAGCTTGCCGGCGTCGACAGCGTGCTGGCGGAGGCCGGCGTCGACACCCTTCCGACGGCGCGCCGCGCCGTGCTCGTCGGCAACAAGATCTCGCCCGGAAACCCGGTTACCAAGCCGGACGGCACCGTGGTACGCACCCTTTGGGGAGAGCTCGCGTACCAGCTCGGCGGGGCGGAAGCCTACGCCCGCATCGCACGGGACGACGAGAACGCGACCAGCCCCGGCGACATCCTCCGCGAGCTTTTCGTGGAGTACGGCCCCTGCCTCATCCTCGTCGACGAGTGGGTCGCCTACGCCCGCCAGCTCCACGACCAGAGCGATCTGCCCGGCGGGAGCTTCGAGACGATGTTCACCTTCGCGCAGGCGCTCACCGAGTCCGCGAAGCTCGCGAAGAACTGCCTGCTCGTCGTTTCCCTCCCCGCCTCGGACACGTCCGGGTCGCCTCACACCCTGGTCGTCGACGTGGAGGTCGGCGGCATCCGTGGCCGCGAGGCGCTGGACCGCCTGCGTAACGTGGTCGGGCGGCTCGAGTCTTCCTGGCGTCCCGCCACGGCGGAGGAAGGGTTCGAGATCGTGCGTCGCCGGCTCTTCGAGCCCCTCCCGGGCGATCAGTTCACCAACCGCGACGTGACGGCGCGAGCGTTCGCGGACCTCTATCGTGCGCAGGCCGCCGAGTTCCCGCCCGAGTGCCGCAGCGCAGATTACGAGAAGCGCATCCAGGCGGCATACCCGATCCATCCGGAGATCTTCGACCGCCTGTACACGGACTGGTCGACGCTGGTCAAGTTCCAGCGCACCCGCGGCGTGTTGCGGCTGATGGCAGCCGTGATCCACAGCCTGTGGGAGAAGGGGGACAGGAATCCCCTGGTCCTTCCCTCCACGATTCCCATAGACGATCCGCGCGTGCAGTCCGAGCTGACGCGGTACCTGTCCGACAACTGGATTCCGATCATCGAGAAGGACGTCGACGGTCCAGCGTCCCTCCCGTTGAAGATCGACAATGACGTGCCGAACTTGGGCAAGCTTAATGCGACCCGGCGCGTTGCCCGGACCATCTATCTCGGTTCCGCGCCCACCGCGGCCGCCGCGCACCGGGGCTTGGAGGATCGGCGAGTGAAGCTCGGCTGCGTGATGCCCGGCGAGCCACCTGCCGTCTTCGGCGACGCGCTCCGCCGGCTGGCGGCAGCAGCAACCTACCTGTACCAGGATGGACCGAGGGCGTGGTACGCCACCCAGCCGACCGTGACCAAGCTGGCTGAAGACCGGGCTGAGCAGCTCAAGCGCGACCCTGACCGGGTCGCCAATGAACTGGAGGCGCGGTTACGGAAAGACCTGCTGCGGAGCGGTGACTTCTCGCGCGTGTATCCGCTGCCCCGTTCCAGCGCGGACGTTCCCGATGACTCCGATGCGCGGCTGGTCGTTCTGCCACCGGAACATCCATACAGCAAGGAAAACGGCAGCCCCGCCGAAACCGCGGCCAAGGCGATCCTGGAGTCGCGTGGCAACACTCCACGGCTCTTCCGCAATACACTCGTATTCCTCGCAGCCGATCGCGTCCGGCTTCAGGATCTCAACGAGGCGGTTCGGAAGTACCTCGCCTGGTCCTCGATCCTGGAAGAGAAGAACACGCTCAACCTCGATCCGCATCAGGTCCGGCAGGCAGAGACGCAGCGACAGGGGGCCGATGGAGCGGTAACCGCCCGGTTGCCGGAAACCTACCAGTGGGTGCTCGTCCCCGAGCAGAAGTCGCCGCAGGCGCAAGTCACGTGGGAGGCGATCCGCCTTACCGGCAGCGACGCACTGGCGGTGCGCGCCAGCAAGAAGCTACGGTCAGAGGAGCTGCTGCTCACCGAACTCGGGCCTTCGCGGCTTAGAAAGGACCTGGATGGGATCCCGCTCTGGCGCGGCGATCACGTGCGGGTCGCGCAGCTCGCAGACGACTTCGCGCAGTACCTGTATCTGCCTCGCGTGAGGGACAGCTCCGTGCTCGCGCGGGCACTTGGAGATGGCGTGGCACTGCTCACCTGGCGAACGGACGGTTTCGCCTTGGCGGACAGCTTCGATGAGGCACAGGGGAGATACCGGGGCCTTCGAGCGGGGCAGCAGATTACCTCGCTCGACATGGCTTCACCCGGGCTCATCGTCAAGCCGGAGCTCGCGCGTGCGCAGTTGGAAGCCGAGGCCGAGCCTGCCGACGCTGAGCCAACAGCAGTCGCCGCTCCTTCCGCGCCAGACACGGTACCAAGGCAGGGTGGGGCCACCGAGGAAATGCCGCCTTCCCCCCCGGCTCCGAAGCGCTTTCACGGGAGCGTCACGCTGGATTCGACGCGCGTGGGCCGCGACGCCAGCCGCATTGCCGAAGAGGTGCTGGCTCACTTGGCAGGCACTGTGGGTGCAACAATTAAGGTGACACTGGAGATTGAGGCGGAGCTGCCCAGCGGCGCACCCGAGCATCTGGTACGCGTGGTAACTGAGAACGCTAGGACGCTCAAATTCACCAGCCAGGGTTTCGAAAGCGACTGAGCTGAAGTTCCCGGCCCTGTGCCAACCCACCGCTAGGATTTGGTTGGACAGCGTGGGATAACTTCTGAGGATAGGGAGCAACCCCACAAAGTAGAGGGGGTGAAGTGCGGACCCTTCCGAAACCCGATCATTTACAACGGCTTCACGAAATCGCCCGTCACCTTGGCTGTATGCGATGCAGGTTGGCAGGCGCACGGCGCCTTGTGCCACTTGCTGTGCCACTTCCCGCATTTGGTTTCTTGTTTGACCGGGAGGGTGGATACATTGGTTCTAGAACCGAGGGCAGCCTGGCCAAGTATCCCAAGGCTGCCCCGGTTTCCCCTATATAGAATCGAAGACTCAAGTCAGTTACTGGACTGCTCCCAATGATTTCATCGCGCCAGATAGCGCCTCTACGCACAGCAAGCGCTGACTACCGAGCCACGGAAGAGCTAAAAGCCGAGCTCGCGCAGGCGCGGGGGAATCGGCATCCCTTCTATCTCACGACGACTGAGTTTGAAAAAATCCTGCATTGGAAGCTTGATAGGCAGTATGGACGAGGGAAAGAGCTACGGCGCGCGAACACAGCTCAGGTGATCCGCACCGTATCAGAGGCTGTCTTCTCCGTCTCTCATCCAGATCCGGTTTATCTAATCGAGCTCCGACTCGGCCTTCTCTGCTCGTTGCGAGGGGTCGGCGTGCCAATCGCATCCGCCGTCTTGGCTCTTGTCTATCCGACTGAATACTGTGTCATCGATTTCCGCGGCTGGCGCCAGGTCTTTGAACAGGATCGGAATCAGTTCTCTATATCTGACTACAAGCGGTACCTGGCGCGGGTACGCGAGCTCTCCCGAGAGCTACAGTGGCCGGTTCAGGAGGTGGACCTCGCAATCTGGGAGTGCGACCTCAGGCAATCCAAAGGTAGAATCTAGCGGCCCTCATGCCGTCGTTCTCAACGAACAGCGATGACTGGCGCGTGAGCTCACCACTTTCGCCCTGTAAGCCACACATTCTCGTTCCAGAATCGGTTCCATCATGATGCTTCGAGCAACGTGCCGTATGCTGTGAGCACTGTCGAAGAAGGGGAACGATGCAGGGCCGGAGATCGAAGCATCATCTCGCTTTCTGTCCGGGTGCTCAATCCATGTGCCACGGATGGACCGGACGCGTGATATGTGGGAGCTGTATGCGATGTGGGGCTTCGTCGCCCTGTTCTTTTCGGATTTCTTCCTGGCGCGGGGAGCGTCCGACACACGGGCGGGGATGCTCTCCGGGGCGGTGGCGTTCGCCGTGATCGGGATGGGTGGGGTGGGATCGGTGCTGGCCGGGGCGTGGGCGGACCGGCTGGGGAGGGAGCGCGTGACTGTCTGGGCGATGGCCGTCAGCGGAGCGTGTGCGCTGCTCATCGGCTGGCTTCTGCACGCGCCGCTCGCGGTCGTGCTAAGTGTCGCCCTGGTCTGGGGTTTTGCAGTCGTTGCGGACTCTGCGCAGTTCAGCGCGGTGGTCACCGAGGTGGCTCCGGCGCACGCGGTGGGTACCGCCCTCACCCTGCAGACGGCGCTCGGCTTTCTTCTGACTTCGGTCACGATCACGGCAGTGCCTTACCTGCGGGAAGCGGGTGGATGGCCGCTCGCTTTCGGGCTCCTCGCCCTCGGACCGCTCGCAGGAATCGCGGCGATGAGAAGGCTCGAAGACATCCGGATTCGTGGGGCGGAGGGGCAGCCCTGATCAGATCGGGTGCACTCAGAGGGTGTTATGAACCGATCTCAAGCAAAGCGTAGGCGCGGCTGAGCATCACACAGGCGAAGACGACGAAGTGGAGCCCGGCCAGCGTCTCGGGCAGGCGCTCGTAGTCACGGGCCAGCCGACGAAAGCGGCTCATCCAGGCAAAGCTGCGCTCGACGACCCAGCGCTTGGGCAGGAGAATGAAGCCGCGGGTGGCCGCGGGAAGTTTGACCACCTCCAGCTCGACGCCTGCGGGCGAGCCGCTCCCTGGGCTTTCGGACCCTGGTAGGCACCGTCGACGAAGGCGACCTCCACGTTCTCGCCCGTGCCCTCCTGAGTGGCCTGGACGACCTGGGCCACCGCATCGCGGTCCTGCTCGCCGGCCGCCGTGACGACCAGGGCGAGCAGATGGCCCAACGTGTCGACCGACATGCGCGCCTTCGAGCCGCGGGTCTTCTTGTGCGGATCGTTGCCGGCGCGGGCTCCACTCTCGGGTGTGGAGCGACATCGCGTGGGCGCGCGACGGGACGGAGCTGCCGGAGCCGGAGCTGCCGGACCACCGGGAGCTCTGCGGCGCGCGGTTCACCCTGACATCGGGCCGGCCGCGAAGATCCGGCCGTGGCGGCCAATCCGCCAGCTTCGGCGGCTCCTGCACGTCCTGCTCTCCAGAGTCGTGCGCTGTCGGCGCGCCTGCTGCAGCCCCGAACCGCCGAACCTGGTAAGTCCGACCGCAGCCGGCGCGCAAACCCGGCGCCGCAGGGACCGGCCCGCCCTCAGCGTAGCGCCGGCTCCTCGCGGGCGCGGGGCGGAGCGGGGCGGCGCTCCGCCTGCCGCTCCTGCCGCCGCCCCAGCCAGACGCCGAGGGCGGCCCAGGCGACGGCCAGCGGCACCGAGACCGAGATCAGCGCCGCGAGCCCCGTCCCCAGGCGCCCCAGCACCCCCTCCACCTGCGCGCCCACCACGTCGCCGCCGCGGTAGACGAAGGTGTCGATGAATGCCTTCGACTTGTACTTGTCGGCGCGGCTCACCACGGTGAAGAGCGTCTCGCGCGCGGGGCGCATGATCGCGCGCTGCACCGCGTTGAAGGCCGCCTGGAAGACCACCAGCGTCGCCAGCGAGGCCACCAGCGCCAGCCCCAGGAAGCCCAGCGCCACGGTGATCGGCAGCAGCGCCAGCGTCACCGGGACGCCCACGTGCTTCATCAGCTTCCCCGCCACCAGCGCCTGCAGCACCAGGGTGGTGATCTGCGTGTAGAGGTCGATCTGCGCGAAGACCGTGGTGCGCATGTCCAGGTCCTCGCCCAGCGCGGCCACCATCTGCAGGCGGGTGAAGTAGATGAAGGTGGCGACCACCGCCAGGATCAGCACGTACACCGAGATGCCGACCAGGTAAGGGGAGTGGAACACCGCCCGCAGCCCCTCCCACGCGCTCCCGCCGATCACCGCGCGTTCGTCCACCGCGGGAGGCGCCTCGGGGTCGTCCGAGGCCGCGGGGCGGGCGCGCTCCGGCTGCAGGTGCGCCACCGCCCGGATCGCGGCCACCGCCAGCCCGAGCGATCCCGTCGCGACCAGCAGGAGCCCGGCGGTCCCCATCGGCTTCGCCAGCGTCGACGCGAGCCACGGACCGGCGACGGCGCCGAGCGTGCCGCCCACCGCGATCACGCCGAAGAACCGCTTGCTCTGCTCCAGCGAGAAGCGGTCCGCCATCAGGCCCCAGAAGACCATGGTGGCGAACAGGT
>DATABZ010000124.1:0-16526 GCA_036259315.1 Gemmatimonadales bacterium | reverse complement strand
ACGTCATCACCAAGGAACGGCGCGGCGAGTATCTGGGCTCGACGGTTCAGGTGATCCCCCACATCACCGACGAGATCAAGAACGCGATCCGCCGCACGGCACCGGGGCACGACGTCGTCATCACCGAGATCGGGGGCACCGTCGGCGACATCGAGTCGCTGCCGTTTCTCGAGGCCATCCGGCAGTTCCGGCAGGAAGTCGGACGCGACAACGCGATCTTCATCCATCTCACGCTCGTGCCGTATATCGCAGCCGCCGGCGAGCTCAAGACCAAGCCGACGCAGCACTCGGTGCGCGAGCTGATGCAGATCGGGATTCAGCCCGACGTGCTCGTCTGCCGCAGCGAGCAGCCGCTATCGGCCGACATCAAGCGCAAGATCGCGCTCTTCTGCAACGTCGACTTCGAGTGCGTCATCGAGAGCCCCGACGTCGCCTCGATCTACGAGATCCCGCTCCGCTTCGTCGAGCAGGGCTTCGACCGCGTCGTCTGCGAGCGGCTCCGGCTCGAGACGCCGGAGCCCGACATCTCGAGCTGGCGCGCCATGGTCGACCGCATCCTGCACCCGGCGAACCGGGTGCGGATCGCCGTGGTCGGCAAGTACACCGATCTCCACGACGCCTACAAGTCGGTGCAGGAGGCGCTGATCCACGGCGGCATCCCGAACGACACGAAGGTCGACATCGAGTGGGTCGCGAGCGACCGGTTCGCCGACCAGGAGGCGGCGGCCAGGGCCCTCGCGGGCTTCGACGGCGTGCTGGTGCCCGGCGGGTTCGGCGAGCGGGGCATCGAGGGCATGGTGAACGCGGTGCGCTGGGCCCGGGAGAACGACCTGCCGTTCTTCGGCATCTGTCTCGGCCTGCAGGTGGCCATCATCGAGTTTGCCCGGAACGTCTGCCGGCTGCCCGAGAGCAACAGCACCGAGTTCTCCCCCGAGTGCTCCACGCCGGTCATCGCGCTGATGCAGTCGCAGCGTGAGGTGGCCGACCTCGGCGGCACAATGCGGCTCGGCGCGTACACCGCGCGGCTGCGCCCCGGCTCCCGCGCGGCCCAGGCCTACGGCGCGAACGAGATCAGCGAGCGCCACCGGCACCGCTGGGAAGTCAACAACGCCTATCGCGACGTGCTGGCCGAGTTCGGGCTCCGGCTCTCGGGGCAGTCGCCCGACGGGGGACTCGTGGAGGTGATCGAGCTGCCGGACCACGCCTGGTTCATCGGCTGCCAGTTCCATCCCGAGCTGAAGTCGCGGCCCACCCGGCCGCATCCGCTGTTCGCGGGGTTCATCGCCGCCGCGCTCAAGCGCCGGCGGGAGCGGGGCAGTGGCGAGAGCGCGGCGCCCGAGACGATGGTGGAAGCCACCCTTTGACCGATTGGTCGTTCGCCCGCGCGCCGTTCGTGATCGCGGGCCCCTGCGTCGTCGAGCCGGGCGACGTGCTGCCGCGCGTGGCCGAGGTGCTCGCCGGATACGCCGAGCGCCGGGGCGTGCCGGTCTGCTTCAAGGCGAGCTTCGACAAGGCCAACCGTTCCCGGCTGTCGGCGCCTCGCGGGCCCGGCGTCGACGAGGGGCTCCGCCTGCTGGAGCGGGTCCGCGCGAGCAGCGGGTTGCCGCTACTCACCGACATCCACGAGGCGCACCAGGCCGCGCCCGCGGCGGAGGTGGCTGATGTGCTCCAGATTCCGGCCTTCCTCTGCCGCCAGACCGACCTCCTGGTCGCGGCCGGACGCACCGGGCGTCCCGTGAACGTCAAGAAGGGTCAGTGGATGTCCGCCGATGGCATGGCGGGCTCGGTGGAGAAGGTGCGTGGCGGCGGCGCCCGCGAGGTCGCCGTCACGGAGCGCGGCACCTTCTTCGGGTACGGCGATCTAGTAGTGGACATGAGAAACTTCTCCCGGCTGCGCGACGCCACGAGTGCTCCGGTCATCTTCGATGCAACCCACTCGGTGCAGCGGCCCGGCCTGGGGGCGGAAGGAGCCAGCGGCGGGGAGCGGCAGCTGATCCCGGCACTCCTCGCGGCCGCGGCAGGCGCGGGCGCGGACGGCTTCTTTCTGGAGACCCACCCCGATCCGGCGCGGGCCCCCAGCGACGCCGCGACCCAGTGGCCGCTCGAGCGGCTGCCGGCCCTGCTCGATCGGACGCTCGATCTCTGGGGCCGGGCCCATGGAGATTGAGCCGGCGAGTGCGGTACGCGTCCGCATCGTGGCGCTCGATGTGGACGGCGTGCTCACCGACAACGGCATCTGGATCGGCCCGGTGGCGGGCGAGCGGGTCGAGCTGAAGCGGTTCGACATCCAGGACGGGCTCGGTCTTCGGCTGCTCCGCACGGCGGGCCTTCCGGTGCTCTGGCTGAGCGGGCGGCACTCGGAAGCCACTGCCCTGCGCGCCGGCGAACTGGAGGTGGACGAGCTGCTCCAGGTCCCGGGACCTCAGAAGCTCGATGCGCTGGCCCAGGTGCTGACCCGCCGCGGGCTGGGGTGGGAGGACGTCGCCTATGTCGGGGACGATCTGGCCGATCTCCAGGTCATGCGCCGGGTCGGGATGCCGATCGCCGTGGCCAACGCCGTGCTCGAGATCCGCGAAGTGGCGGTCGCGGTCACCGAGGCACGTGGAGGACATGGCGCGGTCCGGGAGTTCGTGGACGCGCTGCTCCGGGCCCGGGGGGTGTGGCCGGAGATGCTCGAGCGCTACTTCACCGACCAGACGAGGCGCGATGTCTGATCCGCGAGCGCCGATCGAACTGGGGCGGCGGGTCCTGCGACTCGAGGCCGGTGCCGTCTCCGCGGTGGCCGACCGGCTGGACGAGCGGTTCGACCGGGCGGTGCGACTGTTGGCGGCGGCCGGCGGGCGGGTCATCGTGTCGGGGGTGGGCAAGTCCGGCCTGGTCGCGCGCAAGATCGCCGCGACGCTCACGTCCACCGGCACGCCGGCCAACTACCTGCACCCGATCGATTCGCTGCACGGTGATCTCGGGATCGTGGGCCGGCAGGACGTCGCCATAGTGCTGAGCAAGAGCGGCGACTCCCAGGACCTGTTCGGCCTGCTGGGATCGCTCCAGCGGCTCGGCGTCCCGATCGTGGCGATCACCGGCGGGCTCGACTCGCCCCTGGCACGAGTGGCCACGGTGGTGCTCGACGGGTCGGTGGCGGAGGAAGCCTGCCCGCTGGACCTCGCCCCGACGGCGAGCACCACGGTCGCCCTGGCGCTCGGCGACGCCCTGGCGGTTGCTCTGCTCGAGCTGAAGGGCTTCCGGCGCGAGGACTTTGCGGCGCTCCACCCGGGCGGCACGCTCGGCCGTCGGCTGCTGCTCCGCGTGCGCGACGTCATGCTTCCCGCTGGGCGGGTACTGCCGCTCGACGCCACCATGCGCGAGGCGGTGGTGAGTCTGGCCCACGACCGCGGGCTGGCCCTCATCGGGAGCGACGGGAGGCTCACGGGTGTCCTCACCACGGGCGACCTCACCCGCCTCGCCGAGCGCGACCCCGAATTTCTCGGGCGGCCGGTCTCGCAGGTGATGACCCGGACCCCGAAGACGACCGGCCCCGACGACCTGGCGGCCGCCGCGGTGGGGACGATGGAGCGGAACGGAGTGATCGTGCTGCCGGTCGTCTCCGACGGCATGCAGATCGAGGGCGTGGTTCACCTGCACGATCTGATGCGGGCGGGGGCGGTGTGAGGGGCGGCGGAACGGCGGAACGGCGGAACGGCGGAAGGTGGAAGGGCAACCGCAGCTGTGCCTGGGCAGCATGGGGGCGTGAGCTTCTATCGCTCCACCGTTCCGGCGTTCCGCCGTTCCGACGTTCCGCCGTCAGCCTCTGGATCCTCCTAGTGATCACCATCTCCGCCTGCGAGGAGTCGGGCGCGCGACCGACCACGACGATCCAGGCCCCCGACAGCGCGGACCAGATCCTGGAGGGCTTCTCCCATTACGTGACGAGCGACGGGATTCGACGGAGCCGGGTGGAGGCGGACACGGCGTATTTTTACGAGGCGACGCAGATCACCAACCTCAAGAACGTGAAAGTGACGTTCTATGATCTGAAGGGCGCGGAGAGCTCCACGCTCACCGCTCGCACCGGGGTGTATCGCTGGCAGGACGGCTCGATGGAGGCCAACGGGAACGTGGTGGTCGTCTCTCCCGACGGACGCCGACTCGCCACGGAGCGGCTGCGCTACGACAACGCGACGAACCAGATCTCGACCGATCGGCACTTCACCTTCGACCGCGGCGAGGAGCACCTGGAAGGCAACAGCTTCCGATCGGACCCCGACTTCCGTAACGTGGTCACCGACCGGCCCCGGGGCGTCGCCGGCGACGGCATGCTGTTGCCGGGCCAGGGGGGCGAGCAGTGAGCGGCGTCCGGCTCCGTAGGCCGGCTGCGCTCGCGGGCGGCCTCGCCGCCGTACTCGTGCTCGCCTCGCCGGCCAGCGCCGCGGCGCAGACCCAGCGCTGTGTCTTCCAGATCGACAACGTGGACCGCCAGGGGGCCGTGGTCGAGACCCCGAAGGGGACCAACTACTTCGCGGGTGGCAACGTGCGGCTCAGCTGCCGGGGTACCCGGATCTCGATGCAGAGCGACAGCGTCGCGGCGTACGGCGGCGATGTCATCCGGTTCATCGGGCGGGTGAAGTACCGCGACTCGACGCTCACGATGGACGCCGACCGGGGGACCTACTACAAGAGCCGGGAGCGCTGGGAGGCGAGGGGCCGGGTCACCACGAAGAACCTCGTCACCGGCTCGACGCTCACCGGCCCGGCGCTCGACTACATGCGGGTGGTGAAGGGCGTGCGCGACACCATGGAGATGTTCGCCACCGGTCGGCCGACGATCCAGTACTTCCCCAGCGACACCGGCGGGCAGGCCGCCGAGCCCTACGCCATCGTGGGCGACCGGGTCCGCCTCAAGGGGGACGACCGGATCTTCGCCGGCGGCAAGGTGACCGTGGATCGCAGCGATTTCGCGTCCCGCTCGGACTCCCTGCGGCTCGACACCGGGCCGAAAGGTGAGGGCAGCCTGATCGGTGGGCGACCCGTGCTTCGGGGACTCGGCGCGGACAGCTTCTCCACCACCGGCAACCGGATCGACCTGAAGCTCGAGGGGCGGGCCCTCACGTATCTGGTGGCGCAGGGCAACAGCCGCGCCGTCAGCAAGGAGTGGGATCTGGTGGCGGACACCATCGCGCTCGATGTGAACCAGCGCAAGCTGGAGCAGACGCTGGCCTGGGGCGACAGCCTGAGGCCCTCGGCCACCTCGCCGAGCTACGCCATGCGAGCGGATTCGCTCGCGCTCGACACCCCCGACCAGCGACTCCAGGAGGTCCGCGGCTTCGGCCGGGCCTGGCTGGGCGGCACGGTGTACCAGCCCACCAAGGACCGCGACTGGATGCGAGGCGACACCATCGTCGCCCGCTTCGCGACGCGAGACTCCGCGGGGACCTCGCGAGCCGTCCTGAGCCGCATCCAGGCGCGGCGGGGGGCCCAGTCCTACCACATCGAGCCGAACGAGCGGGCGCCGGAGCTGCCCTCGATCAACTACGCGCGGGGCGAGGTCATCACGGTGACGATGGAGGACGGTCCCGCGGGCGCCAATGGCGTGGAGCGGGTGGACATCCGGGGCAAGGTGGACGGCGTTCAGCTGGAGGCGGCGGGACCGGTCCGGCAGGAGCCCGCGGATACGGCGCCGGCCGCCGGAGGCGGCCGGTGAGCGCACCGGAGTGGATCGCTTCACTCGGCGATCGCGACCCCTCGGTCCCCATCGCCCTCGCCGCCATCACCCGCGCCGCCGGCACCGCCGACACCGTGGACTTCGGCGATCTGGTGATGAGCTACCGGGAAGCGCACCTCGCCTGCCATCGGCCGCCCCACGGACCGGTGCAGGTCGAGATCAGCGGCGACGAGGTGCGCGGACACCTGACGCGCTCGGTGCTGCCGCGCCTGGCCACTGAGGGGTGGATCCTCGACTCGCCCGAGGGCGACTGGAGCCTGGTCAAACCGCGCGTCCCCTGGTGGGGCCAGACACCGGAGGCGCGGCAGCAGGTCTACGATGCGCTGATCGAGGCCGCGCGGCGCGCCGTCCAGCGGGCCAAGCCGGTCACCGCTCAGGCCGCCACCGCCAGCGTGCTGGAGGGCATGGACCTGCTCAAGAGCTTCAAGGGGCGGAAGGTCGTGGACCAGGTGACGGTCCGCGTCGAGCAGGGCGAGATCGTGGGACTGCTGGGCCCCAACGGCGCGGGAAAGACCACTACCTTCTACCTTATTACGGGGCTCATCCGCCCGGACGAGGGCCGAGTCCTGCTGGACGGCCAGGATCTGACCCGGGCGCCGATGTACCAGCGGGCGCGGGCAGGCATCGGCTACCTCGCGCAGGAGCCGTCGATCTTCCGAAGGATGACGGTGGAGGAAAATATTCTGGCGATCCTGGAGACGCGGAACCTGAACCGGGCCGAGCGCCACAAGCGGCTGGACCGGATGCTGGACGAGCTCTCCATCAAGCACCTGCGGCGGAGCAAGGCGTACGCCCTGAGCGGCGGGGAGCGGCGTCGGCTCGAGATCACCCGGGCCCTGGTGAGCGACCCGAAGTTCATGCTGCTCGACGAGCCGTTCGCGGGAGTGGATCCGATCGCCGTGCACGACATACAGACCATTGTCGCCGGGCTGCGCCATCGCGGGATCGGCGTGCTCATCACCGACCACAACGTCGAGCAGACGCTCGACATCGTCGATCGGGCCTACATCATGTTCGAAGGCAAAGTGCAGGCATCGGGCAGCGTACGTGACCTGGTCTATGACGATCGCGTCGCCCAGCTCTATCTCGGGCCGACGCTGACGGCGCGCCTGCGCGCGCGGCTCGAGGCCGTCGCATGAAGACCGGTCTCTCCCAGCACACCAGTCTGCGCCAGGAGCTCCGGGTCAACCCGCGGCTCTACCAGGCGATGGACATGCTGTACATGCCGATGATGGACCTCCAGCAGCACCTCAAGCAGGAGCTGCTCAGCAATCCGTTCCTCGAGCTGCTCGAGCCCGAGGAGGAGACGCCCGAGCAGAAGGACTCGGAGCAGGAGAAGGAGCAGAAGGAGAAGGAAGAGGAGATGGACTGGGAGGAGATCCTCCTCAACGGCTTCGAGGTCGGCGGCACCCGGGAGCAGTTCGAGCAGCTCGAGTACACCGAGCCCGTGACCGTGGAGACGAAGGATCTCATCGATCACCTGCGTGAGCAGCTCCAGATGCTCACCCTGACGCCCCGCCAGCTGCTGCTCGCCGAGGAGTTCCTCGGCAACATCAACGAGGAGGGCTACCTCGCCGCCTCGCTGGAGGAGATCCGCGGGTCGGTGAACCAGCTCGTGGCGGCCCACGTGAGGGGCGACGCCGACGAGGACGGCGACGACGGGCCCGCGGTCCCCGGCGGCGCCCCGCCGGCGGCCGCACCCGCGCCTGACGCACTGTCGTCCGCCGCACCTCCGTCCTCAGGATTCGCCGCACCTGCGGCCGAGGCGTCCGCGGACTACGCATCCGCCGCACCTGCGCCGCTCGCGCCGGCACCCTCCACACCCGCGTCCGGGGCCCCGACCTCCGACCGGCACAGCGCCTCTGCGGACGCGGTGCCCGCGATGGGGGAGCAGGCTGTTCCGCCCGCGGACGACCTGCCGTCGCCGCCCTACTACTCCGTGGCCGAAGTCGAGGCGATGGTCGGAATCATCCAGAAGCTGGATCCCCCGGGGATCGGCGCCCGGGACCTCCGCGAGTGTCTCCTGATCCAGCTCCGCGAGGAGAAGGACACCGAGTCCCTCACCTACCGCCTGGTGGACGAGGCGTTCCCCGACCTGATCGCGCACCGCTGGAACGACCTGGCCAAGCGTTTCGGCGTGGAGCCCGCCAAGGTGCAGGCGGCGGCCGACGGCCTGGGCCGGCTCGATCCCAAGCCCGGCCTCAAGTACTCCAACCAGAACGACGGGTACATCATTCCCGACCTCATCGTGGAGAAGATCGGCAACCGCTATCAGGTCTTTCTCAACGACACCGGGATGCCCCGGCTTCGACTCAGCCGCTCCTATCAGGAGATCGCGCGCGACAAGAAGAAGATGACGCCCGAGAACCGGGAGTTCATCGCCTCCAAGATGAACAGCGCGAACTGGATGATCCAGGCGATCGAGCAGCGGCGGCAGACGATGCTGAAGGTGATGAACTTCATCGTGGACCGGCAGCGCGACTTCTTCGAGAAGGGGATCGAGTACCTGAAGCCGCTCACCCTGCGCGAGGTGGCCGAAGTCATCAACATGCACGAGTCCACCGTGAGCCGGGTGACCAACGAGAAATACGTGCAGACGCCGCGCGGCGTGCTGCCGCTCAAGTTCTTCTTCTCCAGCGCGCTCGCCACCGCGTCGGGCGAGGAGGCCAGCGCCCGCTCCATCCGGGCCAAGCTCCAGAAGATGGTCGCCGACGAGGACAGCGCGAAGCCGCTCACCGACCAGCAGATCGTCCATCTCTTCCAGGAGCAGGGCATCCAGATCGCCCGCCGCACCGTGGCCAAGTACCGGGACCAGCTCGGGATCCTGCCGGCGCGCATGCGGAAGCGCGTATGACCCTTCCCACCGAGGCGCTGGATGTCAGCGTCCTCGTGCCGGCCAAGGACGAGGCCCTCAATCTTCCCGAGTTCGTGCGGCTCTGCGCCGAGGCCCTTGCCCCCGCCGGGTTTTCCTTCGAAGTCGTGATCGTGAACGATGGGTCCCGCGACGACAGCGCGCGGGTGCTGCGGGAGCTGGAGCGCCAGTATCCCTTCCTGCGCGTGGTGACCCACCGTCGGCAGCGGGGCATCGCCGACGCGCTCCGCTCCGCGGGCGACGTGGCCCGCGGCGACGTGTTCGTCTTCTACCCCGCGGACCTCCAGTACCTCCCGGCCGACATCCCGGCGCTGGTGGCACCCATTCTCGAGGGCCGCGCGGACATCGTCACCGGCACCAAGCAGGGCAAGTACGAGCGGGCGTTCGTCTCCCGGGTGTACAACGGGCTCTGCCGCTGGCTGTTCGGCGTGCGGGTGACCGACCTCAACTCGGTCAAGGCCTATCGGCGTGAGGTGATGCTCAACGTGCCCCTGCGGCCCGACTGGCACCGCTACATGGTCGTGATCGCCGCCGCCGACGGTTTCCGGCTCGACGCCCTCCCGGTCCCGCTGTACCCCCGCCGCGCCGGCACCTCGAAGTTCAACTGGCGCCGTATCCCCGTCGGCGTGTTGGACCTGGTCTCGGTCTGGTTCCAGCTCCGCTTCGGTCGCAAGCCGATGCTCTTCTTCGGGGTAGCCGGCGCGCTGCTGTTTCTCATCGGCCTCGCGGCCGGCGTGACCGCGCTCGTGATGCGGTTCGGCTACGGATTCGGGTTCCGACCGCTGCTGGACCTGGTCGAGACCATGGTCATCAGCGGCATCGTGCTCTTCGGGTTCGGGCTCCTCGGCGAGATGGTCGCGGGGCTCCAGGAGGAGACCCGGGAGATGGCCCGCACCCTGACCCGACTCGACAAACTCGACGTGCGGGACTGAGCGGTGCGGGTGGTCTTTCTCACCCACAACTATCCTCGGTGGGCCGGCGACGTCTCGGGCGCCTTTCTCGCGACGCTGGCGGCGGCGCTGGTGCGCCGCGGCATCGACCTGCGCGTGGTCGCGCCGAGCGATGAAGGGCGGGGCGGCGAGGAGGAGCTCGACGGCGTCCCGGTGCGCCGAGTGCGCTATGCATCCGCCCGCGCCGAGACGCTGGCCTACCGCGGGACCATGCAGGCGGCGCTGCGCGGTCCCGGGGGGCTGCGCGCGCTCGCCGGCCTCTGGCGCGCTCTGCGCCGTGCCGCGCGGGAGGAGGCGCGCGAAGGGGCCGACCTCTTCCACGCGCACTGGTGGGTGCCCGGCGGCATGGCCGTGCCGAACGGCGCACGGAGCGTGCTCACCGTCCATGGGACGGATGCCGCGCTCCTGCGGCGCTCGCGGATCGCGCGGACGCTCGCGCGCCCGGTCTTTCAGCGCGCGACGGTCGTGACGGCGGTCTCCCGCGAGCTCGCCGGGTGGGTGCAGACCGGAGCCGGGCGGTTCGTGGATCCGGCACACGTCCAGGCCATGCCGGTGGACAGCTCGAACCTGCCCTGGTCGGTCGGTGGCGACGGCGCGATCGTGGTGGCCCGTCTGACGGCGCAGAAGCGGGTCGACCTCGCGATCGAGACGGTCGCCTTTCTGGCCTCCTGCGGCCATGAGCTGCCCCTCACCATCGTGGGCGACGGCCCGGAGCGCGGGTCGCTGGAGCGCCTGGTGGAAAAGCTCGGCGTCGGCGCCTTCGTCCGCTTCGTCGGTGCCGTCCCCTCGGCCGAGGTCCCCGGCTACCTGGCGCGCGCGGACCTCATGATTTTCCCGGCCCAGGGCGAAGGCTTCGGTCTCGTGGCCGCCGAAGCGCTGATGGCCGGCGTCCCGGTGGTGGCGTGCTGGGACGGCGGCGGCGTGCTCGACGTGGTGCCGCCGAACGGGGCGGGGCGGCTCACACTGCCTTCGCCCGAGGCCATGGGCGACGCCATCCTGGGCCTGCTCCTGGAGCACGACCGGCGGGAGATGGCGCGCCTGGTGGGCGAGTCGTGGCGGGCCCGGCTGGCGCCGAATCACGTGGCGGAGATCTGCGAGGGCTGGTACCACGAGGCCCTGGGTGGGTGATCGCCGGATCCGCATCCTCCAGTGGCTCCTCGGCGCGGCCATCGTGGGGTTCGCTGTACGCTCGCTGGTGCGGAACTGGGACGACCTGCGGGCGCAGCCCTTGGAGTGGAGCATCGAGCCCGGCTGGCTCGTGCTCAGCGCGCTGGTGGTATGGCTCATGTACGCGCTCCTGATCGCCGCGTGGCGGACCATGCTGGGTGCCTGGGGCAGGGGGCTCGACTTCTGGTCCGCCGCCAGGATCTGGACCGTGTCGAGCCTGGGGAAGTACGTGCCCGGCAAGGTATGGGCGGTCGCCGGCATGGCGGTGATGGCGCAACGTGCCGGGGTCGGCGCCGGCCCGGCCACGGCCTCCGCGATCATTCTCCAGGTGCTGGCGATCGGGACCGGCACTGCGGTCGCCGCGCTGACGGGGTGGGGCTCGCTCCGCGACGTGTATCCCGGGGTAGAACAGGCGATCGCCGTCCTGCTCGCGCTGTCGATCATCGGCGCCGGCGTGCTGCTGTGGCCGCCGTCGGTGCGCAAGGTGCTCCGGCTGGCCATGCCCGAGGTGGACTCGCCGGCCCCGCCGCTCGGCGCCGTCGCGTTCGGCATCGCCGCGAATGCGATCGCCTGGGTGGGGTACGGCGTGGCGCTCTGGCTGCTCGCGCGAGGGCTGCTGCCCGGCGCGGGATTGGGTCTGCTCCGCGCGGTTGCCGTGTTCACCGCCTCGTACCTCGCCGGGTTCCTGGCGCTGTTCGCCCCGGGCGGCATCGGGGTGAGGGAGGGTGTCTTCATTCTGATGCTCCAGGGGCCGATCGGCATCGGGGCCGCGACCGCGCTCGCCATCGCCTCCCGACTGATGCTCACCGTGACCGAACTGGGTGCCGCGGTACCGTTCCTCCTGTTCCCCCGGCGGAGGCCGAGTGTCGCCCACTGACCAACCTAAGAACATGCTCGAGCCCAGGTGGCCCAACCTGTTGGCAGTGGCTGCCTTCGCGCTTGCCGCCCTGACGCTCTGTTGGCCGATGCTGGCGGGCCGGTTCCTGCTGGGCGACGACCAGTACGTCGCGGGCTACAGCTTCAGGCTCTACGGGGCGGAGATGTTCCTGGAGACCGGGAGCATCCCCCAGTGGAACCCCTACCTGTTCGGCGGTCTGCCGTTCATCGCCGCGATGCACGGCGACATCTTCTATCCCACCGCATGGCTTCGCTGGTTCATGCCCGTGGACGCCGCCATGAATCTCGGCTTCGCGCTCCATCTGGTGCTCGCGGGGTTCGCGATGTACCTGCTGCTGCGTGCCCTCCATGCGGGCTGGGCGGCCGCCGTGGTGGGGGGCCTCGGCTACGAGCTGACCGGCATCGTGGCTTCCCTGGTGAATCCGGGGCACGATGGCAAGCTCTTCGTCTCGGCGCTGGCGCCGCTCGCGTTGCTCGCACTGCTGCGCGCCGTGCGAGACCGGAACCCGAGCGGATACGCCTTGCTGGCGCTGGTCGTCGGGCTGGGCCTCCTGAGCCCCCACTACCAGATGACGTACTACTTGCTGGTGGCCGCCGGCCTCTGGACACTGTACCTCGCGTTCCTGGCGCCGGATCGCCCGGCCGGCCGGCGCGGCGGCGCGGTAGTGGCGCTGGCGCTCGGTGCGGTGGCGCTGGGTGTCCTGCTGTCGGCATTGCAGGCGCTCCCGTTCCTCGCCTACATCCCGTTCTCCCCGCGAGGCGAGGGCGGCGGGAGCAGCGGGTGGGAGTATGCCGTCAGCTACTCGCTGCCGCCCGAGGAGCTCTTCACCACGATTCTGCCGCAGTTCAACGGCGTGCTGGAGAATTACTGGGGCCGCAACTTCTTCAAGCTGCACACCGAATATCTCGGCGTCGCCGTGCTCACGCTGGCCGTGCTCGGCGTGGGAGATCGGTCCCGCACCCGGTTGATCCGCGCCCTGGGCGGGATCGCGCTGCTGTTCCTGCTGATCTCGCTCGGCGGACACACACCGTTCTACACCCTGTGGTACGAAATCATGCCGATGATGAAGAAGGTGCGCGCGCCCGGCATGGCGTTCTTCCTGGTAGCCCTTCCGGTCGCGGTGTGCGCCGGCTTCGGCGCCGACCGACTGCTGCGTCGCGAAGTGTCTCGCAAGGCGCTCGCCTGGCCCCTCGGCGTGATCGGCGGCGTCGCGCTGCTCGGGGTGCTGGGGGTGCTGGAGAGTGTCGGGATGCTCTTCGCCGCTCCGGAGCAGGCGCCGAAGCTCGCCGCCAACGGCGCGGAGCTCCGGAGCGGCGCCCTCCGGCTGCTGCTGTTCACCGCGCTCGCGGCCGCCGTCTTCTGGGGCATCGCCACGGCGCGGCTCCGCGGCTACCCTGCGGCCGCCGCGCTCGCCCTGGCCGTCGTCGCGGACCTCTGGAGCGTGGACCGCTGGTTCTTCGACTACAAGCCACCCGCCTCGGAGCTGTTCGCGGACGACGCGATCACCTCGAGGCTCCGGGAGGAGCCGAAGCCCTACCGTGTGCTCGACGCCGGCGTCTATCCGGGCTCGGTGCTGATGGCCTACTCGGTGCCGACGGTGCTCGGATACCACGGCAACGAGCTGCGCTTCTACGACGATCTGCTCGGCGGGAAGAACGTCTGGCGAAACATCGGCAACCCCAATCTCCACGACCTGCTGGCCGTACGCTTCCTGATCCTGCCGGACACCCAGACCATTCCAGGCTATCGGCACGTCCTCGGGCCCACACCGACGCGGCACGGGCGCCCGGGCGTGCTCTACGAGCGCGACACCGCGCCGCCGTACGTGCGGATCGTCCCCGCCGCGGCGAAGCTGCCGGAGGAGCAGGTGGTGCCCACGGTGACCGACCCCCGGTTCCCGCTGAATGGCGTCGTGGTGTACCCCGAGTCGGCCTCGGTCACACCGGCCCCGATCCCCGCAGGCGGTCTCGATACCACCTCGTTGCGAGCGACGTTGGCCGAGTGGGCGCCGGGGCGTATGCGAGTGGGGCTCGCGGGGAGCGACACCGCGGAGCGGTACCTCCTGGTGAGCGAGACCTGGTACAAGGACTGGCATGCCTGGGTGGACGGGAACCCGGCGCCGGTGCTCCGTGGTGACCACGCCCTGATCACGGTCGTGGTCCCGCCGGGCGCGAAGGAGATCGTTCTCGGCTTCGAGTCGCCGGAATTCGCCCGCGGCAAGCTGATCAGCCTGGCCGCGCTGCTGGCCATCGCCGGCCTCTATGGCTGGACCTACCTGCGACGGCGGCGCACCGTCCGTGGCTGAGCGGGCGCTGGTGGTAGTGCCCACGTACAATGAGGCCGCGAACCTGCCGCTGATCGTTCCCCAGATCCTCGCGCAGGATCCGCGGATAGACGTGCTGGTGGTGGACGACAACTCACCCGATGGCACCGGACGGCTCGCCGACCAGATGGCGGCGGCCGACATGCGGGTGCACGTGTTGCATCGTCCCGGGAAGGGAGGGCTGGGCAAGGCCTATCTCGCCGGGTTCCGCTGGGCCTTGGAGCGGGACTACGAGTTCATCTTCGAGATGGACGCCGACTTCAGCCACGATCCCAAGTTCCTGCCGGACTTTCTCCGGGCGGCGGATGACGCCGACTTGGTCATCGGCTCCCGCTACAAGACCGGGGTCAACGTGATCAACTGGCCGATCTCGCGGCTGCTGCTGTCCCTCGGAGCGAACCAGTACGCGCAGCGGATCACCGGGATGCCGATCGAGGACTCGACCGGGGGATTCAAGTGCTTCCGGCGGCGCGTGCTCGAGGCGATCGACTTCGAGCGGGTGCGCTCCAACGGCTACGCGTTCCAGATCGAGATGAGCTTCCGCGCGTGGAAGAAAGGCTTCAGGTTGGTGGAGATTCCCATCGTCTTCACCGACCGGGTGGAGGGACAGAGCAAGATGAACAAGCGGATCGTGCGGGAGGCCATCTGGATGGTGTGGTGGCTCCGGCTCAAGTCGCTGGTGGGCCAGCTGTGAGGGGCACGATCATCTACAAGATGACGGGCTCCGGCAACGACTTCGTCGTGCTCGACGGGCGGTCCACGTCGCCCGAGCGCTGGCCTGCCACCAGGGTCGCTGCCATCTGCGATCGTCGCAGCGGAGTCGGTGCAGATGGCCTGGTGATCCTCACGCCCGATGCGCCGGGTCGGGTCCGGATGACCTACTGGAACTCCGACGGGTCCCGGGCCGCCATGTGCGGCAACGCGGCGCTGTGCAGCACCCGACTCGCGGTCTACCTGGAGTTCGCCGCGCCCGGGGAGCTCTGCCTGCTGACCGATGCCGGGGTGGTGCCGGGACGCTGCACTGGGGTCGGGGACGGCGCTGAGATCCGGCTGCCGGACGCGGAGATCCCGGGCACGGTCGAGGGACTCGAGGCAGGCCCCGGGGAGCACTGGCTTGCTTTCGGTACGGTTGGAGTACCGCACCTCGTGGTGCGTGTGGACGACCTCGAGCGGGCCGATGTGGCCGGCCGGGGGCGCTCGCTGCGATTCGACCCCGCGGTCGGCGAGGCCGGCGCCAACGTGAACTTCGTGGCACCCGGCGTCTCGAGCGGCGATCCCTGGCGCATCCGGACCTACGAGCGCGGGGTCGAGGGCGAAACGCTCGCGTGCGGGACCGGGACGGTGGCTGCGGGGATCGCGCTCGCGGCCCGTGGAGAGGCCTCGCTGCCGCTCCGGTTCCGCAGCAGGGGAGGACCGGAGCTCCTGGTTCGAGCCGACCTCGACGGCCCGCTGGCTCACGACGTCTGGCTCGGCGGACAGGGGCGACTGCTGTTCAGAGGCGTGTGGGAAGGGATCTGAGGCGGGATTTTCCACTCGGCGCTCTCAACGCGCCAACATCAACTCTTCCAACATCTTAGGTGGCATTAGGGGAGCGGAAGACCAAGTTCTCCACAGTTTTCCCCAAGCATACTTAACATAACATATCTTATACGTACCCGCGTTGGGCCGGGTGAACGAGGTAGATCGATCTACCCTCCTTCGAACCTCTAATTGCTCTGTGAGGCTCTATGCCCTCGTGAGCCCTGCCCTCGTGAGCTCTACATCCGCCCGTCGGTCAGCTCGGCCAGGCGAACCTTGGCCTCGGTGACGCTCGAAGCCTGCGGAAAGGAGTCGATGATCGCGCGGTACGCCGCCCGGGCCTCCTCGGGCTTGCCGGCCGCTCGGTAAGCCCGGCCCGCATCGATCAGGTACCTGGCCTTGAGGTACTCGATGTCGGCCGCGCGCGAGGCGTTGCGGAAGGCGTCGGCGGCCTCCGCCGGGCGCTTGGAGTTCTCCAGCGCGGTGCCCAGGAGCCCGTAGGCCGGGGCGAGGTATTTCTCGGGTGGATCCCTGTCGATGAACTCGCGGAGCCCTACCGCCGCCAGCTCGCCCTGGCCGTTGATGAGGCGCACCTGGTTGAGCGTGATGACCGCCTCGGTGGCAGCGTCCGTGCCCCCATAGGTGTCGATCAGCCGCTGGAGCTCGCTCGAGGCCAGCGGCAGGTTGCCCGCCTCCGCTGCGGCCCTCGCCTGGTTGAGGCTCCGGGCGGCGAACTGCTCCTTCCGCCGCTCGCTGCTGATGACCACCCAGGCGACCACTCCCAGGAGCAGCACCGCCACTGCCGCACCGATCAGCAGCCGCTTGCTGTCCCGGTACCAGGGAGCGGCTGCCGCGGGTGCGGGTGCCTGATCTCGAGTCGTCGCTTCTACCATCGTCGCCATGTCGTGTCACGTGTGAAGTTGAACTGCGCCGGCGCGGGGTCACGCCTGTCGATTCGCCGACGTCCGAGTGCCCCCGGCGTGACTCGAACACGCGGCCAACAGTTTAGGAAACTGCTGCTCTATCCATCTGAGCTACGGGGGCCGGGAGCTGCCTGCTCCGCAGCCTGTAAAGATGCC
>DATABZ010000123.1:0-10991 GCA_036259315.1 Gemmatimonadales bacterium | reverse complement strand
CATGAGCACCAGTTCTCCCGACCTCGAAGCCGCTGTCCTGCGGTGCACCTGCTTCAGCCTCCGCAAGGCGGCGCGCGCGGTCACCCAGATGTATGACGAGTTCCTTCGCCCTTCCGGTCTCCGAGCGACCCAGTTCTCCCTGCTGATGTTGATCCGGGGCCTGGGCCCGATCCGAATCACGGACCTGGCCGAAGAGGCGGTCATGGACCGGACGACGCTCAAGCGCAACATCGAGCTGCTCGAGCGCGAGGGGCTGGTCCGCATCCAGCCCGGCTCCGACGCCCGGGTACGGGAGGTGAGCCTGACGCCTGTTGCCGCGGAGCGCCTGGCCGAAGCGCTGCCGCTCTGGCAGCGGGCGCAGGCTCACGTCAACGGGGAGCTGGGCCAGGAACGCGCCAACCGCCTGCTCGCGGATCTGTCCGCTGCAGTCGCCACCGCCGAACGGGCCCTATGAGGCGGCCGCACAGTGCGGGGGGAGCTCTGCGTGGCCGGTGCGGGCCTACTCGTGCGCAGGTAGGTGTAAGTACACCTAAGGCCTCGCGGCATGGTGCCTCGGGACAGACCACGCACACTAAAGGAGACCGAGAATGAACAGTGGACTGATGCTCGGCGGCGCGATCGCCGGCCCCATCCTGGCCTCGTACCTCGTCGAGGCCTTACGCACCGCACCGGATCCACCCGAGAGACTGGAATGGGCACCGGAGATCTCCATTCGGTACCTGGATCTCGACGGCGTACGGGTCCGCTACATCGCGACCGGGGAGGGGCCGGCGGTCGTCCTGCTCCACACGCTGCGCACCCAGCTCGACCTGTTCCAGAAGGTGATCCCCGAGCTGGCGCGTACCCATCGGGTCTACGCCTTGGACTACCCGGGCCACGGCTGGTCCGACATCCCGGCGGCGGAGTACTCCCCCGAGCTCTTCGTGCAGGCGGTGGGCCGCTTCCTCGATCGACTCGACATCGAGGACGCCACTCTCGTGGGAGAATCGATCGGCGGCAGCGTCGCTCTGCTCCTGGCAGCCAGGAGCCATCCCAGGGTGCAGCGCGTCGTCGCGATCAATCCCTACGACTACGATCGCGGTCGCGGACTGCGCCGGAGCTCGGCGTTGGCAAACCTCGTCTTCGGAGCGAGCCGCATCCCGGTCTTGGGACCCGTGGTGATGCGGTTCCGGAACTCCGTAATCGAGGGACGGATCCTGCGCGGCAGCGTGCACCGTGAGGGCGCACTGCCTCCTGCCTTCACGCGAGAGGTGTATGCGGTCGGCAACCGGAGGGGACACTACCGGGCGTTCATGTCGCTGATCCGTCACTGGCCGGCGTGGGAGTCGGCGCGATCCGAGTATCCGTCGATCGAGCGTCCGGTCCTCCTGCTCTACGGCGAGCACGACTGGTCGCGGTCCGCGGAGCGGGAAGCCAATCGACGCGACATCCCGGGCGCGGAGCTTCGAGTGATCTCGGGAGCGGGCCATTTCCTGAGCCTGGACGATCCTGAGAGCGTCGTTCGGGGCATAGCGGAGTTCGTAGCGCGGGAAGGAGTCCCATCGTGATCCCGGTCATCCCGTGGTACATCGAGCTGATCGTGCTGGCGACGAACCTGACGATCGCTGCGGCCGTCTGGGGCATCCTGTCCTCGGCGGCAGGACGCAGCGGTCTGCCGCACGGCACGGTGCGCCGGGTTCGAGTCGGCACCGCCGCCTTCATCGGTACGTGGTTGGGGGCGGCACTGATCCTCGCGCCGGCTCCGGAGACCCTGCTCACCCAGGATCCGTTCGCCCTTACGCCCCTGGTCCCGATCTTCGTGCTGAGCCCGGTAGCGATCGCGCTCGTGGCGATCCTTCGTTCGCCGGTGCTCCGACGGGTGCTTGCCGCGGCTTCCCTCCCCGCCCTCATCGGGGTGCAGCTCTACAGGCTGATCGGGATCGTGTTCGTGGCCCTCCTTGCCCTGGGGCAGCTGCCAGCGCATTTCGCCGTGCCAGCCGGCTGGGGCGACATCGCGGTCGGCCTCGCGGCGCCTCTCGTGGCACTCGGGCTCGCGCGTGGGACGCGGGGTGACCGCGCCCTCGCCGTCGCGTGGAGCGTGTTCGGGCTGGTGGACCTGATCATTGCGATCGGCATGGGCACCGGACTTCTCGCGCCGTTCCTGGTGCCGGGGCTCGGGCCCCGTGTGCCGTCTGCGGCCGCGATGGGCGTCTTCCCCATGGTACTGGTTCCCATGTTCCTGGTGCCGATGTCGGTGCTGCTGCACGCGGCCGCGCTCGGCAAGCTGCGGCAGGGGGGAGCGCTCGGCCTGGTACTGAATCCAGGTCGCCCCAGCGCGTTGCCCTAGGGCGTCGCCTCAGCGCGTTGCACCAGTGCGTTCCACCAGCGCCGGGTGCACTGGAGCCGAGGTCGTAGTGGCGTCGGGTCGCACTAGAGCGGAGTCGGTGAAACGAGGGACTTTGTACTCGCTCCACGAGGCGCCGGAAGGTCAGCCCAGCAGCAGTCCCGCAACGGCGGTCGCCAGCACCAGCAGCACCGAGCCGAAGCAGCCACGGGCTCCGGCCTTGGCCGATACCGTATCGCCCTTCGGCTCGGAAGCGGTGCCAACCGGCACGGGGGCCGGCTGATCCCTGCCGGCAAGCGCCTCGGAGAACGCGGCCGCTGTCGGATAGCGGTCCTTCGGATCCCGGGCTAGCGCCTTCAGCACCGCCGCCTCCACATGCTCCGGGACGTGCACCAGCGGCCGCAGCGCGCGCGGTGGCCCGGTGAACCGCCGCATCAGGGTGGCCTGGGGCGTCGGACCGTGGAAGGGCGCCTCGCCGGCGAGCAGCTCGTAGAGCACGCAGGCGAGCGCGAAGATGTCGGTTCGGCCGTCGATCTCCCGATCCCCGGTGGCCTGCTCGGGGCTCATGTAGGTCGGCGTACCCACGACCATGCCGGTCGCGGTGAGCTTCTCGTGAACCTCGCTCACCGCCCGGGCCACGCCGAAGTCCGCCACCATGACACGCTCGCCGTCGAGCAGGATGTTGTCGGGCTTGATGTCGCGGTGCACCACGCCCTTCTCGTGGGCGTAGGCCAGGGCATCCGCGACCGCGCGACCGATCCTGACCACCTCGTCGGGCGGGAAGGCCCCGGTCTGCTCGAAGCGCTCCCAGACGTTGGCTCCCTGGACGTAGGGCATCGTGAACCAGAGGAAGTCGATGCCACTGGCGAGGGTGGTGACGCCGGAATCGAGCACGCTCAGGATGTTCGGATGCTGCAGCTGGCTGGCGACCCGGATCTCGCGGCGGAACCGGTCCGCGCCCAGGGTGGAGCCGAGGTCCGGGTTGAGCAGTTTGAGCGCGACCTCCGCCCCGGTCCGATCGTGCGCGAGGAATACGGTAGCCATGCCGCCGCGGCCGAGCTCGCGCTCGATGGTGTAGCGGCCCGCGAGGGCGGCCTGGAACTGCGCGACGATCTCCGGCTTCACGGCGCGACGGGAAATGGCATAGGCTCTGTTAGGGGAATGGTCTTCGAAAGATACGCCGGGTGGCGACCCGGGCCAGGGCGCGAAACCGTCGGCGCAGCCCGGCCCGGCAGAGCTCGGTCCGGCTCAAGGAAGCTCCACGAGCCGCTCGTTCGCCGCGCCGAACGAGAGCCTCGCCTTTGGCCCTCCACTCAGGACGTAGATGGCCTCGCCGAATGAGGCTGCCCCCAATCCGTGCCTCGCCGAAGGCATCGGCGGCAGCGCCGCCCATAGCCCCGTCTCCGGATCGAACCGCTCGGCCTCGTCGAAGGTGCTCGACGAAAACCATCCGACCGTCTCGCCTCCGAAGACATAGAGGCGCCCGCGATGGGCCACTACCGCGATGCCGCTGCGGCCCGTCGGCAGCGGTGGTCCGGCGGTCCATGAGCCGGTCGCTGGATGGTAGATCTCGTGCGACGTGAGCTCCATATCCCCCGGCACCCGCCCGCCGACGACGTGGATCTTCCCGCCGATCGCCGCGGCCCCCAGGTGGTTGCGCGGGGTGGGCAGGGGAGCGAGCCGGGTCCACGTGTCGGCGGATGGATCATAGACCTCGTGCGTCCCCACCGAGTTGTCCGCCTCCGGCGTGCCGTGCTCGTGCGGCTGGAGTGCGCCCCCGCCAGCGGCGTTGCCGCCGATCGCGTGGATCCTGCCATCGAGCACGGCCACCGCCAGGGCACCGCGAGGGGTGGGCATGGGAGCACCATCGCGCCAGGTGCCGTCGGCAGGGTCGTAGATCCGCACCGCGCCGATCGGTGAGAACGTCGCGCCCCGAAAGCCCCCGACGATGTAGAGCTTGCCGTCGACCGCGGCGAAGCCGGCGTGGTTGACCCCCTCGGGGATCTCCCCGGCGGCGGCCCATCGGTCGGAGGTCGGGTCATACGCGAGCATCGCGCGCGGCGCAGCAGGCCTGCGCCCCTCCCCGTCGCCGAAGCCCCCTACCAGATAGATGTGGGCCCCGTCCGTCGCCACGCTCACTTCCGTGCGAGCCTCGGGAACCGGCGCACGCGGTTCCCACCGGGCCGGCAGCGTAGTCTCGGACCCGGGCGCCGCGCAGGCGGCCGCGCAGGCGGCGAGGAGGAGCACGAGTGCTGGTCGGGGTCTCATCCTTGCCTCATCGCTCG
The DNA here is from genome assembly GCA_036259315.1 of Gemmatimonadales bacterium. GTDB lineage: Bacteria > Gemmatimonadota > Gemmatimonadetes > Gemmatimonadales > GWC2-71-9 > CAVVWJ01. Next base: position 6,383 of record DATABZ010000123.1, on the reverse strand, counting down.
CTGCCTCACCGCTCATTGCGCCGTGTCCCCTGCCGCAGGCCGTGCCAAACCCATGCCCTCCAGGATCCGCTCGAATCGAGGATCCGTCCTGAGCGGATGCAGCAGCGGATCGGAGAAGACCTCCGGCAGGAAGATGTCGCGCTGGTCGATGGCCCGGTGCAGCGCCGCGAAGGCGCTGTCCGTCTCGCCGAGCCCGGCGTACGCGATCGCCAGTCCGAGCTGGCCGAACTCACCCCGCGCCGCGCGTGCGGTCAGCTCGCTCATGGGCCTGCGAGCCCTCGCGAGGTCGCCCGCACGGGCGTGGCTGGTGACCAACGCGGCGTTGAGCGGATCGTAGTCGCCCCCCAGGTCGATCGCGCGTTTCAAGGTGTCGATCGCCTCGGCATACCGTCCGGTCACGAGGAACACGACCCCCAGGTTCAGCAGGGCGTGGGGGTAGTTGGGGTCGAGCGCGAGCGTCCGCCTGAGCTGGGCCTCCGCCTCGTCGTTCCGGCCCATCTGGTAGTACACCCAGCCCAGCTCGGAGCCGATGATCCGCGACAGCGGGTCCAGCGCGTGCGCCCGCTGCATCTTCGCGATCGAGTCTGCCGCGGAGCGACTCGCCCTCGACGAAGGGCATGGTGAACCACAGCAGGTCCGCGCCGCCGGTGCTCGAGGCGACGGTTCCCGGATCCAGCACGGCCAGAATGTGGGGATGCTGCAGGCGGGCACAGAGCCGGATCTCGCGGAGGAAACCGGACGGGCCCAGGGTGGCGGCGAGCTCGGGCCGCATGACCTTGAGCGCGACCGGCCGCTCGTGCTTCAGGTCATGGGCCAGGTGGACCGCGGCCATCCCCCCACGGCCGAGCTCGCGCTCGATCGCGTAGCGGTCAGCCAGGGCAGCCTTGAGCCGTTGGAGGGTTTCGCTCAGACTAGGACTTTGGACCGGGACCCCACTAGGCTACAACCGGTGCCGCGGTCGAGCCAGGGTCGACCCTGTGAGCCGTGTCACCCACGCTTTAGACTACCTCCGGTATGTATTGCCGGTGCGAGTCTACGTCACCCCGGCAGCCCGCCACGACCCCCTGGCCAGGATCGGATCACCCCTCGAACGGATCGTCCCTCTGCCTTCGCACTCACACGATACCGGTCTCATGGTCGGGACCCCTGGTCCCCTCACGGCCCCGCCCGACCTCCCGCCGCCCGAGCCGCAGCACGGGCTCGCCCCCGGCACGAGATACCGACTGCCGCTGGACGGCGAATGGGAGTTCGCCGTGGATCCCGATCGCTCCCTGACCCAGGCTACCCTGGAGACGGCCGACCTGCGCCGCATTCGGGTGCCGGGCCCCTGGCAGGCCCAGTTTGCCGACCTGCGGGACTACACCGGCGTGGCCTGGTACCGCCACCGGTTCCGCTGGACCGAGCCGGAGGAGCCCGCCGGCACCGAGGTCGTGCACCTGCTGCGCTTCGGCGCTGTCGATTACTTCGCCACCGTCTGGCTCAACGGCGTCCTGGTCGGCGAGCACGAGGGCGGCTACCTGCCGTTCGAGCTTCCGGTCACGTCGGTCCTGCGAGCCGATGGCGACAACGAGCTGGTGGTCAAGGTCATCGATCCCGGCTCGGACGCGGATGCCGACCTCGGCTTCCCCTTCGCCGAGGTCCCGCACGGCAAACAGAGCTGGTACGGGCCGATCGGCGGCATCTGGCAGAGCGTGCATCTCGAGCGCCGGTCGGCGGATCACCTTCGGGCCGTCCGGGTCACACCCGATGTGCCAGGGGGACGCGCTCTGGTCCACGTCGAGACGAGCCGGCCGAGCCCCCGCGCGCTACGCCTCGAGCTGACGCTCACGGCGCCCGGGGGCGGCACCCTGACGCTCGGCCATCGATTGGAGCCGGGCGAGCAGGCCGCTATCGGGGAGCTCTCCATCCCCGAGCCTGAGCTCTGGGACACGGAGAACCCCAGGCTGTACGTCCTCGCAACCACCCTGGTCGAAGAATCCGGTGTCCCGCTGGACCGGCGAAGCGACCGCTTCGGCATGCGCTCGATCGGCTCCTCGCCGGACGGCTTCCTGGTGCTCAACGGCCGTCCGGTGTATCTGCGAGGCGCCCTGGATCAGGACTACTACCCCGCCGGCATCTACACCGCGTTCAGCGACGCCGAGCTGGACGAGCAGTTCGCGCGGGCGAAGCACATGGGCCTCAACTGCCTGCGGACCCACATCAAGGTGGCGGACCCGCGCTACTACGACGCGGCGGACCGCGCGGGTCTTCTCATCTGGACCGAGCTCCCGAACTGGCAGGAGCTGACCGAAGACGCCAAGCGCCGCGCCCGGGAGACGATGGTGGGGATGGTGGAGCGCGACTGGAATCACCCGTCCATCGTCATCTGGACCATCGTCAACGAGAACTGGGGCACCGACCTGGCCGTCAACCCCCAGCACCGGGCCTGGCTGGTGGACATGTACACCGACCTCAAGCAGCTCGACCCGAGCCGGCTGGTCGTGGGGAACTCGCCCTGCTTCACCAACTTTCACGTCGTCACGGACATCGAGGACTTCCACAACTACTACGGCATGCCGGACCACCACCGGCAGTGGAAGGATTGGGTGCAGGCGTTCGCGGCGCGTCCGGCCTGGACCTTCGCCCGGGAGTACGCGGGGATCGAGCGGTGGAGGGAGTATCTCCAGGATCCCTGGAACGCCCCCGCGACGCCCACCGCCCCAGAGGTGCGGCGTCGCGGCAACGAGCCGATCGTCGTCTCGGAGTTCGGCAACTGGGGACTGCCGGACATCGGCCAGCTGCGCGAGTGCTATGGGGGTGAGCCCTGGTGGTTCGAGACCGGTATCGAGTGGGGCGATGGCGTGATGTACCCGCACGCGGTGGAGCGGCGATACCGCGGCTATCACCTCGACAAGGTCTTCCCCACGCTCTCCGACCTCACGGCGGCCAGCCAGCGGATGCAGTACACGGCGCTCAAGTACCAGATCGAGCAGATGCGGCGGCACCCGAGCATCGTCGGATACATCATCACCGAGCTCACCGACGTGCACTGGGAGGCGAACGGGCTGCTCGACATCTGCCGCAATCCCAAGGCGTACTACGACGTCATCGGCCAGGTGAACAGCGCGGATGCCATCGTCCCCATGGACTGGGACCGCATCGCCTATTGGGAGGGCGAGCGCTGCGAGGTGCGGCTCGGTCTGTCTCACTTCTCCACCCTCGACCTGCGGGACTGCCGGATCGAGTGGTACCTCGACATCTCGCCCGATCTCCGGGGGACCTTCGGCAGCCTGGGCCCGAATCGCGCTCACCTCACGACCGTGGGCACCGTCGCCTTCACCGTCCCGCCGGTCGCCGAGCCGGTGCGGGCCCGGCTCGAGTTCCGGCTTCAGGCGGCTGATGGCCGCGAGCTCAGCGGGAACCACCACGAGCTCTACTTCTTCCCCCGGCGCTCCCCGCCGCCGCACCTGCGCCTCCACGCACCGCACTCCCCCCGGCTGTCCGCCCGGCTCGCCGATCTCGGGTATGACATGACCGAAGAGGAAGGCAGTGCCGATCTCGTGGTGGTCGAAACCCTGAGCGATGCCTGGCGGACCTATGCTCAGAACGGCGGCCACGTGCTCTGGCTGGCCGAGCGGCCCGAATCGTTTCAGACCCACCTGGGGACCTGGGGCGTCGCCGCGCGCGACGGACGATCCTGGCAGGGCGACTGGGCCAGCAGCATGAGCTGGCTCCGTCAGCACCGCCTGTTCAAGGGCATTCCCACCGGTGGAACGGTGGACTTCGCCTTCGCCGACCTGACGCCGGAGTCGGTGCTGGTCGGCCTGACCCCGCGGGACTTCGCCAGCCGGGTGCACGCCGGTCTGTTCGTCGGCTGGGTGCACCACGTCGTGGCGCTCGTCGCCGAGCGGCCGGTGGACCGGGGTCAGCTGATGGCGTGCACGTTCCGTTTCCGGGAGCACCTGGGACAGCATCCGGTCGCCACGCTCGCGATGGACGACATGATCCGCCACATGGCCCGCCGCCCGAGCCGCGAGTGATCGCGCGCCCGGCGACCGAGCCCCTCGCGCTGTGGGGCGGGGTGGAGTGCACCGTCAACCGGGTCGGCGACACCTTCCGGGATCAGCTGGTGCTGTCGGGACATGATCGCCGCGAGGACGACCTCGATCGCTTTGCCGCGCTCGGGCTGCGCACGCTCCGCTTTCCGGTGCTGTGGGAGCGCACCGCGCCGGGCGGCGTGGAACGCGCCGACTGGCGCTGGCCCGACGCCAGGCTGGCTCGTGCGCGCGAGCTGGGCATCGAGCCCATCGTGGGCCTGGTGCACCACGGCAGCGGGCCCGCGGGCACGCACCTGCTGGACCCGAGCTTTCCCGAGCGACTCGCGGAATACGCACGTGCCGTGGCGGAGCGCTACCCGTGGGTCACCGCGTACACCCCCGTCAACGAGCCGCTCACCACCGGGCGGTTCAGCGCCCTCTATGGACTTTGGTATCCGCACGCGCGGAGCGATTACGACTTCTCCCGGGCGCTGCTGATTGAGTGTCGCGCATCCATTCTCGCCATGCGCGCGATCCGCGAGGTCACGCCGGAGGCAAGATTCGTTCAGACCGAAGACCTGGGCCGGACGTCCAGCACCAGGCTCCTCCGGTATCAGGCCGACTTCGACAACGACCGCCGCTGGCTGAGCCTCGACCTGCTCACCGGACGGCTGGGGCCGGCCGATCGGATGTGGCGGCACATGCGCTCGCTCGGGGTCCAGGAGGCGGAGCTGGACTGGTTCCGGGCGAACGCCTGTCCGCCCGACATCTTCGGCATCAATCATTACATCACCAGCAACCGTCACCTCGACACCAAGCTGCATCTGTATCCCGAGGACACCTGGGGAGGGAACGGCCGCCACCGCTACGCCGATGTGGCTGCCGTGCGAGCGCTGGCGGAGCCGGCCGGTGTGGCGGACCTGCTGGGTGAGGCATGGCGGCGCTACCGCATCCCGCTCGCGGTGACCGAGGCGCACCTCGGCTGTACCCGCGAGGAGCAGCTCCGCTGGTTGCTCGAGGTCTACCGTGCCGCGGGGGACGCTCGGCACCGAGGTGTGGACGTCCGCGCAGTCACCGTGTGGGCGCTCCTGGGTGCGTTCGACTGGAATTCGCTTCTGACCAGCGCCACCGGGCACTACGAGCCCGGCGCCTTCGACGTGCGCGGGCCAGCCCCGCGGCTCACGGCACTGGGCCGGCTCGTGGAGGATCTGGCCCACGGGCGATCACCCGCCGAGCCACTGGCGCGGACGGCCGGCTGGTGGCGCCGCGACGTTCGGTTCGAGTACGAGCAGTCGCCACCGGTCCGACGCGCCTCCCGGTCCCGGATTGGGCAGCGTGACCGGCTGCCGCCGCTCCTGATCACCGGAGCGACCGGGACCCTCGGTGCAGCCTTTGCGCGGCTCGCGGCGGTGCGGGGACTGGAGGCGCGGCTCCTTCGGCGCGCCGAGCTCGACATCGCCGATCCCACCTCGGTGGCGGCGGCGCTGGAGGAGCATCGGCCATGGGCCGTGGTGAACACGGCGGGCTACGTCCGGGTGGAGGAAGCCGAGCGGGATCGGGACCGCTGCTTCCGGGAGAACGCGGATGGCGCCGCCGAGCTCGCCGGGGGCTGCGCCGGCGCCGGCATTCCGCTGGTGACCTTCTCCAGCGATCTGGTGTTCTCCGGAGGAGCCCGGCGTCCGTACGTGGAGAGCGATGCCGTCGCACCGGCGAGCGTCTACGGCGCGAGCAAGGCCGAGGCCGAGCGGCGGGTGCTGGCGATCCTGCCATCGGCGCTGGTGATCCGCACCAGCGCCTTCTTCGGTCCCTGGGACCGCTACAACATCCTGACGAGGGCGCTCGAAGCGCTCGGCTCCGGCGGGGAGTGGGTCGTTCCGGCCGCGGTGGTGTCGCCCACCTATGTGCCGGATCTGGTCAACGCGGCGCTCGACCTGCTGATCGACCGCGAGCGCGGCGTGTGGCACCTGGCGAACGTTGGAGCGGTGACGTGGCTGGAGCTGGTGAGGCGCGGCGCCGAGCTCGCCGGCGTCGGCACCGAGCGGCTGCGCGAGGCCCCGGTACCACCGTCGGGACCCCCCTACACGGCGCTCGGCAGCGAGCGGGGGCCGCTGCTGCCGAGCCTCGAGGACGCCCTCGCCCGCTACGTGCGGCTCACCCGCCCTCAGCCGGCGCGCGCCCGGCCCGCCGCCGTCTCCGGGGACTGGCCCACCGGCGCCTGATCCCCCCGGCGATCCCACTCCTGGACCGCACGTGCCGCGTTCATGCCGGCGATGAAGGCGTGGTCGGAGTTGTAGTACTCCCACTCACTGTAGCGACCGGCGAGGACGATTCCATGGGTCTCTAGCCACGCCCGAATGCGCTCGACGT
>DATABZ010000122.1:0-3012 GCA_036259315.1 Gemmatimonadales bacterium | reverse complement strand
GAGCTGGCGCCGGAGCTGGTGCGCGAGGTCGGCTACGTCCCGCTGCCGGAGGAAGCCTACGAGCTCGCGATGCAGAACTTTACGGACCGCGAGACGGGGACGGCGTTCGGCGGCGGCTCCCAGGTCGGCGTCGGCGTCGAGAAGATCCTCCAGGCCGAGAGGACCCAGTGAGGGGTCGAGACCACCACACGCGCGGGTGGTGAGAAGAGGGAGCACGAGGGGGGCATCAGGCGTTCCCCCCGTGCCGCCCTTCTCCTCTCGCCGGTGCCGGGGACGGCCCCGGCGCTTTGGCCGTTTCGTGTGAGGCCTCCGGAGCAACCTCCCCGGGTGCCGAGACAGACCCCCAAGCAGAGGTCGTGTGCCATGGCGGTGGCTGTCGCAACAGGGCAGAGGGCCGAGGACCGGAGACACGCAGGGGGCGTGCAGCCCAGCGCCGCGTTTCTGCGCCGCCGGCGCTGGATCGATGCCGGCGTGCGCTACATCCTGTTCGCCGCCGCGAGCGTGTCGGTCTTGGTCACGCTCGGCATCGTCTACGTCCTGGTCAGCGAATCCGTTCAGTTTTTCACCCACGTCTCCCTCCTGGAGTTCCTGACGGACACCCAGTGGACGCCGCTGTTCGCCAACGCGCGGTACGGCATCCTGCCGCTGCTCTCGGGCACGGCGATGGCGGCGGGAATCGCCCTGCTCGTCGCCATCCCCGCGGGTACGGTGGCGGCCCTCTATCTCAGCGAGTTCGCGCCGGTGAGGGTTCGCGAGATCGTGAAGCCGTTCCTCGAGCTGCTCGTGGGCGTGCCGACCGTCGTCTTCGGCTACTTCGCGCTCCTGTTCGTCACGCCTCTGCTGCAGTCCTTCATCCCGGGGCTCGCCGGCTTCAACCTACTCGCGCCGGGGATCGTGATGGGCATCATGATCCTGCCGTTCGTGACCTCCGTAAGCGAGGACGCGATGCGCGCGGTGCCGCGGGAGCTGCGCGAGGGCGCCTACGCGCTCGGGTTTTCGCGCTTTCAGACGGCGACCCGGGTGGTCGTGCCGGCGGCGTTCTCGGGGATCACCGCGGCCTACATCCTCGGCATGTCGCGCGCGGTCGGCGAAACGATGGTGGTCGCGATCGCGGCCGGTCAGATGCCGAACCTGACCTTCGATCCGCGCGAGGGCGCGGCCACGATCACCGCCTACATCGTGCAGGTGAGCCTCGGCGACGTGCCGCACGGATCGCTCGGCTACCAGACGATCTTCGCGGCGGGCCTCACGCTCTTCGTCATCACCCTGATCTTCAACATGATCGGCTTCTACCTGCGCAGGCGATTCCGTGAGGCGTACTGAGGATTCGGAGCACGGTGCCATGCACGGCGGGATAAGGGACGGCGGCATCGACTACACGCAGCTGGTCGCGCGCAAGCGGCGCGCCGATCTGGTCTTCGCGACCGCCGGGCTGGCGGTGCTGCTGATCGCGATCGCCACGCTGGTGGCGCTTTTCCTGGATCTCGCGCTCCAGGGCCTGCCGCGACTCTCCTGGGACTTCCTGACGAGCTTCCCGTCGCGCCGAGCGGGGCGGGCGGGAATCCTGTCCGCGTGGGTCGGGACGACGCTCGTGATGGTGGTCACCGCGGTCCTCGCGATTCCCCTCGGTATCGCGGCCGGGGTGTACCTCGAGGAGTACGCGCCGAAGAACTGGGTCACCGGCATCATCGAGATCAACGTCACCAACCTCGCCGGCGTGCCGTCGATCATCTACGGCCTGTTGGCGCTCGGCCTGTTCGTCTACGCCTTCGGCCTCGGGCAGACGGTCCTCGTCGCGGGTCTGGTCCTCGCCCTGCTGATCCTGCCGGTGGTCATCGTGGCCACGCGCGAGGCGATCCGAAGCATCCCGCAGGAGGTCCGCGAGGGCGCCTACGCGCTGGGCGCGGACCAGTGGCAGACGGTCCGCATGTACATCCTGCCGGCGGCGACGCCGGGTATCCTGACGGGGACGATCGTCGGCCTGTCCCGCGCCATCGGCGAGACGGCGCCCGTGATCACCATCGGTGCGCTGACGTTCATCGCCTTCCTGCCGCCGTCGCCGATCCAGTCCGAGTTCCCGTTCCTCAGCTTCGAGTGGCTCAACAGCCCCTTCACCGTGCTGCCGATCCAGATGTTCAACTGGACCTCCCGGCCGCAGGCGGAGTTCCACGTCAACGCCGCCGCCGCCGGCGTGGTGCTGCTGGTCATGACGCTGCTGATGAACGGCCTGGCGATCTACATCCGCTACCGCCTGCGCCGGAAGATGAGGTGAGCCGCACGCGGACCGGCGCGAGCAAGGGGGTGATAATGGTGACCTCGCCTGCGATCCAGCGAGCCGAACGACGGGCGCCCGCCGCCCGTGGAGGGAACGCCATGCACGAGACGCACGGCGCCGCCGAACGGCCGGGGCGCGGGACCGCCGCCGCCACCGCCGTCACCGCCGCCGCGGTGGCCGAGAGGGACGAGCGCCCGCCGCGGGAGGCGGCCGCGGCCACGCACGAATCGGAGCCGAAGGCGGCCGAGGCACCCGCCGCCAACAAGGCGGAGGTGCGCGAGCTCGACTTCTGGTACGGCGACTTCCACGCCCTCAAGAAGATCTCGCTGCCGATCGTCGACCGCGAGGTGACGGCCCTGATCGGCCCGTCCGGCTGCGGCAAGAGCACGTTCCTGCGCTGCTTCAACCGCATGCACGACCTCTACCCCGGCAACCGCTACGCGGGCGAGATCCGGCTCTACCCCGAGGGCATCAACATCGTCGATCCGAGGACCGACCCGATGCTGCCGCGGCTGCGGATCGGCATGGTGTTCCAGAAGCCGAACCCGTTCCCCAAGTCGATCTACGAGAACGTGGCGAGCGGGCTGCGCATCCGTGGCATCCGGCAGAAGTCCTTCATCGACGACCGGGTCGAGCTGGCGCTGAAGCGCGCCGGCCTCTGGAAGGAGGTGCAGGAGCGGCTCGGCGATTCCGCCTACGAGCTCTCGGGCGGCCAGCAGCAGCGCCTCTGCATCGCG